>DUZF01000008.1 GCA_013349665.1 Rhodospirillaceae bacterium | reverse complement strand
TGCTGGCCGATCTCGACAGCCTTGAGCGACGCATCGTCAGCGTCGGCAAAAAGGCCAAGGGCGGGGACAAGGACTCCAAGGCGGCGCTGGAGGTCATGGAGCCGGTGCTCGACGCGCTGCGCGCCGGCCGCCCGGCGCGCTCGGTTTCCCTTGAGGCCGAACAGCGCGCCATCGTCAGAACCCTCGGCCTGCTGACCATCAAGCCGGTGCTCTACGCCGCCAATGTCGATGAAGCCTCGGCCGCCGCGGGCAACGCGCTGTCGGCCAAAGTTGCGGCCCGAGCCGCAGCCGAAGGCACCGCCCATGTGGTCATCTCAGCGGCCATCGAAGCCGAGGTGGCGATGCTGACCGACGACTCCGACCGCCGTGATTTTCTTGCCGCCCTCGGCCTGGAGGAAACCGGCCTGGCCCGGGTCATCCGGGCCGGCCATGAACTGCTGCATCTGATCACCTTCTTTACCGTCGGCCCCAAGGAGGCCCGGGCCTGGACCCTGCAAAAGGGACTGAAGGCGCCGCAGGCGGCAGGAGTCATCCATAGCGACTTCGAACGCGGGTTCATCCGCGCCGAGACCATCGCCTATGACGATTTCATCACCCTGGGCGGCGAGGCGGCGGCCAAAGAGGCCGGTCGGATGCGCCTGGAGGGCAAGGATTACCTGGTCCAGGATGGCGATATTCTGCATTTTTTGTTTAACGTTTAGCGACTGTCGCGAGGGATAAAAATAGGGTAAATCAGGGATCCTTTTTCTCGGAGATAGGTTTATCAGGGGAACACTCAGATGAAGCACATTCGCTTTACCGGCCGTCTGGTCATTGTCGGGTTCGGCAGCATCGGACAAGGTGTGCTTCCCCTCATCCTCAAGCATATCGATCTCGACCCGAAAAAGATCTCCATCGTCACCGCGGAAGAACGTGGCCATGGTGAGGCCAAGGACTATGGCATCCGCTTCATCCGCCAGGCCCTGACCCGGGAAAACTACCGCGATGTCCTCGGGCCTTTGATTTCGGAAGGCGACTTCCTGCTGAATGTTTCGGTGGACGTGTCATCCATCGCCCTTATCGAATATTGCCGGGATAAGGGCGCCCTGTATCTCGACACCTGCATCGAGCCCTGGGTCGGCGGCTATACCGATACCTCGCTGTCGCCGTCCCAGCGCTCCAACTATGCCCTTCGCGAAACGGCGCTGAAGCTCAAATCCGCCTCCGCTCCGACGGCGGTGATCACCCATGGCGCCAATCCCGGCCTGGTCTCCCACCTGGTCAAACAGGCGATGCTCAATATCGCCCGCGACACCGGCGTCACCCTGGCCAAACCGACCAACCGGGCGGAATGGGGGGCCCTGGCCGAGCGCCTGTCGATCAAGGTCATCCACATTGCCGAACGCGATACCCAGGTGGCCAGCCTGCCCAAGGGCGTCAACGAATTCGTCAACACCTGGTCCATCGACGGCTTTGTCGGCGAAGGCGCCCAGCCGGCCGAACTTGGATGGGGCAGCCATGAAAAAGCGCTGCCGGGCGACGGCTTCCGCCATGATTTCGGCTGCGATGCGGCAATCTATCTGATGCGGCCGGGCGCCAGCGTCCGCGTGCGCAGCTGGACACCCTTCGAGGGCCCCTTCCATGGTTTTCTCATCACCCATGGCGAGGCCATCTCGATCTCGGATTATTACACCCAGCGCCGCGACGGCGTGGTCCGCTATCGGCCGACCACGCATTACGCCTATCATCCCTGCGACGACGCCGTATTGTCGATCCACGAGCTGGCCGGGAAGAACTGGCATCGCCAGGGCACCAAGCGGCTGCTGATGGAGGAGATCGTCTCCGGCATCGACGAGCTCGGCGTATTGTTGATGGGCCACGCCAAGGGTGCCTATTGGTTTGGCTCGCAACTGACTATCGACGAGGCCCGGCAGCTGGCGCCCTACAACAACGCCACCAGCCTGCAGGTTACCGTCGCCGTGCTGGCCGGCATGGTCTGGGCCCTTGAAAACCCCAGGGTGGGGGTTATCGAGCCGGACGAGCTGGACTTCGAGCGCATCCTCGAGATCTGCAACCCCTATCTCGGCGATGTGGTGGGACGGTATTCCGACTGGACGCCGCTGCAGGACCGCGGCGGCCTGTTCCCCGAGGACATCGACACCGCCGACCCCTGGCAGTTCAAGAATTTCCGGGTGATCTAAGGCAGATTGTCGCCGAGAAACGCCCGGATTTCCGCCGCCGGCACGAAATATTTGGCCACCCCTTCGGTGCGGACGGCGCCCGCGGCGTCGGTCACCTGACGCTCCACCTTGCGGCTCAAGATGCCGGCCAGACAGCCTCCGGCGTCGGCAAAAACCCCCGAGCCGGAATTCCCGGTGGTATAGACGTCACGAATCAGCGACGAGAATTTCCACGACACGCCGGGCGGCAGGGTCTCCGGCGACAGAATGGTGGAAAAGCTGAGTTGCCGGTAATCGACCACCGTCACCGCCTCGCCCAGCTGCGGCGGCTCGTCGCACAGCCGCAAAGCCGGCAGGGCGGCAAGCCGGCGGGGCAGGTCTTCCGCTTGCAGCGCCATCAGCGAGACATCGGTTTGGGCGAGATCGCCGGCTTTGACCATCCGGGCAGGTATAGACCGGCCATCGGCGATCACCGACAGCATTGTGCCGCTTCCGGCGACATGAGCGGCCGTCAGCACCAGAGTGCCGCCGAGATAGATGCCGGCGCGGCCGTTGCCGGCAGGGCCGACCGGGCTCTCCCCTGGGGCGTGCATGACCAGCAGGCCGTAGGACGCCAGATGGGTGGTGAAATCGCCGTCGCCGCCGAGTGCCGCCGCCATCGCCAGGAACAACCCGCCGATACGAAGCGGGGCGGCGGTCATGGCGCGCGGGCGCCCCTTTCCGGATAGAGCCCGAGCAGTCCCGCCGCCGAGGCCGGGCAGACGCCGCGTTCGGTGATCAGGCCGGTGACCAGGCGGGCCGGGGTGACGTCGAAGCCGTAATTCGCCGCCGGCGTGTCATCGGGCGTGATCCGCACGGCGATCCGCCGGCCGTCCGCCGCCCGGCCGATTACCTCGGTGACTTCCCTGGGGTCACGTTCCTCGATCGGTATCTCGGCGACGCCGTCGGCAATGGTCCAGTCGATGGTCGGGCCGGGCAGCCCGACATAGAACGGCACCCCATTGTCTTTGGCCGCCAGGGCCTTGAGATAGGTGCCGATCTTGTTGCAGACATCGCCATGGGCGGTGGTCCGGTCGGTGCCGACGATGACCATGTCGACCAGGCCATGCTGCATCAGATGGCCGCCGGTATTGTCGACCACCACCGTATGGGGAACGCCCTGCCAGCCCAGTTCGCAGGCGGTCAGGCTGGCGCCCTGGTTGCGCGGCCGCGTCTCGTCGACCCAGACATGCAGCGGAATGCCGGCCTCGGCGGCCTTGTAGACCGGCGCCAGCGCGGTTCCCCAATCGACCGTGGCCAGCCAGCCGGCATTGCAATGGGTCAGGATATTGAACCTGGTGGCGCCCGCCGCCTGCCGGTCGCTCCACAGACGGCGGATCACCGCCAGTCCATGCTCGCCGATGGCGGAATTGATCGCCACATCCTCGTCGGCGATCGCCGCCGCCCGCGCATAGGCCGCGGCACACCGGTCGGCGGCAGCCAGCGGCGCCAGATATCCCGTCATGTCGTCAAGCGCCCAGCGGAGATTGACCGCCGTCGGCCGTGTCGCCAGCAGCCGCCGGCAGGCTGCGGCGAGGGCCTGGTCCGAGCTGTCCCGATGCATCGCCAGGGCGACGCCATAGGCGGCGGTGGCACCGATCAGCGGGGCTCCCCTGACCTGCATGTCGCGGATGGCCGTCTCGGCATCTTCCAGGCCGGCCAGGAGGAGCGTCACCAGATCATGGGGCAGACGGGTCTGATCGATGATATGGACGCCATGGCCGTCGGCCGCCGGCCAGATGGTCCGGGTCGGCACCCCACGGATTTTCATCTCTTCAGCACACGTCCGGCCACCGCGTCGAGCATCGCCACCAATGCCGGATCGCGAACGGAAGGATGGGTGACGATGGCGTGTTCCAGGGCGTGATGGCAGCCTTTTCCGCAGGGCTCCGCCCGGTGGCGCAATTTCGGCGCGACGGCGCGGACCAGCGAACGGGCGTGTTCGGCGTTGCTGTGCACCACCTGGATAATGCCCTCGATGGTCACATGATCATGATCGGGATGCCAACAGTCGAAATCGGTGACCATGGCGACGGTGGCGTAGCAGATCTCGGCCTCACGGGCCAATTTGGCTTCCGGCATGTTGGTCATGCCGATGACGTCGCAGCCCCAGGACCGGTACAGCAGGGATTCGCCGCGGGTGGAGAATTGCGGCCCCTCCATCACCAGATAGGTGCCGCCGCGGTGAAGGGTCAATCCGCTTTCCGCGGCGGCAGCCAGCAATGCCTCGCCGAGGCGGCCGCAGACCGGGTGTCCCATGCCGACATGGGCCACCAGGCCGGTGCCGAAAAAGCTCTTGATGCGGGCGAAGCTGCGGTCGATGAACTGGTCGACGAGGACGAAACTGCCGGGCGGCAGGTCCTCCCGCAGCGACCCGACCGCCGAGACCGAGATGATTTCGCTGACCCCGGACCGCTTCAGCGCGTCGATATTGGCGCGGTAATTGAGCTCCGACGGCGGAATGCGATGGCCGCGGCCGTGGCGCGGCAGGAACACCAGCGGCTGTCCGTCCAACTCGCCGAACAGCAACTCATCCGACGGCTCGCCGAACGGGCTCTCCACCCGCCGCCATCGGCAGTTGGCGAGCCCGTCGATGTCATAGACGCCGCTGCCGCCTATGACCCCGAGAACCGGAGTGACCATCACCCGGCCCTCAGTGAACGTCGGCCCAGATCTTCTTCTTGACGGCATAGATCATCGCCGTCAGCACGAAAAGGAACAGCATGACCTTGATCCCCAGAGCATGGCGGGCATCAAGTTCCGGTTCCGCCGCCCAGTTGAGGAAGGCTGAAACATCCCGGGAGATCTGATCCTTGGTCGCCTTGGTGCCGTCTGCATAGGTCACCGACTCGTCGGCGACCGGCGGCGGCATGGCGATCTGATGGCCGGGGAAGGCGGGGTTGTAATACATCCCGTCGGGGACCGTCACGCCAGCCGGCGCATCGGCGAAGCCGGTCAGCAGGGCGAAGACATAATCCGCTCCGCCGGGACGCGCCTTGGTCATCAGCGACAGATCGGGAGGCAGGGCGCCGTTGTTGCCGGCCCGCGCCGCCTGGTCATTGGGGAAGGGCGGCACGATATGGTCGGACGGCCGCGCCGGACGCTGGAACATGTCGCCCTGATCGTTGGGGCCGTCCTGCGTCTGCTTTTCGGCGGCGATGTCCTTGATCTCGTCGTCACTGAACCCGAGATCGGCGAGATTGCGGTAGGCCACCAGTTTCATCGAATGGCAGTTCGAGCAAACCTCGCGGAAGACCTGGAACCCGCGTTTCAGCTGCGCCTTGTCATATTGACCGAAGACGCCGTGAAACGCCCAGTTCTGCGGGGCCGGTTCAGCACCCTCATTGGCCATGGCCGGAACGGCGGCGGCGACCAGCCCCGCCATCAGGGCTAAGAGCAGACTCTTGCGCATCACGCTTTCTCCAACGGCTTTTCGGCATGTCCGGCCTGCCCGGCTTTCAAGACCGGCAGGGCGATGCTGTTCGGCAGCGGTCTGGGTTTCTCCACCTTGCCGATCACCCAGAGCAACGGGAAAAAGGCGAAATAAACCACGGAGAAGATCCGTCCCAGCGGCACCATGATGCCCTCGGGAGGTTGCGAGCCGATATAGCCGAGGATCAGGCAGTCGATCAAAAAGATCCAGAAGACCTGCTTGAAGATGGGCCGGAAGGTGGCGGAGCGCACCTTCGAGCTGTCGATCCAGGGCAGGAAGAAGAAGACGATGATGGCGCCGAACATGGCCAGAACACCGCCCAGCTTATCGGGCACCGAACGCAGAATGGCGTAGAAGGGCAGGAAATACCATTCGGGGACGATGTGCGGCGGCGTCACCAGCGGATTGGCCGGCACGTAGTTGGTCGGCTCGGCGAAGAAGTTGGGATCAAAGAAGACGAAGCCGAGATAGAGGATCATCAGCACGCCGACGCCCAGCAGGTCCTTGATGGTGTAATAGGGATGGAAGGGAATGGTGTCCTGCGGTCCCTTGACATCGATGCCCAGCGGATTGTTCGACTTGGTGGTATGCAGCGCCACCAGATGCAGAAAGACCAGGGCGAAGATGACGAACGGCAACAGGTAATGCAGCGAGAAGAAGCGGTTCAGGGTCGGGTTGTCCACCGAGAAGCCGCCCCACAGCAGGGTGGTGATCGAATCGCCGACCACCGGAATGGCGGTGAACAGATTAGTGATCACGGTGGTTCCCCAATAGCTCAGCTGCCCCCAGGGCAGGCAATAGCCCATGAAGGCGGTACCCATCATCACCAGATAGATGACCAGCCCCAGCCACCACAGCAGTTCACGCGGCGCCTTGTAGGACCCGTAATAGAGGCCGCGGAAGATGTGGATGTAGACGCATATGAAGAACCAGGTGCCGCCGTTCATATGCAGATAGCGCAGCAGCCAGCCATAGTTGACGTCGCGCATGATCCGTTCGACCGAGGTGAACGCCAGATTGACATTCGGCGTGTAATGCATGGCCAGGATAATGCCGCTCAGCAGCATGATCACCAGCATCACCCCGGCCAGGGAACCGAAGTTCCACCAGTAATTCAGATTACGCGGCGTCGGATAGTCGACCGCGTCATGTTTGAGCATCGAGAAGATCGGCAGGCGGTCATCGACCCACTGGACGACTTTGTTGTCGAATTTTGTACTACTCATCGGTTCGCTCCTAGCCGATCCGGACCGAGGTATCACTCAGGAAAGTATAGCTGGGTACCGCCAGATTGGACGGTGCGGGACCCTGGCGGATACGGCCCGAGGTGTCGTAGACCGAACCGTGGCAGGGGCAGTACCAGCCGCCGTACTCACCACGGGGATCGGAGGCCTTCTGGCCCAGGGGGATGCAGCCGAGATGGGTGCAGATGCCCACGAGGATCAGCCATTCCGGCTTCTTCACCCGCTTGTCGTCGGCTTCCGGTTCGCGCAGTTCGTCCAGTTTGACGTCGCGCGCGGAGGCGATCTCGGCCGCCGTACGATGGCGGATGAACACCGGCTTGCCGCGCCAGGTGACGGTAATGGCCTGGCCTTCGGCGATCGGCGTCAGGTCCACTTCGGTGGTGGACATGGCGAGCGTGTCGGCCGACGGGTTAAGACTGTGGATGAAAGGCCACAGGGCGAGACCGGTGCCTGTCACACCGACGGCGGTGGTGGCATATAACAGAAAATCCCGTCGCGATTGGCCGTCGCCCGGCGAATCCTGGGGCGGTGTCGAAGTATGAGCCATGGTCTATCCCTCTTGATTCCCCGGCCAGAGCGCGGTCGACCTGCGCCGCGAACAGAAGCCAATCGAGGCATATAAAGCAATTCCACTGACTTGAAAAGCGACGGATTATGTCCGCCGCTTCCAGTTCATTGCGGAAATCACTCTATGCGCCTCGCCCTCTATCAACCGGACATTCCCCAAAACGTCGGCGCCATCATCCGTCTGGCCGCCTGTTTCGGCATTCCTCTCGAGGTCATCGGACCCTGCGGTTTCCTGTGGGATGACCGGCGCCTCAAGCGGGCCGGCATGGATTATCTCGGCCTCGCCGAGATCCGGCAGAACGCCTCCTGGGCGGATTTCCTCGCCCGCCGCGAGCCCGGCCGGCTGATCCTGCTGACCACCGCCGGCGACGGACGCCATGTCGACTTCGCCTTTCGCCCGGACGACGTCCTGCTGTTCGGCCGGGAAAGCGCCGGCGTCCCCGCCGAGGTGCATGATCTGGCCGATGCCAGGCTGCGCATCCCCTTGCGTCCCGGCGCCCGCTCGCTCAATTTAAGCATCAGCGCCGCCATGGCCCTGGCCGAGGCCTTGCGCCAGACCGGCGGTTGGCCGGAACCCGCCGTGGCGTAACGGATAGGACCTTCGGAGGAAAGACGGCCGTCGCCGTCCCGGCCATTCTGCACCAGATGGGAAAGGCCCGTCGGAGACCGCCATGCGTAAGACATCGTTGCTGATCATCGTACTGTCCGTGCTGGCCGGCGCCCTCGGCCTGGCGCTGTTCAACCGGCCGCCGCCGCCGGCCTCGCCCGACGCCGCGACGGAGCAGGCCGCCCGTGAGGAGGCGGCAGCCCTGGCCGCCTCCGGCGGCATCGCCTGGCGCGATGGCCCGACGCTCAATCTGCGGCTGAAAGGCGGCGAAGTGCTGACGCTGGCCGACCGCGGCGACTGCGGCGACCTGCCCTGCCCGGCCGGTCTGGAGCGTCGCTACCGCTATCTCGGATGGAACAGCGCCGGCGGCGGTTATCGCCTGGCCGACGCCGCCGGCGGCGAACTGCTGCTGCCCTGGAGCGACGAACCGCCGGTGCTGACCGACCCCCGCCATGCCGCATCCGCCGAGCAGCCTTTGCCGCCGCCGCCGACGCCCGCCGCCGAGGCCGATCCCGATCTGGCCGATTGGCTGCAGGAAATCGCCGATGGTCGCGACCGCAGCGAGGCCCCGCGGATCGCCGCCAGCGACGGCCGGGTGCGGCGCGACGGCGCGCAGCTGACATTGACGCTGAACGACGGCCGCAAACTCCGCCTGGCCGACGATCTGATCTGCGGCCAGGCCGCCTGTCCGCCTCAGATCGCCCGCTCCTTCGACTTTGCCGGCGCCAGCCCCGACGGCCGCTTCCTGGTGGTCGAGGAACATTGGGACGAGGCCAACGCGGCTTTGCTGGTGGATGGGCGAAGCGGCGCCGCCACCGTCCTGCTCGGCCTGCCGAAATTTTCTCCCGACGGCCGGCGGGCGGCGGCCACCGTCAGCGACCTCGAATGGTCGTCACCGCGCCGGCTGGAGATCTGGTCACTGGCCGGGGCCTCGCCGGTACTCGATTTCGCGGTGGCGGCCAAGGACGAGGACGACACGGTGTACGAGGCGCTGTCCTGGACCGACACCGATCACCTGCTGCTGCGCCGCGGCCCCTGGACCGGCCCGGCGAAGAGCGAGGTCATGCTGACCCATGACGAGGGCGGCTGGCATCTGCAGACCGCCGACGCCGGGAATTAGAAACTAACAAGAAGCAGTGGCACGAGCGTCCTTGCCCGTGCCACTGTTTAAGTTTCATCCAGGCCGGTGGCGACTATAGCGCCCGCCAGCCGATGTCGCGGCGGCAGAAACCGTCGTCCCAATCGACCCGGTCCACCGCCCGGTAGGCGCGGGTCCGCGCCTCGGCCAGGGTGGCGCCGATGGCGGTGACGCCCAGCACCCGTCCGCCATTGGCGAGGATCTTGCCCGCCTCGCCGGCTTTCGTGCCGGCATGCAGGACGGTGACGCCTTCCACCGCGCCCGCCGCCGCCAGGCCGCCGATCGCCGTGCCCTTGCGATAGTCGCCGGGATAGCCTTTGGCGGCCATCACCACCACCAGCGCCGGCTCGGACCGCCAGGCCACCGTCCGCCCGGCAAGCGTCCCGTTGGCGGCGGCCAGCATCAGTTCGACGATATCGGACGTCAGCCGGGCCATCAGCACCTGGCATTCGGGATCGCCGAAACGCACGTTGTATTCCAGCAACCGGGGCTCGCCCTTGTCGATCATCAGCCCGGCGAACAGCACGCCGCGATAGGGCCGTCCCTCGGCCGCCATGCCGCGTACCGTGGGCAGAATGCAGCGCTCCATGATCTTCGCCTCGATCTCCGGCGTCACCACCGGCGCCGGCGAATAGGCGCCCATGCCGCCGGTATTGGGACCGGTGTCGCCGTCGCCGACCCGCTTGTGGTCCTGCACGGCGGTCAGCGGCAGCGCCGTCTCGCCGTCCACCAGGGCGAAGAAGCTGGCCTCCTCGCCGGCCAGGAATTCCTCCACCACCAGTTCTTCGCCGGCGGCGCCGAAGATGCGCTCGCCCATCATCGCATCGACCGCCGCCAGCGCCTCGTCGACCGAGGTCGCCACCACCACCCCTTTGCCGGCCGCCAGACCATCGGTCTTGACCACGATCGGCGCCCCCTGGGCACGGATAAAGGCCTTGGCGGCCTCCGCCTCGGTAAACCGGCCATAGGCGGCGGTGGGCACGCCGAAACGGGCCAGCGCATCCTTCATGAAGCCTTTCGAGCCTTCCAGCCTGGCGGCCTCGGCACTGGGACCGAAGGCCTTGATGCCGGCCGCCGCCAGCCGGTCGGCGAGACCCAGCACCAGCGGCACTTCGGGGCCGATCACCACCAGCTCGACACCATGGGCGACGGCGTAGGCGGTCAAGGCCTCCACATCCTCGGCGGGAATGGGCACCAGTTCGGCCAACTGGGCGATACCGGCATTGCCCGGCGCCGCCAGCAGCAGGCTGCACAGCGGCGAGCGGCGGATCGCCTGGCACAGGGCATGCTCGCGCCCGCCCGAACCCACCACCAGTATCTTCATGCGGCCCCCCTTTGCTTTGATCCGCGACGTTGTAGCACAGATTGCGGCTCGGCAAACTGTCGCCTATCCTCGGCCGATGAGCGATCTCCCAACCTCCCACAACGCCCCCGAATTCACCGTCGGCGAACTGTCGCAGGCGCTGAAGCGCACCGTCGAACAGACCTATGACCATGTCCGGGTCAGAGGCGAGATCTCGGGATTCAAACGCCACAGCTCGGGGCATCTGTATTTCAGCCTCAAGGACAGCGAGGCGGTGCTCGACGCCGTCTGCTGGCGCGGCAGCGCCGGGCGTCTGGCGGTGCCGCCGGAGGACGGCCTGGAAGTGGTGGCGACCGGCCGCCTGACCACCTATCCGGGCCGTTCGAAATACCAGATCGTCGTCGACCGCATGGAAGCGGCCGGCCAGGGCGCCCTGCTCAAGCTTCTCGAGGACCGCAAGCGCAGATTGGCCGCCGAGGGACTGTTCGACCCCGGCCGCAAAAAGCCGATCCCCTTCCTGCCCGCGGTCATCGGCGTCATCACCTCGCCCACCGGCGCCGTCATCAAGGATATCCTGCACCGTCTCGCCGAGCGCTTTCCACGCCATGTCCTGCTCTGGCCGGTGGCGGTGCAGGGCGATGGGGCGGCGGCCGAGATCGCCGCCGCCATCGACGGCTTCAACAGCCTGGCCGCCGGCGGTCCGGTGCCACGCCCCGATCTGCTGATCGTCGCCCGCGGCGGCGGCTCGCTGGAGGACCTGTGGGCCTTCAACGAGGAGATCGTCGTCCGCGCCGCCGCCGCCTCGGCCATTCCGCTGATCTCGGCGGTCGGCCATGAGACCGACACCACGCTGATCGACTACGCCGCCGATCTGCGCGCCCCCACCCCGACCGGCGCCGCCGAAAAGGCGGTCCCGGTTCGCCGCGAGCTGATGCTGCGGCTGCTGGATCTGGCCCGTCGCCAGGCCGCCGCCGCCGACCGCCTGCTCGACGAGCGCCGCCAGCGCATCGCCGGGCTGGCCCGCGGCCTGCCCGATCCGGCCCGGCGCATCGACGACCTGGCGACCAAGCTGGACGACTGGGGCGAGCGGCTGCCCAATGCCCTGACCAATCTGCTGCACCGGCGGCGGGCCCAGCTCGACCAGCTGGCCGCCCGCCTGCCCGGCCCCGACCAGCAGATCGTCAACAAGCGCCACGCCCTCGACAACCTGGCCGGCCGCCTCGACACCGCCTATGGCCGCCTTGTCGACCGCCGCCGGGCGGCCTTCGAGCGTGTCGCCGTCCTCCTCGACAGCCTGTCCTATGAACAGGTTCTGCGCCGCGGTTTCGCCCTGGTGCGCGACCAGGACGGCCACCCCATCGCCGAACCGGACAAGGCCCGGCCCGGGGATCGCTGGTCGATTACCTTCCAGGGCGACCGCCGGGTGCCGGTGGTGGTGGATGGCGGAACTTAATCCGGCGCGATGGGGGAGGCCGAGAAGCGGCAGGGGGCCCAACCGACTTCTCTGAAAGACCGCAAGGCCCGGCAAAGATGCGGCGACAGCGTGCCGCGCATGTCCACACCTTCACGGCTCCCTCCCGAACCGCGAATGGCCTTGAAGCCGACCTCCCCAAGTCTCTGTTAATTACATTTCATCCGGCCCAATATCCCCAAACAGGGATAACGATTTCGTCACCGCTTCCCAATTTGGCGGGCCCCTCAATACCGAGGGAAAAAGAAACGCGAAAAATTCACAAAGTCGCGATACAGTTGCGATAGCTTATAAACCATAAGTGTTTATGCTGGTGTTTGATCCTGGCGATGGCGATGGCCGTATCCGGCACCGCAGATTTGAAGTCGGAGGAATGACATTGGGTGGTTGGCGTCTTGGCCGGTTCATCCCGCCGGCGATCCTTTTGCTGACACTCGGGCTCCTCGCGGGTCTGCTCGGTGTTGGGCAGATCGAGGCCGGCCTGAAACCCCTTACGCTGATCGTTACCCTCGTGTTGTTCGCCGTCGGGCTGATCGCCGGCTGGGCCTATCTGACCGATCGCAAGAAGGTCGAAACGGCCTTGGCCTTGAGCGAGCAACGGCTGCGACTGGCTTTGGACGCGGCAAACCAGGGGTGGTTCGACGTCGACCTGCGCAGCGGCAAGGTCACCATCAGCCCGGAATATGCCCGCATTATCGGCTATGACCCGGATGGATTTGAAGCGGACGTCCCAAATTGGCTTGCTCATATTCACCCGGAGGATCGGGACGGAGCCACCGCGGTTTTTCGCGCCTGTATCGAAAATGGCGGGCCGGGAACCACGGAATTCCGTCGCCAAACGCGATCGGGCGATTGGAAGTGGATCCACTCCATCGGCAAGATTGTCGAATGGGATGCCGACCATCGGGCCACCCGGATGATCGGGGTCCATACAGACATCACCGAACGCAAACAGGCGGAGCTGGCGTTAAAGAAAAGCGAAGAACGCTCGCGATTGGCGCAAGAAGCGGCTCATGTCGGTGTTTGGGAGTGGGACATCGTCAACAAACGAAATTATTGGTCGCCGGAGGCTCGAAAACTTTACGGCGCAACAGATGACGAAGTGCCTTCCAACGAGGGGTGGCGAAGGCGGGTAAACCCGGAAGACGTTCCATTAATTGACGCGGCATGGAACGCTCTTCGTGAACAGAAAGAATTCGAGGTTGAGCTTCGCCTGATCCTCGACAGCGGCGAGACCCGCTGGCTGTTAACCAAGGGCAGCGCCGAATACGACGCGTCTGGCAATGTGTCAAAGTTAATTGGGGTTAATCTTGATATAACCGAGAGGAAGAAAACCGAAGAATATATTTCCAACACGAATTCAATGCTTGTTGAGCAGGCGAAGCATTTGAAAAACGTCAATGCCGAGCTTGAGCAGTTCGCCTATGTGGCCTCGCATGACCTGCGTCAACCGCTGCGCATGGTCACCAGCTATCTGACATTGATCTCCAAGCAGCTGAACAGCCAGCTGAGCGAGGAACAACAGGAATATATCGAATTTGCCGTCAATGGCGCCAGACGGATGGATGCGTTGATTCTTGGTTTGCTGGAGTATTCCCGCTGCGGCCGTCAAACCGAATCCTTCCGTTCCGTTTCCTTGGCTGACATCGTGGCGGAGAGCCTCCTCAATCTAAATACGACCGTCACCGAGGCGGGCGCGAAGATTTCCGTCGCCGAAGGATTGCCCAAAATCCGCGGCGACAAGGCGGAATTGTGCCGGCTGTTTCAAAATCTGATCGGCAACGCCATCAAGTATCAGAGACCGGATAAAAAGCCGGAAATTGAAATCGGCTTTGGCGAAAAAGGCGACAGATGGGTGGTATGGGTCCAAGACAACGGCATCGGCATTCCGGAAGGCCAAAGGGAACGGGCCTTCCGCATTTTTCAGCGTCTGGTCCCCAAGGGCTCCTATGAGGGAACCGGGATCGGCCTGGCGATCTGCAAGAAGATTGTCGAACATCACGGCGGCCGTATCTGGATAGAGGACGCCACCGGTGGTGGATCGATCTTCCTGATGGAACTGCCGAATACAGCGCCTGTGTAGCCGGGATCCTCGGAATATTTTGGATAATCCGGCGACACCTCCTATTTTGGGGTACTGGCACTTTGCTTATCCATAGATAATCAACATCGGACACCAGAGCAGGACAGCCCCATGAACGATAAGAAGAAACGTGCGGTGATCGTTGAGGACTCCGCCCAGATGCGCGGCCTGATCCATATGGCGCTGAATGCAACCGGGATCGGCGACATCATCGAAGCGGAGAACGGCGCCGTCGCCATTGACCTGATCAAGTCTTGGGGTGCCGATATCGTCATCATGGATTGGGTGATGGATGTCATGGACGGCATGGAGTGCACGCGGCGCATCCGCGCCGGCATCGACGGTATCGATCCGCAGACTCCCATCATTCTGCTGACGGGGCAGGCCAGCAAGGACTCCGAAGCCGCCGCCTACGCAGCCGGGGCCGACCTGTTCATGGAGAAGCCATTTTCCCTGAAACAACTGCATGCGGGAATCGTCAGGGCCATCAACGGACGGAAAGGTGAATTGCAATCGGCGTGAACACAGGCGGGTGACTGCCCTCATGCCGCCGGCAGGTCGAGACCCAGCGTCGTTCCGCCGTCCGGGGTATCCTCGATCCATACCCGCCCGCCACAATGCTCGACGACACGGCGCACGATCGCCAGCCCGATGCCGGTTCCCTCGGAGTCCGGTGTCTGATCCACCCGCTCGAACACCCGGAACACCCGGTCGCGGTATTGCGGTTCGATGCCGATCCCATTGTCGGCGACGCGCAGCGTTACCCGCCGCCCCTTGGTCTCGGCGCGCAGGCTGATGACCAGCGGTTGGTCCGGCCGCCGATAGCGGATGGAATTGTCGAAGACCGCGTCAAACATGTCCACCAGGCGCCCGCGATCGACGGACACCGACGGCAGATCCGGTTGGACCGTCACTGTCGCCCCGATCTCTCGAAGTGTCTTCTCCCGCCGGGCAATCGCCAGGTCCACCGCGTCCGACAGGCACAGGGGGGCAACCTTGCCCACCGGTTCGGCAACCGCCAGGTAACGCTGGATGTCGCGGATCAATGCCCGCAATTTTTTGGTTTGCTGTTCGATCATGGCCAGGGGACCGGAGACCTCGGCGGACAGGGCCTGCCCCTCCAATGCGTGTTTCAGCAACTGACAATAGACGATGACGATGCGCACGGGCTCCTGCAGGTGGTGAGCCATCACCTCGGCGAGACGCAGCAGTTCGCTGTTGAAAAACTCGAGTTGCTGCTGAACCGCCTTGGTTTCGGAAATATCCGTGTAGACGGCGACATAGCGCAGCGGTTGACCCTGTTCGTCGTTAACCACGCTGACCGACAGCCATTCGGGGAAGATGTCGCCGGACTTGCGGCGGTTCCAGATTTCGCCCTGCCAACGCCCCTTGCTGTTCAGGCTGTCCCAGAAGGCCCGGTAAAACTCCTTGTCGTGGACTCCGGATTTGAAGATTGCCGGGGTCTGGCCGATGACGTCATCGACCGCATAGCCGGTAATGTCGCCCACGGCCCGATTGGCGCTGATGATGCGCCCGTCAAGATCGCAGACGATGAAACCTTCCAGGGAACTGGCGAACACCTCGGCGGTCAGGCGGCGCTGCTCCTCGGCCTGGCGGACTGTCGAGCCGTAGCGTTTGATGGTGCGGACCGTCAACAGCGCCGCGCCCAGCAGCAGAATGGCCGACAGCCCTCCGTAAACGGTGGCGGTGCGCCGCCATCCGTCGAGGATCGTGTCATAGGAGATGCCCACCAGCACATAGAACGGGTGGCCGCCGATGCGGCGCAAGGTGTAAAGCCGGTTCCTGCCGTCGGCGCCGCTGGGCGCCGAATAGACGGCGTCCCTCACCTTTCCGTCGATAAATCCCTTGAGTTTTTCAGAAATCGACGGCTTGCCGATGACGTCGGGCAGGTTGGGAAACCTGGCCACCAGGAGCCCTTCGCCGCTGAGCAGGGTGACGCTGTCGGTGCCGCTCAGGCCCAAGTCGTCGAAAGCGCCGGCCAGGGCGTCGGTCTGGATTGAACTCTGCACGATGCCGAGGAAACGGTTGTCGGGACCGCGGACGCCGCGGCTGAAGGTCAGCGTCCACTGACTGACTACCCGGGAAAACAGCGGACCCTCGGGAAAAAGTCCGACGGACGGGCTCTCCTGGTGGACGCGGAAATAGCGGCGGTCACCGACATTGGCGGAAGACGGGGTTCCGCTGGCATCGAAGACATAATCGCCTTTTTCATTGATCAGCCGCAGACTCAGCAGTCCGGGAACCCGGGCCAGATGACGGGCCAACATGGCGTTCATGTCTTTCGCCGGCAACCCGGTACCCGATCGATGGGCGGCGTATTGGACGGCGGCTTCCTGCTCCAGCAGGTCGATCTGGCCCATCGACGCCAGAAGCTGCTGCTCCAGGGTCTTGGCCAGAGCCCCGGTGACTTCGGTGGCGTAATCGACCTCGCGGTCGTAGCTGTGCCGCAGTTCGAAGGACAGCAGGACAATCAGCGCCAGGACGATGCCCAGCGCGGCCAGACCGAACATGACCGGCCGTTTGAACCACCGCACTGAGCTGATCACCGGCATGCGGAACAAACTTCTACTGTGAGCGAGAAGACTTAAACCATATTGCGCATAGGGATCTACTTTTGAAAACGCCTTAATTCGGCATCACAACCTATCGTACATTAGCCCACGGCAATGATCGCCTTTCCGCAGCTCGATGAACATTATGCGCCCTGCGAAACTCGCGACTTATTATTACTTTAAATTTGGTGCTTTATCGGATATTTTTTGCCCACAGATGCTCTCCCTTGGTTTATCGGCTGCGACCCCTGATTGGTGTGGATGGTGTTGGAATGAAAATTGAAGCCAAACTGAGCCTGGGCTTGACCGCCTCGGTCTTTGCGATCGCCACCCTCCTCGTCGGGGCCGTCATCGCCAACAACCGCCTCGGAACCATCCAGGATGAAGGCGCCGATGCCGCGAGAAACGCGTTGGTCGTCTCCGACGCCACAGGCATTGGCAACAAGCTTTATCAGATCATCGCAGATGCCGAGATCAATCGAGAACTCTCCAATACCGACCGGGACTGGGCGCAGACGAAATCGTCAGCCGAAGCTCAATTGAAGGAAGTGGCGCTGCTCGTTGAAACGGCGGAAGACAAAGCGATCTTCGAGACCTCAAGAAGCGCCTACAATCAAATTGTTAAAATATTTGAAGGGGAAATGCTCCCCATTCTGCGCACATCTAACGACATTAGCGACAAAGTCAGAGAATTGGACGGAAATATTGATGCTCCTGTAAAAATAATGTGGGATAATTTTAATACTCTCCGCGTTAAGTTTGCCGCATCGGCTCGCCAAGCCGATGCTGTATTCGATAAAACAAGATATGATTACGTTCTCTATGGATCAATAATTGCAATAATATTATCAGGCATCAGCATCTCCTTGGCGGTGATTTCCAATCGAAGTGTCTCCCGTCCCATCATTCGGGTAACCGAGACCATGCATGCCATGGTTGACGGTGATTGGGACAGGACTCTGGCCGGCGGCGATCGCAACGACGAGATCGGCTCGATGATCAGATCGGTTCAGGTATTCAAAGAAAACGCCCAGGCCATCGAGCGCATGAAAAAAGAGCGCGAGATCGCCGAGTTAACTGCGGCGGAAGACCGTCGCCGAACATTGGCAGCCTTGGCGAATGACTTTGAGGCACATGTCGGCGGCGTTGTCAGTTCTGTCAGCACCTCCGCGACCCAATTGCAGTCATCATCAAAGCAACTCGCCGTAAACGCGATCAATACCAGCGTTCAGGCCACTAGCGTTTCCTCAGCCGCCGAGCAGGCCTCGGTCAATGTCTCGACGGTGGCATCGGCCACCGAGGAACTGTCCGCCTCCATCAATGAAATAGCCGGACAGATGGAGAGGTCGCAGACTGTCGCCGAACAAGCTGATCAGGAGGCCAAGCACACCTCCGAGCTTGTGCTGCGCCTGGCCGAAAATGTTTCCGGGATCAGCGAAATCGTGTCTCTGATCAACAGTATCGCCAGCCAGACAAATCTGCTCGCCCTGAATGCCACGATCGAGGCGGCCAGAGCCGGAGAAGCCGGCAAAGGCTTTGCCGTGGTCGCGCAGGAAGTGAAGAATTTGGCGAACCAGACGGCCAAGGCGACGGAAGAAATTTCTTCGAAAATCGCCGGCATCCAAAGTGGAACCAAAGAGGCCGTGCAGGCAATCGAGTCAATTTCCCAGGTAATTTCCGAGGTCAACATCATCGGCTCGACCGTTGCGGCGGCGGTCCAACAGCAGACGGCGGTGACGCAAGAGATCGCTCGCAGCGTCGAGCAAGCCGCGCATGGCACGCAGGAGGTTTCGCGAAATATCGGTGTCGTCGAAAATGCCTCACGGGATACCGGCGCCGAAGCGGAACAAATTAACCGCGCGGCCTGCGAATTGGCGGCGCAAGGCGATGCCCTCAAACAGGAGGTCACGCGCTTTTTGCAAAGCGTCCGCGCCTGACGACCCTGTTCCCTCCAGCCTGCGCGACCCCGGCGTCACCGAGCCTGTAAAAATAGTGGCACCGGCCTCCGCGCCGGTGTTTCGGCCGCTTTGCGCCAATAACCGGCAGGGAGAGCCTGTGAATTAATTGTTCTCCAGTGGGTCCGGCGTCCCTGCCGGACTCCGCCGCAAAGCGGCGGAAACACTTGGTTTTCGGCTCCGCCGAAACACCGGCGCGGAGGCCGGTGCCACTATTTTTTTCACAGGCTCAGGACGCCGGTGCCACTGAAAGACAATGCTTCACAAGCTCTCCCTGCCGGTGTTTGCCGCCGCTTTCTCCGAAATGGCGGGCGCGGTGGCGCGCGCTACCATCGGCCGGCATTCCCCGAGGACGAGAAATTCCCGGCGATCCCGGGCACCCCCGGCCTGGCGACCTTGGGCGTCTGCACCTGATCGACCAGGCCGGGGACCACGGCGCTACGGACCTTGGGCTGGGCCGGCAGGGCATGGGTCACCGGTTTGACCGGCGGCGGCGCGGACAACACCGCCATGGCGCGGTCACCGGAGTCGGCGGGGCCGGCGGCCGGCGCCTGGCCGCCGCCGCTGGCGCCCAGCGGTTTGGCGCCGGCCGTCAAAGCCGTGGCGGTGACGGCGGCTGACGGGGGTGCGGCGGTCGGCGTGGTGGTGGTCGTTACAGTCTCGGTTGCGGCAGCCTGGCTGTTCGAACTGATGGCACTGAACACCGAGCCGCCGGTATCGGTCGCCTCGACGGTCTTGGGCGCCGCCGCCGGGCTGGCCGAGGCGATGGAGATGGTCGTGCCGCCGACGCTGACGGTGCTTTGCCCGGTGGCGAAGGCCGTCGCCACGGCGGAGACAAAGGACGGAGCCGCCGCCGCGACGACGGACGGAGTGGTCAGTGTCGACAGGCTGCTGGGCAGAGCCGCCGGAGCGGCGACCGACAGGCTGGCCGCCGATCCGGCGATGGTGGCGCCGCCGGTCACCCCGGCGAGGACCGGCTCGGAAGCGGCCGGGGTCTTGGTGGTGGTTTCGGTGGGGACCGCCGCCGACTTCACCGCCTGCTGGATGCTGTTGTTGACCTCGGCCAGGGCGCTGTTGCTTTGCGCGCCGCTGGCCAGGGTGTCGGCGCTGACCTTGACCTGGGACAACAACGCCACCGTCTGGCTGGTATCCAGGGGAACATAGGCCTTGGGGCCGAAGACCACATCGCCGCTGGGCGTGGTCAGCATCGCCAGCAGCGTTTCCAGAGACGCGGAGGTCGGCGCCGCTGTCGGTGCTGGTGTTGGGGCGGACGTGGGGGCGACCGTCGGCGCTGGCGTTGGTGCCGGAGTGGGGGCCTCTGTGGGTGCTGCTGTCGGCGCCGCTGTCGGCGCTGCCGTTGGTGCCTGCGTCGGCGCCTGGGTTACAGCCTGTGTCACGGCCGGAGTCGGTGCCGGAGTAGCGGATATCGTCAACGTTCCCGGCGTGTTGCCGCTGGCGGCGATCGAATAATTCCCGGCGTCGGCACCGCTGAGGGCGGCAACCTTCTGGGTATAGCTGCCGGCCGCCACCGAGGACGACAGGGTCACCGGATTGTTGGAGCCGTCATAGACCGCCACGCTGGCGGCCACCGTGTCCGACCCCACCACTCCGGTCAAACTGGGTGTTCCCGCCGCCGGCACGGTGCCGGCGGTGGCGGTGGTATCGCTGACGCTCCAAGTCAGCGGCTTGGCGGCGATGGTCGCCGCCTGGCTGCCCAAGGACAGGGTGTAGTCGCTGTTGGACGAGGTCAGCCCGCCGAAGACCACCGTCGTCGCATTGGCCACGGTCTTGAAGTCATAGGTGCCGGTGGCGGTACCGCTGAGGCTCACCACATCGCCGCTATAGGGCTTGCCGTCGCTTGCCGTGCCGCTTCCCGGCGCCTCGGCGGTGGCCAGGCTGCCGCTGCCGCTTACCGTGGCGGCAAGGGAACCGTCATAGGTCTTGCTCGAGGGAACGGACAGGCCGCCCACCGTCAGCGTCTTGGCGGTGATGGTGGCCGGGACATATTTGCTGGTGGCATCCAGGACATAGTCGCCGGCCAGGGAGCCTCTGTTGCCGGTGATCTGGTAAATTCCCAGGCCCGACACCGTAAGCCGGGTCGCGCCGGCGACATGGGCGCTGTCAAAGGCGGAGCCCCCATTGGTGATTACTGCCGCCGTATCACCGCTGACAAAGCCAGAGAGGTTATAACTTGGCGGGAATCCGTTCGGCGCATTGGTGGTGCCGTCATAGGTCTTGGTCACCCCGGTGTTGGTCAGGTGATGGTCAGCGTCTGAGGCAGAATGGTGCTGACGGTGTTGGCGACGGCGGTGACGCTGTAATTGCCGCTCATGTCGTTGCCGGAGCCACCGGCGTCCTTGATGACCACCCCGGTCAGAGCCACCGTCTTGGTACCGCTGCCAGCGTGAGGATCACTGAAGGCCAGGGTGGAGGAAGACAGGGCGTCACCGGAGACCAACGCCCCCGAGGTGACGGCGGGTGTGCCGGTGGCCGAGGTGGTGCCGTCATAGGTCTTGCTGACAAAAGGCGCGGTATAGGTAATCGTCTGGGCGGTGATGCTGCCGGTACCGCTGGCGCCGCTCAGGGTGTAATTGGCGTTGGTCAGGCTCAAGCCGGTCAGGGTCAGGGATTGGGCGCCGGCGCTGACATTCTTGCTGGCGGCACTGGCGCTGCCGGAAAGGCCGCAGGCCACCAGCCCGCCGGCGCAATCACCGTTGACCAGATTGCCGGCGGTGAACAGGCTGGCGGCGAAGCTGGTGGTGCCGTCATAGACCCGGCCGGCGGAGAGGGCCAGCGGCGCCTTGTTCACCGTCAGCGTGCCGTTGGTGTAGGTGATGGTGTAATTGCCGAGCCCCGGACCGGTGGCCGACGACGGGATGATCGAGTAGGTGCCGGTGCCGGCCGAGGCGGGTGTCCCGGCCGAGGTCAAGGTCACCCCGGTGACGCTGTCACTTCCGGTCAGGCCCGAGGTGGTGAAAGCCGAGGAGGATAGAGTGATCGCCGTACCATATGTTTTGGACAGGTCGGTGGCGGTGATCCCCAGGTTCAGAAGTGCCGCGCCCACCGTTAGGGTGCCCGGCACATAATCCAACTGATAGCCGCCGGCCGGGCTGCCGCTGGCATAGATGCCGTAACTGCCCACCGGCGAAGAAGTGCTGGCCGGCGATGACAGAACCAAGCCAGAGGTCGAGCCGTTGCCGCTGCCATCCGACGCGCTTACAATATTGGCTGAAAAGGCCGGGTTGGCCTGCCCGTATGTCTTGCTGGCCGGCGCGATGCTGACGGTGACGTAGGGGAAGGCCGACAACAGGGGATAGGGATGGCCGGAAATGAAGGTCCAGGCGCCGCCGTTCCAATTGCTGTTCGCCGCCAGATTGAGGGCCAGCCAGTCGGCCGTCGTGGCGACTCCGGTTCCGCCGGAGCTGGTCACTTGGCCGGATGTCGTCTTATCCCAGTAGCTAGATGAAACGTTACCAGAGTTTCCACCGACTAGCCCACCGACTGCCGTGACACCGGGGCTGGCGGCGATGGACCCGGTGGCGTAACTGGATTTTATTGCGTCGCTGCTGGCCCCCACCAGTCCGCCGATGTATTGGCTTCCGCTGCCGACGGTCACGGACCCAGTAGCGTAGCTTGATGATATCGGGCCTGCGTTGGCCCCTGTCAGCCCGCCGACGTTGGTGCTGCCGTTGCCGGCGGCCACGGATCCAGTGGCATAGCTGTTCGAGATCGTGGCGCCCCCCTGGGTGTTGCTGGAATTGAACCCAACCAGTCCGCCGATATTTATGGCACCGTTGTCGGCCGAAACAGAACCCGTGGCGTAACTCGACAACACTGTGCCAACGTAGAGGCCGACCCCCACCAGTCCGCCGATATTACCGGCGCCGCTGCCGACATAGACGGACCCGCTGGCATGGCTCGACAAGATCGTGCCGTATTGGTTCATTCCCACCAGCCCGCCGATATCGTTTGAGTTGCTGCCGCAACTGACCGGGCCGGTGGCGTAACTCGACGAGATCATGCCGCTGTTATTCCACCCCACCAGCCCACCGATATAGGTCGCGCCGGTACCGGTGGTAACGGAACCGGTGGCGTAGCTCGACGCTATCGTGCCCGCGTTGAGCCCGACCAACCCGCCGACAAATACAGGCCCGCCTAAAGACCCGGTGATTGTCCCGGCCACAGAACTGGCAGCGATACTCCCGCTATTGTACCCGACCAGTCCTCCGACTTGGTTTAGGCCGCCGACCGATCCGGTGGCGTAGCTGGAGGAAATCGCTCCGCCCGCGTTGTATCCGAGCAGTCCTCCGATATACCAGCTTCCGTTGATCGATACCCCGGTCAGCGTGAGGTTCTTGATGGTTCCGGAATTGTATCCGATGAACCCTACATTGGAGTTGGCCGGCAGGTTGATGGTCAGCCCATTGATGGTATAGCCGCTACCGTCAAAAGTGCCTGTAAAGTGCGAGCCAGAGGAGCCAATCGGCGCAAAGCCGGTGGCGCTGTTCCAGGCGCCGGAGGCTTGCGACAGCTCGGCCATGCTAATGTTGCTGCCCAGGGTATAGCTGGCCCCCATGGCGAGGTTGGCCAGTTCCAACTGGTGCGCGTTGGTAATGGTGGTCGAATATTCACTGGCCAGGATCGGCCGGGTGTAGCCATCGACCATGTACCAGATGCCGTTGGTCGGCGTGGTGGCGAAGCTCCAGCCGGAGTATCTGGATTGGCTGAAGCTGTTGGTATAGCTCAGCATGCCGACAGATGTGGCGGTGCCGGTATTGGTGCCGATGGCCGCCAAGGTCGATGTGCCGCTGGCTACGCCGCCGGTGGCATAGCTGGAGGACGCTACGCCATCATTCTCGCCAATGAGCCCGCCGACCGCCGAACCGCCGTTGGTAGCGGAGACGGTTCCGGTGGCATAGCTGTACGCTGCCAGGCCCCCGCTTCCGTTGCCGCCAACCAGCCCGCCAATATAGGTCGCGCCGCTACCGGCGGCTACAGATCCGGTGGCGTAGCTCGACGATATCGCGCCTGCGCTGTAACCCGCCAATCCGCCGACGGAGGAACTGCCGCTGCCGGCTGTTACGGATCCCGTGGCGTAGCTGCTGGTCACCATGGAGGCCGGGCTATTGCTGGAAATCAGCCCGACCAGTCCGCCGATATTGGTGGCGCCGCTGCCAGCCGAAACCGCCCCGGTGGCGTAACTCGACGAGATCGTGCTGCCATAAACGATATTACCGGCCAGGCCGCCGATGTTATAGGTCCCGCTGCCGGCAGTAACGGGCCCGGTGGCGTAGCTCGACGAGACAGTGCCGGTAGAACTCTGTCCTACCAGACCACCGATATCATAGGAGGCCCCGTCGCCGGCGGAAACGGACCCGGTGGCATAGCTGTTTGCCACCGTGCCGCCATTGTTCCCGACCAGGCCACCGATATAGGCAACACCGTTGCCGCCGGTCACGGCGGCGGTGGCATAGCTCGCCGAGATCAGGCCTGAATTGGCGCCCACCACACCGCCGACAAACATGACGCCACTGACCGTACCGGCGGCATAGCTGGATAGAATCGTTCCGGCGGAGTTGTCGCCCGCCAATCCGCCGATATGTTTGCCGCCGCTGACCGATCCGGTGGCGTAACTGGACTGGATTGTGCCGGTATTGGCCCCGGCCAATCCACCGACCCACCAGCCTCCGGTGATCACCTCCCCGGTCAGAGCCAGATTTCTGATGGTTCCGGAATTGTATCCGAACAACCCGATATAGTTGTTAGCCGGTTGGTTAATGGTCAGGCCGCTGATTGTATAGCCGCCGCCGTTGAAGATGCCGGTAAAAGGGGTGCCGGAGGAACCAATCGGGTTCCAGGTAAATCCGGTTAGATCGAGATTGGCTGCCAGAGTATAGCTGCCTGACAGGTTCGGGTTGGCATTGACGGATTCCAACACACTGACGTTACCGATGACGATGGCGCCGCCGCTGCTGGTGGTATAGAGGAACGGGTAACCGCCGTTGTATCCGGACTGAATCCCCCAGACAGAAGATGCGAATCCACTGGGGAGACTGCCCGGCGGGCCGGTCCATCCGGTCATGCCGGAAGTCGATCCATTTCCGCTCCCGACCGTCTGTCCGCTACTCGTTTTGTCCCAATAGCTCGACGTTATGATGCCGCCGTTTCCTCCCACCAACCCGCCGACAATGCCGGAGCTGCTGACACTGCCGCTGGCATAGCTGGACGAAATCGTGCCGCTGTTCAGGTCACCCACAAGGCCGCCGGCGAGATCACCGCCGCTTACCGCCCCCGTGGCGTAGCTGGAAGAGATGGGCCCATACGATACCCCGGCAAGCCCGCCGACTTTAGAGCTGCCGCTGACTGTCCCAGTGGCATAGCTGCCCGACACGATGCCTGAATTTTGACCAGCCAGCCCGCCAATCCATCCGGTGCCGCTGACAGCCCCGATGGCATGGCTGGAAGAGATCAAGCCCACGGGGGCATTTCCGACCAGGCCGCCGATGTAACTGTTGCCAGTTACTGATCCGGTGGCATAGCTGGACAGGATCGTGCCGTTATTGAGCCCGACCAGTCCACCGAGGTTGGAGCCACTTCCGCTGACCGTTCCAGTCGCGTAGCTTCCCCATATGGTACCGTCATTCTGGCCGGCCAAACCACCCCAACAGCTGGCATAGGGACCACCCCCGCCACTCACCGAGCCATTAGCATAGGCATTGTTGATTGTGCCGCCATTGCTGCCGGCCAGAATGCCAAATTGTGAACTGCTGCCCCCCGTCAGGCTGCCGCCGACCAAGCCGACATTCGTGACAATGCCCGGACTTGCGATGACACTGAAAAAGCCCAGGAATCGGGCTGAGGTATTGTAGATGACGAGGTTTAAAATCGTGTGTCCCAGCCCGTTAAACGTGCCGGTGAATTCAGTCGGGTAGCCGTTGTTGCCACCGCCAAACCCGATTGGCGTGAAATTGCCGAACCCGGTCATGTCGATATTGCCGGCCAGGGCGTAAAGGCCGCTGGTGCCCATGGCCTGGAGGTCCGCTGGTGTCTTGACCAGGGTATAGGCCTGGCTATTGATGGTCAGCGTCGGACTGGTACCCGACAGGGTCACTGATGCACCCGCCCCGGTCAGCAGATTGCCGCCGCTGCCGCCGTCATTGGTCTTCACCGTCAGCCCGGCGGTATTGCCGCTGGCGGTGATATTGGCGTTGACCAGCACGCTGTGATAGGCGTCCAGCGTCAGCGTCTGGTTGCTCGACCAGGTTATGGGCGAGCCGATGATGATGTCGCCACTGCCGCTGGAACTGGCGGTGCCGCCGTAAGCTGTGGTGGCACTGCCCGCCGTGGTCTGCAAGGTGACGCCGCCGCTGCCGAGCGCGCCGTTGATGGCCGCTGCGGCGGTGGCATCGATGGTCAGATCATAAGGATCAAGCAGCC
This sequence comes from Rhodospirillaceae bacterium, assembly GCA_013349665.1. GTDB lineage: Bacteria > Pseudomonadota > Alphaproteobacteria > Rhodospirillales > Magnetospirillaceae > DUZF01. The sequence goes on along the minus strand of DUZF01000008.1, from coordinate 3,751 downwards.
AACTGCCCGATTTGCCATGGGCTGAGCCGGTATTGACCTTGGCCGCGCCCACCGTCAGCAGATGCCCCGAGGTCTCGATGGTCCCGCCGCCGGCCTCGCCGGAGGCATCGAGGACCGCGCCGTCCGCTACCTTCGTCTTGCCGCCGGTGGCGGTGATGGTGCCGCCGGTCTCACCGAGGTTCTTGCCTGTCGCACTGATGCTGCCGCCGATGGTCAGGCTGCCGTCGCCGCCGTCCAGGATCACCCGGCCATTGATCACCGACACGCTGTTGGCATGGATGACGCCGCTGGTGTTGACGACGCTGTCGATCACCGCCCCGGCGGCCCGCGCCGTCATCTGTACCAGGCCGCCATCGGCGGCCAGGGTGCCGCTGTTAGTGACCTCGGATCCCGCCTGATCGGCAGGTCCGGTGACGGCGAAGGACAACAGCTTGTCGCCGTGGAAATCGACGGCGAAAGTTTTGGTCCCACCCACCACCACGCTGCCCAGGGTCGCGGTGACCGTACCGGCATTGTTGACCTGGCCTCCGGCGAGGACCGCATAGCTGCCCTCGGCCGCCTGGATGCGCCCCCAATTGGCGATGGCCGCGTCGCGGTTGGGCGAGGGCTTGCCGAAGCTGTAATTGCCGGCCAGGAAGTCCTGGTCGGCGATGTCGGCGGTGGTGGCGATCAGCCCGGCGACATTGACCTGCGACCCGGCGCCGAACAACACGCCATTGGGGTTGATGATCCACACCTGCCCGTTGGCGGCGACAGTGCCCTGCAGCGACGAGGCTTGCGTCCCGGTGACGCGGTTGAGGGCTATGGCCTTGGCGTCGGGCTGCTTGAAGTTCAGGGTCTCGTTGCGGCCCAGCGAGAAGTCCTGCCAGTTGATGATCGCCTTGCTGCTGTTCTGCTGGATGATGGTGGTCTGGGCGGCGGCCGAAATATTGACCTGGCCGGCCACGATCTGGGCGCCGGACGGACCAGCCCATGCCTGTCCGCCGGCAACCGACAGACAGGTGGTCATGCACAGCGTGGCCTTAAATCCGAAGACGTTGCGCCATCGGCCGGACGGTTCCATCGAAAAGGCTGCCCCTGACTTGCCGCCGGTTGGTCCGGCGGACGTTCCTCCTTATAAAAACCTAATATACGTGTGGGTAATTGACCAGGGTATACATTCTATTTACAAGCGGTGGCCGATAGCGGGAAATCGCCCGATCAGACGGTGCTCTGCCACGGCCGCGGGCCGCCGGTGGCCCAGTCGAGAAGCTGCACCGTATGCACCACCGGGATCCCGGTGCCGCTGCCCAACTGGATCATGCAGCCGAGATTGCCGGTGGCGATAAGCTCCGGCTGCAGCCCGTCGATATGGGCCAGTTTGCGGTCGCGCAGACGCCCGGCCAGATCCGGCTGCAGCAGGTTGTAGACGCCGGCCGAGCCGCAGCAGAGATGTCCTTCCGGCACCTCCAGCAGGGTGAAGCCGGCCTGTTTGAGCAGATTGCGCGGCTGGTCGCGGACCCGCTGGCCATGCTGCAGCGAACAGGGCGAATGATAGGCTACCCGCTGCCCGGTGGCGATCACCGGCGCCAGCGGACCCAGCCCGGCCATCCATTCGCTGACGTCCCGGGCCAGCCCGGCGATGGTCTCCGCCTTGGCGGCCAGCGCCGTGCCGGCGAACATCCGGCCGTAATCCTTGATGGTGGTGCCGCAGCCGGAGGTGTTGATCACCACCGCGTCCAGACCGTCGCCGCCGCCCTCGGCGGTCAGCCGCCACCAGGCCTCGATGGCGGCGGCCGCCTTGCCCCGCGCATGCGCCTCCTGGCCCAGATGGTGGGTCAGCGCACCGCAGCATCCGGCGCCCTCGGCCACCACCACGGCACAGCCGTGACGGGTCAGCAGGCGGATGGTCGACTCCAGGATCTGGCGATCGAGAACCGCCTGCACGCAGCCGGTCAGCAGGGCGACGCGATGGCGCCGAGGCCCCTCGGCGGGAAACTCCTGCGCCCGCAGCGACGGCGACGGCGCCGGCAGCCGATCGGGGACCAGCGCCAGCAGCGGACGCAGGGCGGAGGGCAGCAACCGCCGCCATGGCCTGGCCAGGGCACCAAGGCGGAGCCCCAGGCGGAACCAGCGGCGGCTGGTGGTCAGCCGCCCCACCAGCAGTCGCAGCGCCTGCTGGTGCCACGGCCGGGCACCGCCGGCCGCCTCGATGCGCAGGCGGGCGGCGTCGACCAGATGCATGTAGTCGACTCCCGACGGGCAGGTGGTCATGCAGGACAGGCATCCCAGGCAACGGTCGATATGTTTGACCGCCGCGGCCGATACCGATCCCCCCTCCTCATGCATGCCTTTGATCAGGTAAATGCGCCCGCGCGGACTGTCCAGTTCGTCGCCGCGCAGCACATAGGTCGGACAGGTGGCGGTGCAGAAGCCGCAATGCACGCATTTGCGCAGGATGGCATCGGCCTGGCGGATGACCGGATCGCGGCTTTGCTCGGAGGTGAAGCGGGTCTGCATGATCAGCCCCGCATCCGGCCGGGATTGAGGATCCCGCGCGGATCGAAGGCCGCCTTGACGCGGGCTTCCAGCCCCGCCAGCGGCGCCGGCAGCGGCGGGAACACCGGTTGGACGGCGCGGATGGCCTCCGGCGCCGCCACCAGCCAGGCCTGGCCGCCGGCCGCAACGGCCTGGCGCACCGTCGCCGCGCCGCCATCGTCGCCGGTCGGCAGGCTGAGCCAGGCCAGGGCGCCGCCCCAGTCGAGAAACGCCTCCGCCCCCTCCACCATCGCCAGGCGCCGCAGCAGCGCCGGCGCGTCCGACGGCCGCTGGGTCAGCCGCCACACCGCCCGGCCCGGCCGCCCGACGAACGGCGCCACGCCGGCGATGTCCTGCCACAGGCGGCGGCTGGCGGCGGCCTCCAGCAGCTCTCCCTCGCCGCAGTCGGCGAACAGACGGCGGCGGCGCGCCGCCACCGAGGCGGCGAAGCCATCGAGGCGCAGGCAGACCCCGCCGTCCAGCCAGGCCGCCGCCGACGGTTCCACCGGGCCGCCCAGGGCGCCGGCCATCAGCGCCACGGCGGCGGTGGCATCGCGGCCGGGAAAGACCACCGTCTCCTCGGTTTCCGGGGCCGGCAGCACTTTGACGGTGATCTCGGTGAACACCGCCAGCGTGCCGAAGGACCCGGTCAGCAGCTTGACCAGGTCATAGCCGGTGACGTTCTTCACCACCTTGCCGCCGGCCTTGAACAGCTCGCCCAGCCCGTTGACCGCGGTGATCCCGAGGACATGGTCGCGCACCGCGCCGCCGACACAGCGCCGGGGTCCGGCCAGGCCGCAGGCGACCACGCCACCCAGCGTCTGCGGCAGGCCTGCGCCGCCCAGCAGCGGCCCGAGGTCGCGCGGCTCGAAGGCCAGATGCTGGCGCCGGCCGGCCAGCGCCGCCTCGATCTCGGCCAGCGGCGTGCCGGCCCGGGCGGTCAGCACCAGCTCTTCCGGCTCATAGGCGACGATGCCCGACAGACCGCCCAGGCGCAGCCGGCGCGCCGTCGTCATCGGCCGCCCGAGCGCCGCCTTGCTGGCGTTCCCCTCGACCGCCAGGCCGAGACCGCCGGCGGCCGCCTCGGCCACCGCCTCGGCGACCATCCGCTCGTCGGTGGCGTCGATCAGCATGGTCAGAACCTCTCGATGCCGGGGAACGGCAGGCGGCCACCATGGACATGCATGCGCCCCAGTTCGGCGCAGCGGTGCAGCAGCGGAAAGACCTTGCCGGG
>DUZF01000007.1 GCA_013349665.1 Rhodospirillaceae bacterium | reverse complement strand
GCAGCAGGATGGTCACCGGATCTTCGAAGGCGCCGGTGGCCAGCGCCGTCCAGGCCGCCTTGGCGGCCGCCGCGGCACAGGCGCCGGTGGTCCATCCTTTGCGCAGGGTCTTGTCCAAGACATGTCCTTGATGGGGGCGTGGAGAGTGTACCAGCGGGCGCCGAATCGGTATAGTCCCCGGCCATGAACACGCTGCCCCTCACTTTGCCCGACCTGCAGCCCGGCCATGTCTGGCTGGTCGGCGCCGGTCCCGGCGATCCGGGACTGATCTCTCTGCTGGCGCTGCAGGCGCTTCGCCAGGCCGACGCGGTGGTCTATGACGCGCTGGTCGATCCCCGCGTCCTCGACCTCGCCAATCCCCTGGCCAGCCGCCACTTCGCCGGCAAGCGCGGCGGCAAGCCGTCGCCGCGCCAGCCGGATATTTCCGACCAGCTGATCCAGCTGGCCGGCCGGGGCCTGCGGGTGCTGCGCCTGAAAGGCGGCGATCCCTTCGTCTTCGGCCGCGGCGCCGAGGAGGCGATGGCCCTGGTGGCGGCCGGCGTGCCGTTCCGCGTGGTGCCGGGCATCACCTCGGGGGTCGGCGGCCTCGCCTATGCCGGCATCCCCGCCACCTCGCGGGAGACCAATTCGGCCATCGCCTTCGTCACCGGCCACGATTCCTCCGGCGAGGTGCCGGATTCGGTGGACTGGCCGGCGCTGGCCAAGGCGGTGCCGGTGATCGTCTTTTACATGGCGCTCAAGCATCTCGATCGCATCGCCGGCCAGCTGATCGCCGCCGGGCGCTCGCCGGAGGAGTCGGCGGCGGTGATCTCCAAGGCCAGCACCGCCGAACAAAGGGTGGTGACGGCGACGCTGGGGCGCATCGCCGCCGAGGCCGTCGCCGCCGCCATCGAACCGCCGGCCCTGGTGGTGGTAGGACCGGTGGTCGACCTGCGGAAGCATCTCAATTGGCTGACCCTCTGATCCTGGCCCTGGCCCATCGCTGCGGCGCCCTGTTCAACGGCGGTGGCGGGCTGGTACTGAGCCTGTTCCTCGGCGGCCTGGCCGGTGGCGTCAGCCATTGCGCCGGTATGTGCGGCCCCTTCGTGCTGTCCCAGGTGGCGGCGCGGCTGGAAGCGGTCGGCGCCGCCGAGATGCGCGAATGGCACCGGCTGGCCGGGGCGGCGCTGCTGCCCTACCATTTCGGCCGCGCCACCACCTATGCCGGACTCGGCGCCGCCGCCGCCGGCCTGAGTGGTGGCCTGGCCCGCGACGGCGGCCTCGACCGCCTGTCCGCCGCCCTGCTGCTGGCCGCCGCCCTGCTGATGCTGGCCCTGGCGGTGCCGGCGCTGAAACATTGGTGGCCGGGTGGCGACCAGGGGGAAAGCTGGTGGAGCCGCCGCCTCGGCCGCCTGGCCGGCCCGCTGTTCGCCCGCCCGACCGGCTGGCGCGGTTATCTGCTGGGTGTCCTGCTGGGATTCATGCCCTGCGGCCTGCTGTGGGGGGCGCTGGCGGCGGCGGCCGCCGCCGGTGGTGCCGCCGGTGGCGCCCTGGCCATGCTGGCCTTCACCGCCGGCACCGTACCGAGCCTGCTGGCCGTCGGTGTGGCCGGCCATCTCGCCGGCAGCCGCTGGCGTCTTTCGCTGTTGCGCTACGCCCCGTTCCTGCTGATCTTCAATGCCGGCGTGCTGGTCCTGCTCGCCTGGCAGCATATGGCCTGATCCATGAAACGCGCGCTTCTCCTCGCCTCCGTCATCGCCGCCCTGCTGGTCGCCGGCGCCATCGCCATCGTTCCCCGCCTGCTGGTGGACAGCGGCGGCGCTCCGGCCATCGGCGGCCCCTTCACCCTGGTCGACCACACCGGCCGCACCGTCACCGAGGCCGATTATCGCGGCCGGCTGATGCTGATTTTTTTCGGCTATACCTTCTGTCCAGATGTCTGCCCGACCACCCTGGGCACCGTCGCCCAGGCCTGGGAGGCGCTGACCCCGGAGGAACGCCCGCAGCTGGTGCCGATTTTCGTCACCATCGACCCGGCCCGCGACACCCCGCCGCGGATGGCCGAGTATGTGGCCAATTTCTTCCCCGCCCTGGTCGGCCTGACCGGCAGCCCCGAGCAGGTGGCGGCGATCGCCAGGGCCTACCGGGTCTATGTCCGCAAGGGCGAGGGGAGTGCCACCGACTACAGCATGGATCATTCCGCCATCCTCTATCTGATGGACCGCGAGGGGCGCTTCGCCGGGCATTTCGACCCCAACGCCACCGCGCCGCAGATTGTCGCCGCCATCCGCCGCCAACTGGCCGGCAAGCCATGAGCCGGGGGCTGATCATCGCCGCCGCCGCCTCGGGCAGCGGCAAGACGGTGTTCACCCTGGGCCTGCTGGCGGCGCTGAAGGCACGCGGACTGCGCCCGGCCTCGGCCAAGGTCGGTCCCGACTATATCGACGCCGCCTTCCACACCGCCGCCGGCGGGCAACCCTGCCGCAGCCTCGATGTCTGGGCCATGCGGCGAGACACCCTGGCGGCCGAGGTGGCGCGGCTGGCCGCGGCCGGCGATCCGGTAATCGTCGAAGGGGTGATGGGCCTGTTCGACGGCGCCCTGGTGGCCGAAGGCGACTGTCCGGGCTCCACCGCCGACCTGGCGGCGATCACCGGCTGGCCGGTGATCCTGCTGGTCGACCTCAAGGGTCAAAGCGCCTCGGCGGCGGCGCTGGTCGACGGCTTCGCCCGCCACCGTGCCGGTCTGCCGCTGGCCGGGGTGGTCTTCAACCGGGTTGGCGGGCCGGGACACCGGGCGGCGGTGGAGGCCGCGGTCGCCGCCACCTGCCCGCGGCTGCCGCGTCTCGGCTGGCTGCCCCGGCATCCCGCTTTGGCCCTGCCGGAACGCCATCTCGGCCTGGTGCAGGCCGGCGAGACGGCGGAGTTGCCGGCCCGCATCGCGGCCGCGGCCGAGGTGATCGCCGAATATGTCGATATCGACCGCCTGGTCGCCCTGGCCCGCCCGTCACCGCTGGCGGCGCCCGCCGAACCGTCGCCGCCGCTGCCGCCGCTCGGACAGACGATCGCCGTGGCCCGGGACCAGGCCTTCGCCTTCGCCTATCCGTCGATCCTCGCCGGCTGGCGGCAGGCCGGCGCCGAACTGTCGTTTTTCTCGCCGCTGGCCGACGAGGCGCCGGCGCCGGCGGCCGACGCCGTTTTCCTGCCCGGCGGCTATCCCGAACTGCATGCCGGGCGGCTGGGCGCCGCCGGCCGCTTCCTCGGTGGCCTGCGGCGCGCCGCCGCCGCCGGGGCCTGGATCTACGGCGAATGCGGCGGCTACATGACCCTGGGGACCGGGCTGGAGGACGCCGACGGCCATCGCCATGCCATGGCCGGGCTGCTGCCGGTGGAGACCAGCTTCGCCCGGCGCCGGCTGCATCTCGGCTACCGCCGGGCCGAACTGGTCGCGGCGACGCCGCTGGGCGACGCCGGGCGCCGGTTTCGCGGCCATGAATTCCATTACGCGACGGTGACCGCCGAGGGGGAAGGCGAGCCGCTGTTCCTCACCGGCGATGCCGCCGGAGGCGGTCGCGGCAGCGCCGGACGGCGGGTCGGACGCGTCATGGGATCCTTTGTACATCTTTTGGATAATCAAGACTCGTAAGTCCTTCAAAAACAAAACCTGCAAGAGTTTTCCGAAACCTTAAGCAGAATTAATGTATTGCATCCTTTGGCCTGCTTGTTCTTAATCCCTACCACCGCGGTTATACCGCTTAGGTGTAGAGGCCAAAAATGCTTTACGACATGCACGAGATCCACCGCGCGGCGATCAGTCCGGTCCGCCTTGTCGCCGGAGCGATCCAGCATTTTTACAGTAACCCCTGGGTTCCCGCCGCCTATACCCGTTTTGGCCGCACCATGGCGGCCGGCTGCGAATTGCTGGAACGCACCACCCGCAAATACAAGAAGCCGCCGTTCGGGCTGGCCGCCACCGTCATCGACGGGGAAACCGTTACTGTCCGCGAGGAGCGTGTGCTGCGCACGGATTTCTGCACCCTGCTGCGTTTCGCCCGGGCGGCCGACCGCCAGGACCCGCGGATCCTCATCGTGGCGCCGATGTCGGGGCATTACGCGACGCTGCTGCGCGGCACCGTCGAGGCCCTGCTGCCCGACCACGACGTCTATATCACCGACTGGACCGACGCCCGCGAGGTACCGCTGCGCAAGGGCCCCTTCGACCTCGACGACTACATCAACCTGGTCATGCATTTCCTGCGCTTTCTCGGCCCCAACACCCATGTGATGGCGGTCTGCCAGCCCACCATTCCGGTGCTGGCGGCGGTGGCGCTGATGGCCGCCGCCGGAGATCCCTGCCAGCCGTCGTCGATGATCCTGATGGGCGGCCCCATCGACACCCGGGTCAATCCGACGGCGGTCAACAAACTGGCCACGACGCGGCCGCTGGAATGGTTCGCCGACAACGTCGTGCATGCCGTTCCCTTCAATTATCCGGGCCGCAACCGGCAGGTCTATCCCGGCTTCATCCAGCTGACCGGATTCATGAGCATGAACCTCGACCGTCATGTCGATGCCCATGTCAAACTGTTTCAGCATCTGGTACAAGGTGACGGCAATTCGGCCGAGGAACATCGTGAATTTTATGACGAATACTTGTCCGTGATGGATCTGCCCGCCGAGTTTTATTTGCAGACCATCAAGACGGTGTTCCAGGACCACGCCTTGCCGCGCGGCCTGATGACCTCCCGCGGGCGCATCGTCGACCCGTCGCTGATCACCCGCACCGCGTTGATGACGGTGGAAGGCGAAAAAGACGATATTACCGGCCCCGGCCAGTGCCTGGCCGCCCAAACCCTGTGCGCGGGCCTTCCCGAGGCCATGCGGCGTCACCATCTGCAGCCGAAGGTCGGCCATTACGGCCTGTTCAACGGGCGCCGGTGGCGAGAGGAGATCCTGCCGAATGTCAGCGACTTCATCCGCAGCCACGACGCCGTCATTCTGGCGCGCAAAACGGCTGAACGAAATGACCCCTTCGGAATGGGAATCCTTATGCGACGGCTGCGGCAGATGCTGCCTGCATAAGCTGCTGTTCGAGGACACCGGCGAATTACGCTATACCAATGTCGCCTGCCGCCTGCTCGATCCCGTCAGCTGCCGCTGCAGCAAATACGCCGAGCGGCAGCGCCATGTGCCGGATTGCGTGCAACTGACGCCCGAGACCATCACCGGCTTGGACTGGATGCCGTCGACCTGCGCCTATCGCCTGCTGGCCGAGGGCAAGGACCTGCCCCGGTGGCATCCGCTGGTGTCCGGCAATGCGAAGACGGTGGCCGAGGCCGGCATTTCGGTCCGTGGGCGAACCATCGCCGAGGAGGATGCGTGGGCCCTCGAGGACCACATCGTGGACTGGCCGGCGTGACCCACGACATCGCCGGCATCCCCCTGACGGTGCAGAGAAGCCCCAGGGCCCGGCGCATCTCGCTCAGGATCGATGCCGCCGCCGGCGGCGCCGTCCTGATCCTTCCGGCCCATCTGCCGCTGGCCGCCGGGCTGGCCTTCGCGCGGCAGAACAGCGGCTGGCTGAGCGAACGCCATGCCCGCCTGCCGGCAGCGGTGCCGATGACCGACGGCGCGGTGCTGCCGCTGCTGGGGGTCGACCATCCGCTCCGCCACCGCCCCGATGCCCGGCGCGGCGTATGGATCGAAGACGGCGCCATCTGCGTCTCCGGCAAGGCCGAGCATTTCCGCCGCCGCCTCACCGACTGGCTGATGGCGCGGGCCAGGGAGGAAATCCTCGCTTATGCCCGGCCGATGGCCGCCACCCTCGGCGTGCCGCTGCGCCGCATCACCCTGCGCGACACCAAGAGCCGCTGGGGCAGCTGTTCCAGGACCGGCGATCTGTCGTTCTCCTGGCGCCTGGTGCTGGCGCCGCCCGAGGTCCTCGGCTATGTGGTCGCCCACGAGACCAGCCACCGGCTGGAAATGAACCATTCCCCGGCCTTCTGGCGGGTGGTCGAGCGGCTGGCGCCGGGAGCCCGTGCGCAGCGCGACTGGCTCAGGCGTGAAGGCCCCAAGCTGCATCTGTTTGTTTAGAGTCCCTTCAGCCGCTGACGGGCGGAGTCCAACTGCGCATGGAGGGCGAAGCAGCGTTGTGCGACATCGGGAATCCGCTGCCAGTTGACGGGCAGTTCTTCCGACAGGTCGTGCAGGTCAAGCTTGGCCTGGGTCGCCTGGGCATTCAACTTCTTGATCTCTGCCTTGAGATCGTCGGCACCGCTCATGAGGGGTTGGTTCCATGGCCGGACGCAGCCTGGGCGAGGCCGATGACGAAGTCCTTGCCGCCACGCGGCGCGAGGGCGGCGCGGGCCTGGCCCTCCCACTGGTAATCGGCGCCATTCTCGTCATCCCAGACGAAGAACCGGCTGAAGCCGTCGCCCCAGACCCCGTCGCGGCATTGATGCGTCACCCTCAGGCCGATCAACCCGTCCTTGCTGCGATAGACGTAGGCGGCACCGTCCACATCGACCCAACCATACTCATAGGTATAGTAACGAGGCATGGCGACTGTCCCTCGGCGGAGTGTTTCATCACCGAACCAGGGTAGGCCATGTATTGCACTGCAGCAACAGCAAATTGATGCAATTGTAATCAAATTTTTTGTAAGCCTAATTTATAGGCAAATGCCCCTCCGAAATGATTACAACGCGCTCAAACCCGTCACCGCCAACGCCAGAATTCGTGATGATGCCAGCCGTCATGGCCGTAATAGGCCCGCGGCGGCGGTTCATAAATGACGCAGGATGCCAGGATCAGCGAGGCCAGCAGCATCGAGGCGAAGGTTCGGCAGACAGTCATGGCAGGCTCCTCACCCGGTTGTTTCGCATTCCCCGATGTGAACAGCCGGGCGAGGCAATTTGATGGCGGGACGGCGGTATTTTCGCCATCGTCCTCATCATCACCGGCGGGGAGAGCCGCCTCAGCCGACCTCCTGGATGATATTTGGGTCAGTGCTGTCGAATTCGGCGTGGAGAGCGGCAAGCATCGGAAGCAAAATTGCCTCGATCCGCGCGATCAGGGCGCTCCCCGCCTCCCCATCTCCGCCATCGAGCGCCTGTTCAACGGCCAGCGCCGTTTCATGGATTTCTCTCGCTTCGATCATCCCGGCGGCACCCTTCAGCGTATGGGCGATGCGCGCGGCGGTTTTGAGGTCGCCGGCGGCGATCGATTGCCGCAACCGTTCCGTCACGCCATCGGCATCGTCCATGAAATTCCGCAGTTCCTTCACGTAGAGACCTTTCATTCCGGCCACCCGCCGCAGGCCGGCGCGCAGGTCGATGCCGTCGATATGGGTCGGCAGACGCAGATCCGCTCCGGCCAATTTTTCCAGCCTCGGGTCAAGAAGCAGCGCCGCCCCCCCAACGCCGGTGACCCATTTCTGGATCGTCGAATAAAGCCGTTCGGGCGTAAACGGCTTGGCGACAAAGTCATCGACGCCGGCGTCCTGGCAGTCCCGGCGCTCCCGCGCGGTGACGCCGGCGCTCAGAGCGATGATGGGAAGCTCCTGGAGTTTGGGGTTCTCGCGGATATGCCGGGCCGCCGTCATGCCGTCCATGACCGGCATCCGCATATCCATCAGCACAATCTCGAAGTCCTGGCGACCGACCATCTCCACCGCCTCGGCACCGTTCACGGCGATATCCACCTGCATGCCCGCCGCCTCCAGCAGTCCTATGGCGACCATCCGGTTAACCGGGTCGTCTTCCACCAGCAGAACGCTGGTGCCGCGCAGCAGTTGCGGGTCCACCGGAGCCGGGACCGCGGAAACGGTTTTGGCTTTCCCAACCGCTCTCGACGAAACCCCCAGGGGAACCAGGAACCTGAAGGTGCTGCCCGCTCCGAGCCGGCTCTCGACGTCGATGCGACCGCCCATCAGTTCGACCAGCTGCTTGGTGATGGCCAGTCCGAGTCCGGTGCCCCCGTATTTTCGGGTGATGGAATCGTCCGCCTGTTGAAATGACTTGAACAGCCGGGCCTGCTGATCCGCGGTCAGGCCGATACCCGTATCCGTCACTGAAAAGGCCAGAACGACATCGTTGTCGCGGGTTTCCGCGCGGTCGACGGCGACGACAATGGATCCCTGCTCGGTGAATTTCTCGGCGTTGGTGACAAGGTTGAGCAAGGCCTGCCCGATGCGCAGGGGATCGCCGACAAGGGTCTTGGGCACCTCGGGAGCGATCCGCACGGCGAGACCGAGGCCCTTTTGGGTCGCTTTCGGCCGGATCACCGCCAGGGCGTCTTCAACCAGGGATTTCAGCCGGAAGGGAACGCTCTCCATCACCAACTGGCCGGCCTCGATCTTCGAAAAATCCAGAATATCGTTCAGGATGCCAAGCAGACGCTGGGCGGATTGCCCTATGGTTTCAATCCGCTCGCGCGTTATGTCATCCATTCCGCCTTTCAGCGCAAGATGCGCCATGCCGATGATGCCGTTCATCGGGGTGCGGATCTCGTGGCTCATATTGGCCAGAAAGACGGATTTGGCGCGATTGGCGGCTTCCGCCCGCTGCTCGGCCTGTTTGCGTTCCGTGACATCCAGCGCCATGGTGACGACGATGCGCCGTCGGTCGGAAACCCGGCCAAGCCCAACCGAACTGAAGTCCCAGACCCTCTCGGCACCGTCATGGCAGCGGATGGTGTATTCGCCTTCGGAGTGGCGCTGAGGTAAGTCATAGAGGGTATCGATATAGGCGCGAACCGCCTCGTGGCGTTCGCCATAGGCCTTCTCGGTCCAGGCGGCGATGGTCGGAATGTCCCGCAGGCTGTAACCGGTTATTTCGGTCCAGGCTCGGCTTAGGGCCAGAACCTCGCCGCCCTCGGCGTGGATCATGATGGGAATGGGCGCCTCTTCGATCGCCCGGCGAAAGCGCGCTTCGCTGTCCGTCAGGCTCTCGCCCTGCCGCAGGCCGCGCAGTCCGACGACCAGAAATACGCCGAGCCCGGCAACTGTCAGCGACAGGACCAGGACAAAGGTGCTTTCCCAGGGGGCCAGGACCTCCGATATCTGTGAGCCGACGGCGACCACCAGCGGATAGTCTGGAACGGCGGCATAGCCGAACAGCCGCTCCTCCGCCGTCACCACCGATCTGGTGGTAAAGGTACCGGAGGCCTTTCGCTTCACTTCGGAGATTGCCAGGGCATTGGGGAATTTCTGCCCTATGCCGACCGGAGGGTTGCGCGCCAACAGGGTTCCGTCGAGGAGGAACACCCCGGCGACGGCGCCAGGGTCGGAGGAGACGGCATGCAAGGTACCGAGAATGTTTTTTATGGTGATGGAAACAATCCGCACACCATTGAAGGACCCATCCGCCTTGCGGAGTGCGCGGGTGAAGGGAACCTGCAATTCCCCGGACAGGCGCCCGACGACCGGCGGGTTGATCAGCAGTTCGGCGCCGGCCGCATGGCGCGAGAAGTAGTCCCGGTCGGCGTAATTGATTTGCGGAGGCTTTTCCGTCAGCGTGGTGGCAACCAGATTGCCGTTTCTGTCGATGATGGTGACATGGGAGATTTCAGTGCCGAACAGCGGCACAAAATCCCGGGCATCCTTGATCGCCTCCTGGGCGGTGCTGGGATCCATGTCACCGAGCCGGTGGATGGCTTCGGCCATTTGGAAGGTGCTATGCACGCGCTCGGCGAGGATGCGGGCGGCGGCGAGGTCGGCCGAGGCGGCTTTGTCGAGGAGCGTCCTATGGACGAAAAAGGCGGCGCCAAGAATGACGGCGATGCACAGCACCGCCACCGTCAGGAAGCGGGCGAAAAACCGTGCCCGGCGTCGCTTCACGGCGCCATGCTTCGGTGCCTGGAGCGCTGTTGCGCGGGTATTTGAGGCGTCCGGCATTCCGGTTACACCCGGCACCAGGGTTACGGTTTTACTGGACCGCTTCTTCGTAGCGAGCCTCGCGGTGACCAAACATTTGTGGTCTCCGGACCAAAACGGGTCCCGATCGGGTCAAAACCTTCTCCAACGCCGAATGCAACGTCCTCAGCGAAAACGGCTTTTTCATGAAATGGTCGACCCCGGCATCGTAGGCGGCGGATTCGGCCGCTTTGCCGGCAAAACCGGTCAGCAGAATTATGGGAATCGTCGGATCGACGCCGGGGATGCCGGCGCGGATGCGTTGCGTGCATTCCAAGCCGTCCATGACATCCATCCGCCAGTCCATGATGACGATGTCGGCCCCGCTGTCTTCGAGACAGGCGATGGCTTCGGCGCCGTTCCCGGCATTGATGATTTCCTCCGCCCCGAAACAGTCCAGTGCCATATGGATCAGTTCCCGCATCTGCGCGGAATCTTCCACGATCATCGCTCGCTTTATTTTTCTAAGCATCGGCTTGGTCTCCTCTCTCAACATTTGATCGATATCGTTTACCGGCAACGGCTTCGAAAACAGGTATCCCTGGAAGATGTCGCAACCGGCCTCTTCGAGCAGTTGAGCCTGGGATTCGGTTTCAACACCCTCCGCCACCACATCGAGATTGAGGGTTTTGGCGAGCGCCATGATGGTGCGGACAATCTCGACGGCGTCCTCGTCCCTGTCGGCGTCCATGACGAAAGACCGGTCGATCTTCAGGACGTCGATCGGCAGACGGCGCAGATGGGCCAGGCAGGAATAGCCGGTCCCGAAGTCGTCCACCGTCAACCTGATCCCGGAGATTCTTAATTTCTGAAAGATTTCCTTGGCCTGGTGGGGGTCGGACATGACCACGCTTTCAGTCAGCTCCGCCTCCAGGGCCGAAGCCGGAATGCCATGGCGGGAACAGGCCTCGGCGATTTGCTCCGCCAGCCTGCCGCTTTTCAGCTGCAGGGCCGAGACATTGACCGCGACCTCTCTAAATCCGTAGCCCGCCGCATGCCAGGCGGCGATCTGGCGGCACGCCTCGTCAATGACCCAATTGCCGATGTCGACAATGAGCCCGCTGTCCTCGGCAATCGGAATGAATTGAGCCGGCGGCACCATGCCCAGAGTTGGGCTGTTCCACCGCAACAAGGCTTCGTAGCCGATCACCGCCCGGGTCTTTACGCAGACCTTCGGCTGGTAATGGAGAACAAACTGGTTGTTCCTGATCCCCTGAAGCAGGCCTTCCTCCATGTCGACACGCGCCTTCATGGCTTCCTGCGTCTTGGGATCGAAGAACCGCAAAGTGTTACGCCCCGCGGCTTTGGCCTGGTACATGGCGATGTCGGCCTGGGCCATCAATTTATCGTCGCTGACGCGTTGATCGCCAAACAGGGTGATGCCGATACTGGGCGTGCAGTGAATCTTTTCGCCCGAGATCAGGTAAAGTTCACCCAGGGTGGAGAGGATCTTCCGCCCGACGGTCTTGGCCCGCACCGAGGATGCCTCCACATTCCCGCTCAGATCAGTGAGCACCACGGCGAACTCGTCGCCGCCGATCCTGGCGACGGTATCGGCCTCACGCAGGGCGACCGACAGGCGCCGGGCAACCTCCCTTAACAAAAGGTCACCCCGATCATACCCGTGGGAGTCATTCACCGTCCTGAAATTGTCCAGATCGACAAACAGCAAGGCACCGCCGCGCTGATGTCTCGCGGTGGCCGCCAGGGCCTGTTTCAGCCGATCGCGCATGAGGCGGCGGTTGGGCAGACCGGTGAGCGGGTCGTAATAAGCCTGTTCCTCGGTCTGTTGCTGAGGACGTTCCTTCCCCATGGACGTGTCCCGGAAGGTGCAAACGTAATGGGTGACATCGCCGGCGAAACCCTTGGTGGCGGTGATGGTAAAAAGCCCGGGAAAAACCTCGCCGTTCTTGCGGCGGGCCCAGACTTCGCCTTTCCATGTCCCCTGGCGATGGAGGCTTTCCCTCATCGCCGCGTAGAAGTCGGCACCATGACGTCCGGATCTGAGGAGGTCGGTCTTGCGACCGACCGCCTCCTCCGCCGTATAACCGGTGATGGCAAAAAAGATCTGGTTGACCCGAAGGATGACACCCTCGGCGTCGCTGATCATCATGCCGTCCCGGTCCTCCCCGGCGGCAGACACCCCCGGCGGCCAAGGTTTGGCCTTGCCGCCGTCCGATTGATCGAGATCGATATGCAGGGACCCTTCCTCTGCATCCTGCCGATTGTCGTTGCTCTGGCCAACAGAGGCGGAGGACTGCGGATCCTGGTCGAAGTTGTCCATCTGCACAGCCCCTCAATGGACCCCCGTCGAACTCTGACAGGGGCTGTTCAACCCAGGGATAATGATAAAACTGCCCCCCACCTTGTGCAACGCAGCATAGGTATTATGCCTTTCGTTCTATAAATACTGACATATAACAATTTTAACATAATGTATATTTTGCCTATCGATTGTTAATATGCAGAATACAATGCTCCTCTATCTGCGTTATTCGATAGATTGATGTGGTTCCGTATAATATGTAACTTATTTTTTTATTGAAAATAATAAAAGATCTATTGCTATAGAGGCAGTTTATAAAATGCATTTGCTTTTTTATGCTTTATAGGAAGGGGGCCCCCGAACAGCCGGGCGCGGCGATGTGACGCCGCTACGGCGGTATTTTTTGCCATCGTCCTTGCCATCGCCGACGGAAATAGGCCTATTGGCGGCGCCATGACCACCACCCCTGTCGCCGACCGGCCCCCCGTCACTCCGCCGCCGTTGTTTCTGCTGGTGGCGCTGGTGGCTTGCGGGCCGATGTCCACCGACCTCTATCTGCCGTCGCTGCCGTCACTGACCCAGGTCTTCGCCACCGACGTCTCGCGGGTCCAGCTGACGCTGTCGGTCTTCATCGCCGGATTCGCCGTTGCCCAGCTGGTGCTGGGGCCGCTGTCGGATCGTTACGGCCGCCGCCCGGTGCTGCTCGGCGGCTTCGCCGTCTTCCTCGTCGCCAGTGTCGGCTGCCTGCTGGCGCCCAGCATCGAAGCGCTGATCCTCGGCCGCTTTCTGCAGGCCCTGGGCGGCTGCGCCGGCCCGGTGATCGGCCGCGCCATCGTCCGCGACGCCTACCCGCGCGAGGAGGCGGCGCGGGTCCTGTCGACCATGGCCTCGACCATGGCCCTGGCCCCAGCGGTGGCGCCGTTTCTCGGCGGCGCCTTGCAGGCGGCGTTCGGCTGGCGGGCCAATTTCGCCGTCCTGGTGCTCTTCGCCCTGTTGCTGCTGACGCTCGGCTGGCGGTTGCTGAAGGAAACCAACCGCCATCCCGACCGCAACGCCATGTCGCCGTCGGCGATGCTGGAAACCTATGCCGCGCTGCTGACCGACCGGACCTTCCTGGTGTCGACGCTGACCCTGTCCTTCACTTTCGGCGGCATGTTTTCCTTCATTTCCGGCTCGTCCTTCGTGATCATCGATGTCCTCGGTCTGGCGCCGCAGACTTTCGGCTTCTGTTTTGTCGTCGTCGTCGCCGGCTACATGAGCGGCACCTTCGTCGCCGCCCGACTGACCCGGCGCATCGGTCTCGAACGGATGGTCGGCATCGGCACGCTGCTCGGCCTGGCGGCCGGCCTCCTGCTGCTGGGTCTGGCGATCGGGCGGGTGGTGTCGGTGCCGGCGGTGGTCCTGCCGGTGGCCATGGCCTTCGCCGCCGGCGGACTGATCCTGCCCAACGGCACCGCCGCCGCGCTGGCGCCGCATCCGACCATCGCCGGGCGCGCCTCGGCCTTGCTGGGCTGCATTCAGATGGGCTTCGGCGCCAGCGCCGGCTGGCTGGTGGGGCGGCTGCATGACGGCACCACGCTGCCGATGGCGGCGGTGATCGCCGCCATGCTGGCCGGGGCGGCGATCTGCTGGCGGTTTAACCGGTTTAACCGCCCAGCATCTTGACCAGGCCGTTCCAGATGCTGTCCAGGGTCTCGCCGGCGCCGTCGGACGGTGCCGGCTGATGCTCGGCCGCCGACGGCGCGCCCTCCTCGCCGTCGGGCAACGGACGCGCCGGCAGGCCCTTATGGGCGGCCATCATCACATCATGCCATAATTTGGTCGGCAGGCCGCCGCCGGTGACTTTGTGCATGGGGGTGCCGTCGTCGTTGCCGAACCACACGCCGCCGACATAATCGGCGGTATAGCCGATGAACCAGGCGTCACGGTAATCCTGGGTGGTGCCGGTCTTGCCGGCCGCCGGACGGTCGATGGCGGCGGACTTGCCGGTGCCTTCCTCGACCACCGCCGACATCATATCCTTCATCTGGTGCAGCAGATGCGGCGCCACCACCCGGCCGGTGCCGCCGCCCTGGCGCTGCTGCAGGGTCTCGCCCTGGGCATCGCGGATTTCCGTCACCCCATGGGGAAACACGCCGTTGCCGTCATTGGCGAAGGTGGCGTAGGCGGCGGTCATCTCGACCAGCGACGCCTCGCTGGTGCCCAAAGCCAGCGAGGCGTCGGGCCGCAATTCCGAAGTGATGCCAAGGCGATGCGCCACCGCCGCCACCCTCTTCGGCCCGATCTTCTCGATCAGCCGCACGGCGGCGACATTGCTCGACTTGGCAAAGGCATGGCGCAGCGTCACCGCGCCTTCGTATTTTCCGGTATAATTCTCGGGCCGATAGCGGCCGGCGGAAATCGGCGCGTCCTCGATGCTGTCGCCTTCGCTCCAACCGGCCTCCAGCGCCGCCAGATAGAGGAACGCCTTGAATGACGAGCCGGGCTGGCGGGCGCCCTGGACCGCCCGGTTGAACTGGCTGGCGGCATAGTTGCGCCCGCCCGCCATGGCGCGGATGGCGCCGTCGGGAGTCATCACCACCATCGCCGCCTGGCCGGCCCCCGCCTTGGCCCCCGGCCCGGCCAGGGTTGCCTCCAGCTCGGCCTCGACCTTGCGCTGCAGCGCCAGATCCAGCGTCGTGCGGACCACGATGTCGCGCCCCTCGGCGGTATAGCGTTCGACCTGGTCATGGACCCAGTCGGCGAAATAGCGCCCGGTATGGAAGACCTGCCTGACCGTCGCCGGACCTTCGCGCAAGGCGCGGTCGACATCGCCCTGGGTCAGCATTCCGGCCGCCACCATATTGGCCAGCACCTGAGTGGTGCGGCGCTGAGACAGCTCGGGATCGTTCTGCGGGTTGTAGCGCGACGGCGCCTTCAGCAGCCCGGCCAGCAGCGCCGACTGGTAAAGGTTGAGATCTTTCGCCGGGCGATCGAAATAGCGTCGCGCCGCGGCATCGACACCCCAGCTTCCCGACCCCAGATAGACCCGGTTGAGGTAAAGGGTGAGGATCTGCTCTTTGGTGAATTTCCGCTCCAGCCACAGCGCCATCAGCAGTTCCTGGACCTTGCGCCTGAGGTTGCGCTCCGGCGTCAGGAACAGATTCTTGGCCAATTGCTGGGTGATGGTGGAACCGCCCTGCACCACATGCCCGGCGCGCAGATTGACCGCCACCGCCCGCACCAACCCGAGAACGTCGAGGCCGAAGTGATGGTAAAAATGCCGGTCCTCGGTGGCGATCACCGCCTGCGGCAGGCTGGCCGGCACCTCGGCCAGGGTCACCGGCGCGCCGTAGACGTCGCCATAGGCGGCGATGGTTTCGCCGTCCGCCGCCAGCAGGGTGACGCTGGGCTTGCGCAGCGTCGCCGTCAGACTGTCGAGATCGGGCAGGTCATAGCCGTAATAGGCGACCACGGCGCCGCCGGCGATGACCAGCCAGATGGCCGCGGTGATCGACCAGGAAAACAGGGCGCCGAGAAGCCGACGGCGCGGTCCGCCCGCCCCGGCGCCGGCGGTTTTCCGCTGACGCGGCGGTTTTGGCGGCTTGGGCGGCTTGGGAGCCCGCGGCGGCTTGGGCGGCTTGGGAGCCCGCGGCGGTTTGGGCGGCTTGGGGGCTTTGGGCGCCGGCCTGGGCGGCTGGGAACGCGCCAGACGGTCCTCAGGCGACACCTTGAGATCGTTCGGCGGTTGGACAGATGACGGTACGGACATGGGCGGGCTTATATCATGAAGCCAGTTAATTGTGACACATAGCCTTAGACATGATTTGCGGCTAGAATGCGGCGGACGTTTATCGGCTGAAATACTTGTTGAAAGGTAAACCCGCCCCGTGAGCGACCTGGTCCTGACCCTCACTCCGGAAGTCCGGCAACGCCTCGACGCCATGGCCGAAAAGATCGAGCGCAGTGTCGAGGACTGCGCCCAGATTGCCTTGGCGGAATTCCTGGAAAACTGGGAAGGCTATCTGCAGACCATCGAGGCCCTGAAAAACGGCGAGGAAGAACGCCCGGTGCTGCGCGCCGTCAACGATTAGAGCGTTTGCGATAACCTTCATAGGAGTGGGACCGGCGTCCCTGCCGGTCTTTGCCGCAAAGCTTTTCGGCTTCGCCGAAACACCGGCGCGGAGGCCGGTGCCACTTTTTCACTCGATATATTCGCCGGGATTGACGCCCCAGAATTCGTCGCGCTTGAGCCAGCCCTGGATATTCTCCACATCCAGACGGCAGTAGACGCGATTCCTCGGGCAACTCAGCAGACGGCCCACCACATTGGGGTCGAGCAGGGCCAGTGACGGCGCCTTATCGTCCGGTTCGGCGCGCAGCCGCCGCTGCGAACCGGTGACCACCACCATCCGCCGGGCCGACAGCATGCTTTGATGAACCCAACCTTCGGTCCCCTGCCAGTCCCTGATCTTTCGCCAGGTCTCGAATTCGGCGATGACCTCGACCGGAAGATCGCGACGCGTATAAATCCAGTCGACCGGATAGCGCACCCCCGGCCCGGTCCGCAGATTGACCTCGTCCGAACGCAGCGACACGAAACGCGGCAGCGGTAAACCGCTGCTTTCAGCCGAAAACGCTCCGACGGGCAGGCCCGCCCAGAGCGTAAACGGCAGAAAACAAAAAACCACGACGCGCCTTAACCATTGCAAGGGCATAGGTCCCACTCTTGGTTACGGAATTGTTTGCCAGTCCGTAGGCAATCGGTCAAGCAACGCCACTGCATCGACCACTGGACAAGTGCGGTTGGTCTTGCTACAGCCTGAGTTGGTCAACTCGGTTCGAACATGGGGAGAATGCCGCGATGGCACCGAAAAAGCCTCTGGTCATCGTCACCCGAAAGCTGCCCGACGCCATCGAGACCCGGATGATGGAGTTGTTCGACACCAAGCTTAACATCGATGACCACATAATGTCGAAGGCCGAGCTGATAGAAGCGGTGAAAACCGCCGATGTCCTGGTGCCGACGGTCACCGACCGCATCGATGCCGCCGTCCTCTCCCATGCCGGCGAAAAGCTGCGGCTGATCGCCAATTTCGGTGCCGGCGTCGACCATATCGATCTGGCCACCGCCCGCCAGCGGGGCATCACCGTCACCAACACCCCCGACGTGCTGACCGAGGACACCGCCGATATGGCGATGGCCCTGATCCTCGCCGTGCCGCGCCGGCTGGCCGAGGGCGAAAGGCTGGTCCGCTCCGGCAAATGGTCCGGCTGGGGGCCGACGTTCATGATGGGCCGGCGGATCTGGGGCAAACGCCTCGGCATCATCGGCATGGGCCGCATCGGCCAGGCGGTGGCGCGGCGCGCCCGCGGCTTCGGGCTGTCGATCCATTACCACAACCGCCGCCGGGTGCATCCGGAGATCGAGCTGGAACTGGAGGCCACCTATTGGGAAAGCCTCGACCAGATGATGGCCCGCATGGACGTCATCTCGATTCATTGCCCGCATACCCCGGCTACCTATCACCTGCTGTCGGCGCGCCGGCTCAAGCTGCTGCAGCCGCACGCCTATGTGGTGAACACCGCGCGCGGCGAAGTGATCGACGAGAACGCGCTGACCCGCATGCTGCAGAAGAACGAACTGGCCGGCGCCGGCCTCGACGTCTTCGAGCATGAGCCGGCGGTCAATCCCAAGCTCCTCGAGATGGACAATGTGGTCCTGCTGCCCCATCTCGGTTCGGCCACCCTCGAGGGTCGGGTCGACATGGGTGAGAAGGTCCTGATCAATATCAAGACCCATATCGACGGCCACAGCCCGCCCGACCGCGTCCTCGCCAGCATGCTGTAGAAACGCCGGCGGATATCCCCTGGAACAGCCTCCGGTGATGCACCATTTGGTGTCATCAGGCGGATGTGTCCCGGCAAGGCGCCGGGCCGTCCGCCATCTGTGGGCTGCGGGTTTCAGGGAACGACATGAAGGTCTGGCTTGACGGCAAAATTCTCGACGATACGGCGGCGGCGATCGCCCCCACCGACCGCGGCTTCACCCTTGGCGACGGACTGTTCGAAATTCTGAAGGTGGTCGGCGGCAAGCCGTTACGCCTGGCCTCCCATCTGGCTCGCCTGCATGCCGGCGCCGGCGCGTTGGGCATTCCGCTGCCATTGGGCGACAAGGACTTTGGCCTGGCGATGACCGCGCTGCTGGAGGCCAATGGCCTGTCCAACGCCGTATTGCGCCTGACCCTGACCCGTGGTCCGGCGGCGCCGGGCCTGGCGACACCCACCGAACCGCGGCCGACGCTGCTGATCCTTGCGGCGGCGCCGCCTGCCGAACCGCCGCCGGCAAGAGCCATCATCGCCACCACCACCCGGCGCAACGAGCACTCGCCCGCCTCCCGCTTCAAGACACTCAATTATCTCGACAATCTTCTGGCGCGGCGCGAGGCGGAACAGAAAGGCGCCGACGAGGCGCTGCTGCTCAACGGCCAGGGTCGCCTTGCCGGATCCGCCGCCGCCAATCTGTTCGTGGTGATCGACGGCGACGTGCTGACCCCACCGGTGAGCGAAGGCGCGCTTCCCGGGGTGATGCGGGCTGAGGTGATCGACCGCCTGAGCGCCGCCACCAGCCAGTTGCATCCCGCCGATCTGGGCACCGCGTCGGAAGCCTTCCTGACCAATGC
This sequence comes from Rhodospirillaceae bacterium, assembly GCA_013349665.1. Classification (GTDB taxonomy): domain Bacteria; phylum Pseudomonadota; class Alphaproteobacteria; order Rhodospirillales; family Magnetospirillaceae; genus DUZF01. Next base: position 11,700 of record DUZF01000007.1, on the reverse strand, counting down.
CTGCGGTATCCGCGCCCTGGTTTCGGTGGACGGCAGACCGATCGGCAAGGGTCGCGAAGGGCCGCTGACCACCCGCCTCAAGTCGGCGGTAAGCTGACCGGCTTGCCGGGGAAATGTCGAAACAGACAATCGCCTTATTGCAGAGTAAACTCCCGCCGTCTGTCTCGGAGGCAATCGATGGCTGTTCCTTGAGGAATGAGGAGTGGACTGGCGGCGATGAAAATTTCCACTGTGAAGTTAGCGGCGACGGCGGACTCCAGCCAGGCCGTCAAATTGGCCCTGGCCAATCGAAACCTGCTGACCGGCAGAGAACGTAAATTTGATCCCGGCTCGGTCATCGTTTCAAAGACAAATGTCGCTGGTCTTATTGCCTATGCGAATACGGCCTTTCAAGAAATAAGCGGATATAGGGAATATGAGCTATTAGGAGCACCTCACTCAATAGTTAGACACCCGGATATGCCAAGGTGCATTTTTAAACTTCTTTGGGACACCATAAAGTCAGGCGATGAAGTTTTTGCCTATGTGAACAACAGGGCCAAGAACGGCGACCACTACTGGGTATTTGCCCATGTTACGCCGTCGGTCAACCGAGATGGGGAAATTCTTGGCTTTCATTCCAACCGGCGGGTCCCATCGAAAGAGGCAATTGAGAAGATCATCCCGCTTTATCAGTCTTTAGCTGAGATTGAGAAACGGGAAAAAACCGCCGCCGCCGCGGCTGCCACCGGATTAACCGCTCTTGAGCTTCACGTGAAGAAGACAGGAATGACTTATGGTGAATTTATATTTTCGCTATAAATAAAGGTGCGCCATGGCCAGCAGCATAAAACACCACCCTATTCTTACTTCCCCGCTTAATGCTTTGTCCGCGGCCATGTGCCTTTGTGCCGGACTTGGTGGTGGTGCGGCCTTGGCCGCTTTGCTTGGCCTCCCAACCGTCGGATTGATATTTGCCGCGGGCGGAATTGTCGCCTTTTTGTGGGGCCTCTGGACCCTGCTGAAGACCCGCGCCGCCCTCGGGCTCATCGCCAAGGTCCTTGAAGGCGGCGGAATGGGAAACCTGGAGCAGCGTCTCGTCGATATCGGCCATGGCCGGGACCCGCTGAGCCGCCTGGCGCGGGCCGCCAACGCTGTTCTCGACGCCGCCGACTCCTTCGCCCGGGAAAGCAACGCGTCGCTGAAGGAAGTGACGGCGGGGCGGTTCCATCGCCGCATTCTGGTGGTCGGCATGCACCGCGCCTACAAACATTCGGCGACCACCATCAATCAGATGACCAAGAATCTCGGTATCCGCATCCGCGAGAACAATGCGCTGGCGACGACATTCCGCGATACGGTGAATGCCCGGATCACCGAAGGCGCCGACATCACCAGGGCCACCCGCGGTGACGCCGAGGAGATGCAGACGGCGACCAATCGCGCCGTCGCCCAGGCGACCGAGGTGCTGGACGCCACCCATGCGACCCTGGGCGAGGTGCATTCGGTTGCCCGCTCCACCGAAGACCTGACCTTGGCCCTGGACAAGATCCGCGACCGGGTCACCGGAGCGGCGACTTTCGCCGAAGAAGCCGAGCGCGAAGTGGATGCGGCACAGGCTGTCATCACCGCCCTGGTCGAGGCGGCGAAACATATCGAAGACGTCATTGCCATCATCACCAAGATTTCCTCGCAGACCAATATGCTGGCCTTGAACGCCACCATCGAAGCCGCCAGCGCCGGAGAGGCGGGAAAGGGCTTCGCCGTCGTCGCCCATGAGGTAAAAAGCCTTGCCGCGCAGACGGCGAGCGCTACCGAGGAGATCCGCGGTCAGATCCTGTCGATCCAGACCTCGGTGGCCAGCGCGGCCGATGCCATGTCGGCAATCGGCAACACCGTTCGGGAAATCAGCCAGATCAACCACGAGGTCGACTCGACGGTTGCCGAGCAGGGCGGTTCCGTGCGGGCGATTGCCGGATCCAGCGCCCAGGTCCGGCAAAGTGTCGAGCAGGCGGCGGCGGCGATCGAACAGGTGACGCTGTCTTCGAAGCAGTCGGCGGAAGTCGCCGGACGGCTGTTCTCGCGAGCCACGGCAGGGGCTGAGAACGCGGTCAAGCTCACCGAGGAGGTCGGTGAATTCATGGCCCGGGTCAGCCTGGTGACGTAACTCAGGCAAAAGCTGTGGCATCCCTCGCCCTCAACCGCCAGGCGCCACTTGGCGCCGCGGCAGTCCATCCATCTTTCCTCCGGCAGTTGCAGGCGGTTCTGACGATCCGCGCCGGCGCTGGGGCTTTCCTCCATTGGGGAATTCCCAGGCGCGAATTTCACCGTTCGTCCACCGCAGACATCGCCAAATAGGGATGAGGAAATGTCATAAAAAAGCTGCTGCCGTCACCGGGGATAGAGTCGATCCAAATCTTCCCGCCGGAATGTTCGACGATCTTCTTGCATATGGCTAAACCAATACCCGTACCTTCATAGGCGTCTTTTGCGACCAGACGCTGAAATACCATGAACGCTCGTTCGTAATGTACCTCGGCAATTCCCATCCCGTTGTCCTTGACCCACAAAAGGTAATCATTTGGTTGATCCCGCCATCCGATCTCTATCCGAGGCAATCGCTCGGCGGACCGATACTTTATGGCGTTACCGATCAAATTCTGAAATACACGCATCAAATCCGTCTTGTCGCCCTGCACTGTCGGAAGATTCTCAGCTATGGATATCTGCGCCTCTGCTTCTCTTATCGCGACGGCAAGGTTGGCGACGGCGTCGGCCACCGCATCGCCGATCGGCACCGGCACCGACCCGGCGTGCTGACCGGTGCGGGAATAATCGAGAAGGTCGGTAATCAGGCGGTCCATGCGCTTGGCCCCGACAACGGCATAGTCGAAGAATTTCTTCTGTTCGTCGCTGAAACTATCGCCGATTTCTTTCTTAATTAATCCAAGATAACTCGATACCATCCGCAGCGGCTGCCGCAAGTCATGAGAGACAACATAAGCAAATTGCAACAGTTCTGAGTTTGTTTTATGTAACTGATCTTCCAAATCACGGCGCTCTGTGATGTCTTCTTTGACGGAAGCATAATGAGTGATTTGACCGGCCTCGTTCAGGACCGGTGCGATAATGACAGACTCCCAATAGCGTACTTTATTTTTGCGTTGGTTAAGCAACTCGCCTTCCCAGCGCTGTCCCTTTTTTATTTTTTCCCACATATCCTCAAAGACCTCGCGCTTGGTTTCCCCGGAGGAGAAAATGCGCGAATTCTGGCCGATGACTTCTTGCGAACCGTAGCCGCTGACCGTCGTGAAGTGGGCGTTGACATATTCGATCTTGCCGTCGGGATCCGTCACCACCACGGATACCGGAGACTGTTCGACGACGGTGGAAAGAAATCTCAGCCGCATGGCGGCGGACGCTTCCGCCGTAACGTCGGAACCGCTGCCGCGATAGCCTGCGAACTGTCCGTTTTCGTCATATCTCGGGGCTCCGCTGACGCTGATCCATCTGGATTGGCCGCCCTCCGTCTGCACCCAATAGCGGAAGTCGCGGAAATTGCGTAAGGCGGTCAGGGTCTCGATAAAACTGTGCCAGCGGTCGACGTCGATATCCTGGCTTTCCGCAACGAGATCCCAGCGCTGTTTGCCCAAGAGGGCCTCGTTTCGCATGCCGACGACTTTTTCGGCGCTTGGCGAGATCCAGGAAAAACAGTGAGTCCGATCCGTTTCCCAGACCCAGTCGCTGGTGTTTTCCACCAGACTGCGAAACCTCTCCTCGCTTTCATGCAGACTGCGGTTGGCGGTCGCCAGGTTTGCCTCAGCCGCCTGCCGCGCCAGGATAAACTTGTGGGCGGCCCTGGCCATGTCGCCAAGTTCGTCGCGGTCTTCGACATAGGAAACCAAGGGGACGTAATCTCCGGCCGCGGACCGGGTCATGGCCTGAGACATCCCGTCGATCCGTCGGCCGACCTGGCGGTCGAAGATGATGTGAACTCCGGCCATCGTGGAAATGGCGCCGGCAATCGAAACCAAAGCCGCAATCCAAAGGGTAAACCTGAGGCGTGCCATTTCGCCTGAGATATCGACCGCCGCGGAAAGCACGGAAACGACACCACCGTCTTGCTCCCCGATCAACTTGCCGTGACATCCGCGGCAAGCGGCGCGGTCGGTCCCCGTCGCCTTGCCGAAAATAAACGGCGCGCTATAGCGGAAATAACCACCGACCAGCCTGCTCACCGGACGCCCCGTCCTGATGGCTTCTTCGTCGATCTCGTCCCTCGGCGGTTTCTGCAGTCCCAACTTGTCGGACGACGCCATATAGGCGGCCGTCTTCGGCCCCCAGGAAGTCCATAATTTTCCTGGGAAATCAATTTCGCGACTCTTAAACCACTCGTTAAAGACCTCGTAGGCGGTATCCACGCCTATTTTTGCGGAATGATCATCAGCGAATAGTGAAGAGGTGGTCGCTGCACCGGACTTGGCCCGCACCTCCATGACGCCAACGACCAGAGACGTCATTGATTTTATTTCGTTCTCAGAAAATTTTCTAAGACGCTCGTCCATAAGATCGATTTGATACTTGGCGAAGACAGCGAGACAGACCGCCGCCATGATGAACACGCCGGCTCCGGCAAAAACGACAAACCTCGTCTGGAGTTTGCGCCACCACTCCAGCCACTTCACCACAAACACCCCCCAAGGACCGTCGATCGCGCCATATTGCCTGTCTTCACCGGAGTTTTCCTGAAATTTGTTGCCCCTGATTGGGCTGGCGATCCTGCAGGCAGATTGTCCAGCATCTATGCATAGCCTCCCTTGCCGGAAAAGTCCGCTCAGCTCTCGGAACGGGTCAGCCATTTTGACAGGGCCGCCTGCAGCGCCTCGAAACGCAAAGGTTTGCTCAGAAAGTCGTCCATGCCGGACTCTTGGCAAATCTGGCGGTCCGCATCGAAGACATTGGCGGTCAGGGCGATGATCGGCGTCGCCGCATAGCCGGACATGGCCCGGATCATCCTGGTCGCCGCCAACCCGTCCATGACCGGCATCCGCATATCCATCAGGATCAGGTCGTAGGCGGTGGCGGCCGCCATATTCACCGCGACTTTACCGTTTTCGGCCACATCCGCCTCTACCCCTGCTTTGGTGAGCAGCAGTCGCATGACTTCGCGGTTCATCTCGGTATCTTCAGCCAGAAGAACGCGAACGCCGCCAAAGTCCGTCCTCCGTTCCGCCTCCTCAGGGGCGGTGTGATCTTTGACTTCCGCGGTCTCCAGCGCCGGCTGCAGTCGCGCGGTGAACCAGAACCGACTGCCTTTTCCGGGATTGCTGACCGCCCCGATCTCGCCGCCCATCAGCGTGACAAGCTGTTTGGTCAGCGCCAGCCCCAACCCGGTTCCGCCGAACTGCCGGGTGGTGGACATATCGGCCTGCTCGAAAGGGGAGAACAGGCGGGGCAGCGCCTGCGGATCTATTCCTATGCCGCTGTCTTCCACCTCGAAACGCAGAAACTGTTCTGACCCGGTCACGGGCTGCTGAATGGCGCGGATGACCACCACCCCGGTTTGCGTGAACTTTACCGCGTTACTGAGAAAATTGATCAGGCACTGTTTGAGCCGCAAATCATCGCCGGACAACTGGTCCGGAATCCCGGGGTCGATCTCGAGCTGAAGTTCCAGATCCTTGCCTGCCACCAAAGGCAGGAACTGCTCCCTTACCTCGGCAAGCAGGCCTCGAACGGCGAAGTTCCCGGTGTTGAGCGACAGCTTGCCCGCCTCGACTTTCGACATATCGAGCACATCGTTGATGATGCTCAGCAGGTGATGGGCCGCCTGGTCGATTTTCCCCAGGCTCCCCCTTTCCTCATCCGTGTGGGCCTTCTCGTACAGGCTCTCCGTAAAGGCGACGATCACATTCATCGGTGTGCGGATTTCATGGCTCATCGTGGCGAGAAAGGCCGATTTGGCCTGATTGGCCGCGGCGGCCTGCTGTTCCGCCCGCTTTCGTTCGGTTATGTCCTGCAGGGTCTCGATGGCCCCAATGCTGGCGCCGTGGATATCGACGAGCGGGCCGGCGGTGAAAACCAGCCACTTGCCGTCTTCGCCAAGATTCGGAAAGAAGTTCTCAACCTCAATGGCCCCGTTCATCAGCGATGAAGGGCGACATTTTCCGCGATAAAAGCGATCAAATTCCTCTTTTGACGCCCGCTCGAGGACCAGATCGGCCAATACCGGCCTTTCCGCGGCATAATAGGCCCGCCAATGATGGCGCGTGCCGACCATGTCGTCGGCGGCGATGCCGGTGATGATTTCGCAGGCCCTGTTCCAATGGGTTACCCGATGGTCGCGGTCGATGACGAAGGTCGGCGGACTTCCGTCAACGATCTGTCGAAGAAAGCTCTGGCTTTCCTTCACCGCCTCCGCCGAGGCCACCAGCGCCCGGTTGGATTCGGCGAGTTGGGCGGTGCGCTGCCGCACTTCGCTTTCCATGCGCTCGCGGTAATCCCCGAGACGCCCGACGAGAAAATCAAAACCCCGGCGCAGTCCTTCGATTTCATCGCCGTCAACGGCGCCGGCAAAACCTTGCGGATCACCCCGCCTCCCCGGCGCCTGGGGCCCGTTATCATCGACCTCCCCGGTTGTAACCATATCCTGCGTCACACGTCCCATGCGCGCCGCGAGTTCTTCCATCCGCGCGGTTATCAGACGCCTCACCAATATCAGCATAAAAACCGCAACGATGAATGTCTTAACCGTATTCGTTGCAAGTATCATCAGCGCCTGTTGCGCGATATTTCTGTAAATCGTGTCAACACTTGCATATATTTCAAGATCGGCAATCGTAGTATTCACACCGTTATTTTTATGCTGCAGGGTATAGTATCTTCTTATGGTATTTCTTGATTGCCTTGAACCGTAGCTCCACTCCAAACCTGACAGAAAATCCGTGCTGCGGCCTTTCACGGTAACACTTTCGACGGTGGGCAAATGTCCCAGCGCCGATAAGGTGGTTTCGATCAGCGGCACATCCACATTCCAGACGCTGGCCTCCATATTCGGCAAATAGAGGCGCACGGCATCCAGGGAATTCATCACCTCCTCTTTTTGCCGACCGTATTCCACCAGCAATTGCACTGCCGTCGTCAGGGCGGCAATGACGGAACTGAACGCGATCACCAGGGTGATCAGACGTCTGCCGATCTTTTGAGGCCGATTTCGAAGCTGCTTACGCATTTCGGTTTCCATCGACAGGTCCCTGGCCATTGCGCCTTGGATTTTTGCGCCCGACGATACTGCGACCGCTATTTCCCTAAATGATCAACCACGCCCTGTGCATCCCGCAGGGCTGTTTCCGCCGGAACATTGTCGTCAAGGCAGCGGTCTATCGCCGTTTTCAGCGCCTTGCGCATCTGCAGATTGTCGGTCGACATCCCTCTCGGCCCCGTATAGCCCAACTGGCGCCGAACACGAACAAATGGCTCATCAGTCGTATAGCGCTCTTTCAACTGCGGTTCATCAAATGCCGCGGCGACAACGGGAAAGAAGCCGCTCGCCTGACTGATCCGCGCCTGCACCGACGGGGTATACAGAAAGCGCAGAAGCAGCAGTGCCGCCTTGCGCTCCCCCTCATCGAGACGGGCGGTCAGGTAAAGATTGCCGCCACCGGCGGTGGCCCCGTAAGCGCGCCTGCGCGGCAACATGTCCGCCATCCAGGCGAACCGGCTTTGCGCCCGCGCCGACTCGATCCCGCCGGAGGTATAAAATGTGACCGGGTAAAGGCCGGCCAGGAAGCTGTTCAAGGTTGCCTTCCAATTGGTTGCCCGCACAAGCAGCCCCTTGTCCTTGAGGCCTTTCCAGAACCGGAGCGCCTCCACCGCCTGCGGGGTGTCATAGGCAAAGCGGTTGTGCTCCCGGTCGAACAAGCTGCCGCCGGCCTGATGCACCGTCGCCTCAAACAGATAGTCGTACCAGTCGCCGCCAAAAACGAAGGGCGGTTTTCCGCTATGCTCGCGAAGCCTGCTGAGCAGGCTCTCGAGTTCGTCCCAGGTGGTCGGCAGATGGTCCTTGTCTATGCCGACATCTTTCAACTGGTCGAGATTGTAATAGACGACCGGTGTGCTGCGAATGAATGGCGGCGAGCAAAACGTCTTGTCGGCGCAGAGACTGTTGCCGAGAAATTCGGGAATGAATGCTGCGAGAAAATCCTTGAGTCCGCCCGGCTCGGACGTCAACAGATCCTCGACTGGAGTGATCGCCCGGCGCTGTTCCAACTCCAGCGTTTCCGACGCCTCGGCGACGAAGACCCCGGCCTTGGGGCGATCCGGCGCGGAGACCACCCTGACCACCTCATCCCAATCGGTCAGGGGACGAAAGCTGATCTTGATGCCGGGATTGGCGGCTTCGAATTCCTGGACCAACTGGTAATAGAAGCGTGAAACTTCGGTGGTGGCGCCGGACGGAACCGAGAATTCAAGCTCCGCCATCGGCGCCGCCAGCGCCGCGGAAACAGCGAAGCAAAGGGCCACAAGGCCCGGCAGAACCCGCATTTTCCCGATGATGAAGGCCATCCTGAGCAGGCCGCGGCAGCCGGGCCTCCGGTTCATCATGATTTCGCCCCACTGACCCAGCCCGACAGATTCACCATCCCATCACTGTAGTATGGTTATAAAATTATGCGCTATCGCAGTTAGCTGTGGATTTCAAAAATTTTCATTCAAACCCTCTGGGGGTGCGGCGGCGGCCGCCGAACCGGCGCTGACGAATTCGTCCATCGCAAACGGATTGCTGCTGCTGGAAGAGATAGGCGACAAAACCAAAGAGACTCAAAACTCGTTTACATAGTCTCGCTAGAGTTGCCTCCAGACCCAGTCCCTCAGGAACCCGGCATGGCATCAATCCTGGTCGTCGACGACGCCGAATATCTGCGGGCCGCGCTTCGGCGGTGGCTCGAACTTGAAGGTCACACGGTGATCGAAGCCGAGGACGGTGACGGATGCCTTGCCCAACTCAAAACGACCGTGCCGGATCTGGTCATCCTGGATATTTTTATGCCTGGAAAAGACGGAATCGAAACAATCCGCGCCATACGAAAACTGGGAACAGGCATAAAAATCATTGCGATCACCGGACAACCGGCGGGAGGCACAGACTATTTGGAGTTCGCAAAAGCCCTCGGTGCGGATCGCGGGTTGCGCAAGCCTTTCAGCAGCGAACAACTATTTTCCATGATCGAATCGCTGATCGGCACGGCACCCGCGGTGACCTGAGCGGTTTGCGTTATCCCCAGATCCAGCGGCCATCCAGGTCAGCGAAGGACGGGCAGCCGATCTGCACCATGACGCGACGCAGATCCTCGGCCAGCAGCGCCATCGCCCGCTCGCCGCCGGCCCGGCCGCCGGCGGCCATGCCGAAATAGAAGGCGCGGCCGCAAAAGGTGACGTCGGCCCCCAGCAGCCGCGCCTTGACCATGTCCTCGCCGGTCCGCACGCCACTGTCCATCAGCACCGGCACCAGGGGACCGACGGCGGCGCGCACCCCGGCGACGGCATCGATGGCGGCGGGGGCCGATTCCAACTGCCGGCCGCCGTGGTTGGACACCCAGATGCCGTCGGCGCCGGCCTCCACCGCCAACACCGCGTCCTCGGGCGCCAGGATGCCCTTGACCACCAGGGGACCGCTCCACTGATCGCGCAGGCGACGGATATCGTCCCAGACGAGGTCGGTCTTCATGGCGCTGCTGATGAATTCGGCCAGGCTCTGCCCGCTTTCGGCGGTGGCATAGGGCGCCAGGTTAACGAAGGACGGCGGCCCGGCCAGCAGCGTCGCCAGCGACCAGCGATAATGGCGGAGCAGATCGGCGACCAACCCGGGGGTGATGCGGAAGGGAATGACGAAGCGGTTGCGGATGTCTCGCCGGCGGGTATTGGAGGCGGCGATGTCGACGGTCACCACCAGCACCCGTATTCCCGCCCCGGCGGCACGGCGCAGCAGATCGCGGCTGACCGCCTCCTGGCGCTGGACATAGAGCTGGAACCAGCAGGGCGCGGCGGCGGCGGCCTCCTCGATGGCGGTACCGCCGACTGTGCTCAGCACGAAGGGAATGCGGTTGTCGCGGGCGATCCCGGCCAATGTCGCCTCGGCGCCCGGCCAGGCGAGATTGCCGAGGCCGACCGGAGAGATCCCGAAGGGATAGTCATAGGTCTCGCCGAACAGGCTGACCGACAGATCGGGATCGACGCCGACACCATAGCGCGGCTTCAGCAGGACGCCGTCGAAGGCGGCGCGGTTGCGCCGCAGGCCGCCCTCGCCCCCGGCCGCGCCGTCGAGAAAATCGAAGGCGAAGCGCGGCAGGCGCCGTCGCGCCATTTGGGCCAGGTCATCGATGCAGGCGGCGTGCTGAAGGGTCATGTCTGTTCCACCTCGTCGAAGCGGTCGTAATCTATGGCCCGGCGGCCATCCGGCAAGGTCTGCAACACATCCTGGAAGCGGTACCCCCACAGGATATCGCCGAAATCATAGGTATAGCGGGCATGAACAGGCTGTTGAAGGCCGTCGTGATGGCCTGAAAACAAAACCGTGATGGCTGTGCCCGCCCGCTCCTGTTCCCGCGGGTCAAGACCGAACAGTGGGCTGACTTCGTCGATGACATGCATCACCGTCCAGGTCAGCCCGAACACCGGGGTGAAGGAACGCACCGGCGGAACGTCCAACAGTTGGCGGAACGACTGGCCCTCGGTGGTCACCCGGTCGGTGGCCAGCACCAGATGGACGCGCGCCTCGTGGACCGCATCGACACGTTCATTGGCCAGGCGGAACATCAGTGTCGGCAGGCCGTCATGGCGGTTCACCACCATGGCGCGGCTGAAGCGGATGCCGGCATCGACCCGGGTAAAACGGGCGAACATCAGCCCGGCCGCCACCGCCACCCCGAACAGTCCGATCCCCGCTTCGGCGGTGACCAGCAGATTGGCGGCAAGGCTGATCGGCACCATCTTGCCGTAGCCGATGGTGGCCATGGTCTGCACGCTGAAGAAAAAGACATCTGCAAAGGATCCCGGCCGGGCGTTCTCGATGCCGTCGCCGCAGGCCAGATAGGCCAGGGCGAACAAGCCATTGAGCCCCAGATAGGTGCCGATCATGACGGCGGCGAAACCGGCGCGGGATCCGGTCAGCAGACGGTAGTAGAGATCGGCAAGGCGGGCCCGTCCGGCCCCCCGCCTGAGGACACTGTCACCACCGAACGGGGCCATGGAACGCTTTGCGGTCACATTGAATCTCCCCGCTTTCCCAGGCGGAGTAACCCGATTTGATCGCCAATCGCCCTACACAACCGTCACCAGCCCCTGCGCGGTGACCTCGGTGAGAAAGGTCACCAGGCCGCCGGTGGTCAGCGGTACGTCGTCGCGCAAGGCCGCCGCCTCCAGGCCGACCGACCGCAGTCCCATTTCGCAGACCATCACTTCGCCGCCCAGGGCGACGACGGCGGCCAGCAGTTCCTCGAAATCGCCCACCCCCCGACTGCGCCGCAGGGCGTCGGCGGCCAGCGGCGGCTGGCCGTCCTCGCCGGGCGCCAGATGCCGCCAGCCGGGACCGTCGCCGTCGGCCGCCAGCAAGGCGCGGCAGGCCCCCATGGTGAACATCAGGGTCACCTGCCGGTTGGCGGCCAGCGCCGCGGCGGCCATGGCCAGGGCGTAATGCACGCGATCATAGCTGCCGGCCAGCAC
>DUZF01000006.1 GCA_013349665.1 Rhodospirillaceae bacterium | reverse complement strand
GCGTCACCGTTACTGCTGGCGGCATGTCCCCTCCGTGATTTGCTACAACATGTAGCGAATCACGGTGACTCACCGGACGCAAGCCCCTTGACGCGAGTCAGCCTTTTCGGCCGCTGGTATTATAAAAAATGAGTGTTAAAGCAACCGCAAAGTTAATATCATCAATCAATATTTGATATTATAGGTATGGCAATTAAACTATGGGTGTTGAGGCCTTGGGAGAAAGCGCCATGGTGGTGAGGAGCAATCCCTTGTTCTATATACTCAAGGTTGCGGGAACAACGGTCCTTGGGCTCTCTCTGTTCAGTTTTCTGTGCGGCCTGCATCCCTTCGCCCTCGGCCTGTGGTTTCAGTCCGAACCGACCGTGCTGGCCTTTTATATCGCCGGTGGACTGGCCGGTCTGGTCCTGGCCGCCGCCGCGGTTTGCGGTATGGCGGTCGGCAACACTCTGCGCCATCCGGCGATCCTCGCCCTGCTGGCGCTGGTTGCGTGGTCGGGATTAATCTCCCTCGCCCAACCGCTGGCCATGCGCTCCTGGCTGGGCACTCCGGAAACCGGGCAAGGCGTGTTCAGCCTGATCGCCCTGGCGGCATTGACCTTGTTGGCGCGGTGGCTGTGGCGGTTCCCCCGGCCGCGCAAGATCCTCATGGTAACCGCCCTGTTCGCCGGAACAATGTTGACCGTCCTGGATCTGGCGCTGCCGCGGGACCACGCCCTGCGGCCCGACGCCTGGCCGGAATACGGAGCCTTCGTCGGCCTGTTTCTGCTTGTCGCCCTGTCCTGCCTGCCTGGTCATGGCCGCCGGTTCCGGACCTGGACGGCGGTGTCGGCCGGGCTGGCGCTGGCCATGATCCTGCTGTCCCACAATCGCAGCGCCTGGGCGCTGGCTGCCTACGCCCCCTTGTTCTGGCTGGTGGTGAGCGGCCTCGGCCGGCGCCTGCCGATCCGGCATACCAGACGCCTGGCGGCCGTGCTGGTCCTGCTGACTCCGCTCATGGTGGGTCTGGCGATGGCCGGCCTGGGCGTCGCCGGGGTCAATGAGTCGGCGGCGGGCCGCCTGATGATGGATCGGGTCGCCCTGGCCCGGCTGCGGGCCGAACCAATGACTCTGCTGCATGGCGCCGGCTGGGGCAGCTTCAATGACAGCATGCTGGCTTACCTCAATGTCGAGGGAACCAGATATTATCTGGGCGGGATCGCCGTGCCGGGCTGGGAAGGGACCAATGCCGGGGCCTTTCATGTTCATAACGAGGCCCTGGAGATCCTTTTGGATACCGGCCTGCCGGGCCTTATGCTGGCCGGCCTGTTTGTCCTGATGTTAGCCGCGCTGGCTCCGAGGCATCGCTTCGCCGTCACCGCCGCCCTGTGGGCCGCGGTCGCCGGCCTCGCCGGCGCCTGGTTCCTGCTTCCCGCCTGCCTTCCCTTCGCGGCACTGGCGGTGGGAGCAACAACGGCACAGGCCATGCGAAGAGGTCTGCCGCGAAAGATCGCCACGGCATTACCCCTGTTCGCCGCCGCCGCTATGGGACTGGGTGCCTTTTTCCAATACCACAGCGCCCGCAATGGCGAAAATCTGGCGGCAGCGATCGCCGGCCCGGCACCGGCGACCCTGCCGGGTATCCTGTTCAACGATTTCGGTCGCGGCGGACCTTACCTGTGGTGGACCACCCTTTCCCTTGGCGTCGATCTCAGCGCCAGGGCCCAGGCCGGTCAGCCGCTCGGCCAGGACAAAATGCGCTGGCTGACTTACCTGCTTAAGGCGGGAGACGATAAAATCGCCCGGGGTCAGGGCTCGCTCCGGTTGACGTCATTGGCCCCGGCGATCCGCGGTGACCTGGCCGTCGGCCGGAGCGGCGGGGAATTCGCGGAAGTCGGCGGCGATCAGCTTCCGCTGTGGCGCCGAAGCCTTGAGCGGTTGCTGCTGGCGGCACCGCTGCGCAGCGATCTGGCGATTCCGTTTCTGGAATATTGCATTCAGCGGGGCGATCGCCGGGCGGCTGCGGAGTTTTCGCAAGACATCCTTGCGCGCCAGCCATTTGATCCGGTTGGACACTGGTTCCTCGGCCTTGCCCGGATCGATGCGCAGCCCGGTTTTGACGAGGCCTTACGCCATCTGTCGTTAGCCATCGACCAGGGTATCGACCGCTTCCTGCCGGTCAGCGACGTTCTTGACCTGCCCGGCGAGGGCGCCCGGCGCTTTATCCTGGATGCCGACGGGCTGGCGGTGGCACGGGTTTTTTCCGCCGCTCTCGCACGCAGTCCGGACGCCGACGGGCTGCGGCAATGGGTATCGATTTATAAGAGATCCGTTCCCGAAGGGGTCAGACAGGCCATAGGGCGCAATGATTTCGAGGCGCTGAGCGGACGGCCGCTGCTTGGCGGACACTCGTCTCTGGCCGATGGGTTGCTGGGCTCGGACGAATTCCGCCAGCGCTTCCCGGCCCTGAACGGGACGATCGTCGGCCTCGCCGAGGATGATCGTGCCTTCGTCACGCAGATCCTGACCAATATGGCCGGCGGCGCGGCTGATCCGGCGAGAGTCGATCGCTGGTCTGCCCGGCTGCGAGAGTCCCGGCCAGCGGGCTGGGCCCGGATCCTGGCCGAAATCGCCATGACGGAGGATTTTCGGACGCCCGTCGGCCTAGTTCCGGTCTGGTGCCTCATCGGCGACGCGCCCGCGCAACCCATCGCCTGGCGACGATGCCCCTCAGGGGCGCAATCGCCAAGGTAACGGATCAGGAAGCGACCCGACAGCGAAGACAGGACTCCTGTCACAGTAAAAGGATCAATGGGCCATTGCCGGAAAGCGTGTTAAAACCGCGGCTGTTACCTCGCTCCGGTAGAAGCGCTCGATAGCAGAGACGTGAAGTGTTCAGTCAGAGCAAATCCGATAACTCTCTTTTGACCACCGGTTCTGAGTATGAACTGGTGAAAACTGAAGCCGCCGTGACGGATTTCCGGCGCAACATCGTCATCACCTATGTTTGGGTTTCATTGGTAGTGATGATGGTCATTATTGTCGCCGCCACCGCGCTGCACGGAATGCGCCAGCGGGCCGATGTGCTGACCGCCTCGACAACACAAAATTTGGCGTTGTTGATGGAGCAGACCTATGACGGCATGATCGATTCCATCGATGTTGCGCTGCAGAGCGCCGCCGATGATATCGGCTTGCACATGCGTGAAGATCCCCAGGCCATCACATCGATGCTCACGAAATCGCAGAAGCGATTGCAATACGTGGCCTATTTGCGTGCCACTGACGAGCAGGGAAATGTCATTTACGGGGCCGGCGCGCGGAGTCCACCGGTCAACAACTCTGACCGTGATTACTTTATTACATTGCGGGACAAGCCGAACGCCGGCCTGTTTATCAGCAAGGCGCTTCTGACGCGCACCGATAAGAGATGGGTGTGGTTGTTTGGCCGACGTATCAGCAGACCCGACGGATCCTTTTCCGGCGTCGTCTATGCCACCATTTTTCTTGAGGACCTGGACGCGATGCTGGGCCGGATCGTTTTGCAGTCCGGGGGTGTCGCGACGCTGCGCGATGCCGATATTGGCGTCCTCGCCCGTCATGTCACACAAGGACCCTATCGCGCCACCCCAGGCGAGAGGACGATCGCGGCACCGTTTGCCGCCGCGTTGAAGATAGATCCCGATCAAGGAACCTATGTTAGCGGCGGAACCAGCATTGACAAAATAAATCGTACACAGACATATCGCCGCAGCGCCAAATATGGCTATTACGTAAACGTCGGCGTCTCCAGTGAGCAAGCACTAGAGGTATGGCAAAGACAAGTATGGCTTGTAACTTTGCTTGTATCTATGTTTGTAGCAGCGTCTACCATTTTTGCACTGCATGTGCGACGGTCATGGTTGCGTCGAGAAAAAGATGTGCGGGCGCTTGAAACCATGGTTCAGGATAAGGTCAGGTTGAACGCTGACTTGGAGCGCTTCGCCTATGTAACGTCGCATCATCTTCAGGAACCGACGCGGCGTATCGTCATATTTTCGCAACGGCTGCAGACCTCGCTGGGACAGATTGAGGATGCCGATATAACGGCATCAATGGCCTTTCTGCATAAGGAAGGGATCAGGCTTCGCAGCTTGCTGCATGATGTTGAGCTCTATCTGGATGCCGGCCGACCCCATGGACCTATTGAAAGTCAAAATACATCGATAATTGCCGACAAGGCTATTCAGGCCCTAGACGGTGAACTGCGGCAAATTAACGCTGACATTGAGGTTTCTTCCCTTCCACCTGTCTTGATAGACAGTCGACGCTTACGTGAAATATTTATCATTGCTTTGAAAAATTCCATCACTTACCGTTGCCAAGATCGACCTCTGCGCATCAGAATTTCCGGGGCAACCACCGGAAGAGATGTTGTTTTGCGAATTGAAGACAACAGTACCGGCATCCCCGCCGCATACCGGGAACGGGTGTTTCGCGCCTTCGAACGGATGCACCCCCAGATGGATGAGACGTCAACCGGTGTCGGCCTGGCAATCCTGCGACGCATTGCCGAGTCGATGGGGGGCAATGCATCGATAGAAGACGGCATGGAAAGCGGGATCACCGTCGTGATTAAACTGCCTTCGGGGGGGCTGATATGAGCGCGGTCATGCCTAAATCCCACACAATCCTCTTGGCGGAGGATGTCGATGCGGATGCTCATCTGACCCGCCTGGCATTCTCGGAGGCTGACTGCAAGGTCAACCTTCTGCACGTTCCGGATGGCCAGGCGGCGATGGATTTTCTGCGCCGGCAGGGACCTTATAACGATGCCCCGCGCCCGGACCTGATCCTGTTGGACCTCAACATGCCGCGCATGGACGGTCGGGAGTTTCTGAGAAAAGTAAAAATGAACGACGAGTTCTCATCCATTCCCATTATCGTCCTTACCACCTCCGTGGCCGAGCGGGACATTTCCGCCTCCTACCGCGGCGGTGCCGCCGGCTATATCAGCAAACCCAACGACATGGACCAGTTTGTCGAAGCAATCCGGCGCCTGCAGAATTACTGGTTGGATCTGGTGCACCTGCCGACACAATAAGCTGCTGATCTGGCCGCCACCCGCCGAGCGCCGGCGTTACACTTTCTGACATTGTCATCGATGGATGTCCTCCGCAGGAGGTATACACACACGATCAGCGTGAATTATCGGATCGCCTGAGGATCTAACAGGCTCGCCGTCAAACCCGTGGTCCGGCATCTCCGGTCACCTCACCGGCACCCAATATTCAGCATCAGTCAGCACATAGGTGCTGATGGTTATCTGGCCGCCGCCATGGCTGCTCAGCCGAGCATGCGGTATTCCGTCAACGGTGGTCGCGACATCCACGACCACCCAGGTCTTTTGCGGATCTGAGGCCTTACGGAAGCTCATGCCAGGATCAATATTGGATCGTACTTTTCGCAGAAACATCGAAGGAGACCTCGTGACAAAAATTAGAACGGCCTAATTTTACCTGCGCATCGATGAACAACCGGTAAATCCAGAATCATTCACCGGGGTTGATGGTCGCAGGTTTCAACCATCGCGGTGATGCGGATGAAAAATGGTGCCTCGCGTCACAGGGCGATGTATTTGCGAATACTTGATCAAAATCCGGTCAAAATGTCATATTGACGGATTGATGATCATGCGATCGGCAAAGGAAAACCATGTCCTCCACTCCACAAAACTATGCAGATCCAGTTGTCACTATTAATACTTCTCTTGGAAGTATCGATGTAGAATTGTTTACGACGAAAGCCCCCATAACGGTCAATAATTTCTTAACATATGCGCATAATGACTTTTATGATAATACCATTTTTCATCGTGTCGTGTCTGGTTTTGTGGATCAGGGGGGAGGCTACACAAGCCAGCTTCAATTAAAAGCCACTCTGCCACCGATTGCCCTCGAGTCCCAAAACGGCTTGAGCAACCTGCACGGCACCATCGCGATGGCGCGAACCTCCGACCCGAACTCTGCAACCTCGCAATTCTATTTTAACGCGGTGGACAACTCCTTCCTGGATTACGTCAATGCAAGTTCGCCCGGATACGCCGTATTCGGTGGTGTCATACAAGGCATTGATGTCGTCGACCAAATAAACCGGGTCCCGGTTAACTCGAATAGCGTTCCGCTGACCCCCGTCGTCATTCAGTCGGTCATTACCACGATGTGTTATCCGGGTAGTGTTGGGAACTACACGATCAGCACGTCCAACGGTCAACTCTCTGTTGCCGCCAATGCCGCCCCCCTCACCGCATCGGATGCAAGCATTCTCAGCAAAACCGAGGTGTTGCAGTTTACCGACGCAACCGTCACCGTCGCCTCTTCCGATAACGCAAATGTCGCACGGCTCTATCAGGCGGCTTTCGGACGGCACCCCGACGCCGGTGGGCTGGCCGCCTGGGAAAATGTCTACAACTCGGTGTCAAGCACAACGAAGTCCGCGGGGACCACCACCGCCTTGGCTTTAACACCCGTGGCGGGTCTGCCAAACATAGCCTACGGCTTCACCAATTCTACCGAGTTCCAGACTAAATACGGCCCCCTCAGCAACGCCGATTACCTGACGCAAATTTACAATAACGTCCTCGGCCGCGTGGCCGATACCAGCGGTTATAACGCTTGGCTCACTGCGATGAATACCGGTGGTTACACAAAGGAAATGGTATTGGTGGGGTTTGCCGAAAGCCCGGAAAATGTCAGCCTGACCGGATATTCCGCCAGCCACACCTCCGGATGGCTATTGGCAGTCTAGTTTCGGCCGGTCCCGTTTCGGATTGGCGTCGAGGGTGTGACGGTCGTCACAGCTGACGGGAGCAATCGAAGTTCCTGCCAATATCATTCAATTGTATATTATTGATGATGCCAACAATTCCTCGAAAATTACTTCGCAATTTAATTTGCCGATATTGGCAAATGAGTAATTCCCGAACCTAGCGATCTCATAAGTCGATGTTTATGGTACCGTAACTTCGCCGATACCAATCGATCGACCTCAGGGAAGGGGTTCGGAAATGTCGGGCAAACACAGGCAAGGGATGGTGTCGGCCGCTCTATCCATGATGCTCGTTGCGATCACGGCCACCGCGCTTATAACGACCGCGGCCCAGGCTCGCGGACATCACGGTCGGGGATCGTCACATCGCGGTGGGGGGTGGGGCTTCGGTATTGGGTTGGCCATCGCCGTGGATCCCCTTTTCGGTTGGCCCGGCTATTACTACCCGAACTCTTATGCTTATCCCCCCGCCTCCTATCCATATCCCTATACCTATTACGCACCAACCGCGGCGCCCGTAACAATCATCCAGCAAATTCCGCCGGCAGCGGTTTATGCCCCCGTGCCCGACCCTATGCCGGTCGCAGTTGCAACCTTGCCTGCCTATTATTATTGCAACAACCCCAAAGGCTATTATCCCTACGTCCAATCTTGTCATGTGTCATGGCAGACGGTTCCCGCGACACCACCGGGTCCATCTCGCTGAGACAGTAGGGAAATGATCGGCGTCACAAGAAATCAACCGCATCTCTTCCCGTCGCCTGCATGAGATCGGCCGAGTACTTCTATGAAGAACTGGCGAAAAGCCTGACCGCTTGGTGATTTCAGCAGCTAACCTCAACTCAGGTGACATTTCCGATAAAATAAATATCGGCTAATTCTGGTGTATTAGGACCGTTTGGCGTATAGTAATTTTGAAGGTGACTTTTATGTCTATCTCATCAATTTCAGCCATCGCATCCGTACAGTACCCAATTATGGTTAATGGGTTCCTTGTCTACAGTGCCGCCGGGGCACAATTGGCAGCGCAGGGGCTGAATCCGAACAGCAACCAGTTTCCGAAATCATCGAATTCCGCCTACACCATCAAGCAGACGACGACGGCGAGTTCCCCGTTCAATGTGAGCCAGGCGTCTCAATCCAAGAATAGCTTCTCAGCCACTCAGATCACGACCAAGCCCAATCTGTACGGGCCTAAGGCCAGCAGCCTTACAAATTACACCGGTTACAATCAAAGCGGCTCGTCCGTCAATTTCGGGGCATTCGCTCGCCGGGGGTCTTTCCTTAATCTTTACGCATGAGGCCGCCAGCACCGATTTGGACTTACTTTCGCGGAGCCGGGTCCGCTAGCAAGCGGACCGCCCTATCCCAAAATGGAAAGCCCCCAAAAGGCGTTACCTTTCAGGGGCTTAGATGGTGCCGAAACGCGGATTTGAACCGCGGACCTACTGATTACGAACCGGGCGGACTCCAGGCCCGCCGCGGGTTTCGGAGGCGCCTGGCAAGGGAATCCGCCGTTTCGGCCCTTGCCGAAACGGCGGATTTCTGCGACGCTTCCTCGCATTCGCCTCGCATCCTCGCAGTCTACCTCGCAGTGCGGGGCCCTTGGACGACTTGGAGGCATCATGAGGCGCATAGAGGTGGAGCAGGGGGCCTACCTGCACCGCCGGCCGAACTCGTCGCGTTGGCAGCTCTACGCCTACGTCGGCGGCGAGGAGGTCAAGGCGAGCACGGGCAAGGCCGACCAGGCCGAGGCCCTTGGGGAGGCCAGGCGCATGCTGGCCGAGGCCAGGCGCCGGCATGAGGCCGGCAAGCGGCTGCGGCCGCCGTCCTTCGCGGAGGCTGCGGCCTCCTGGGCCGCGGCCGAGCTCTCCGCCGACCGTCCGAAGGACAGGGAGGCCAGGCGGGCGCTGCGGGACCACCTGGTCCCGTTCTTCGGCGCAGGCGGCAAGAGGGCCGTGAGCGAGATCACGGACTCCGACGTGCGCGCCTATGCCAAGTGGCGCCAGGAGCGACGCCAGGCGCTTCTGGAGGCATTGAGGCGCAAGGCCCTCGACCGCAGGGCGGAGGCCGAGCGCCGTTGGCGGGCGTCGGAGTCGATCCGGCGGCGCCATCCGGTCCTGGCCGACTACCTGCCCAGGCTCTCGTCGGGGATCGTCCAGCAGGAGGTCTCGGCGACGGCCTTCAACCAGGAGATGGCGGCCTTGCGGGCCGTCTTCGCCCATGCGGTGGCCGCCGGCATGATGCTGCGCTCGGAGGTGCCGGCCATCGCCAACCGGCCGCCGTCGGGCTCCAATGCCCGCGGCGGGATCGGGCCGGAGGAGCTGGAGGCGGTGTTCGCCTGCGCCCATGGCCGCTTCGAGGCCGCCAAGGCCGAGGCCATGGAGGTCGCGGCGAGGCGCCGGTCCGATCCGCCCGAGGACGCCTGGACGACGGACGCGACGGCGTGGGGCAGGTTCGTGCTGGCCAACGCCGTCGAGGTGCTGGCGGGCACTGGGATGCGGCCCAGCAGCCTTTGCGGAGTCCGCCGCTGGCATGTCCGCGAGCACCTGGAGGGCCAGACGGCGGACTGGGTCCGGGATCGGCTGGCACGGGGCCTGCCGCTCCAGTGCGGCTACCTGCTGAAGGTGCGCACCGAGAAGGGCAGGAAGCCGCGGGAGTGGGAGGTCGTGCCGGAGGAATGGTGCTGGCCGGCCGTCGCGGCCTTGCTGGCGCACGCCAGGGAGCCGGGCGACAGGCTGGTGCCTACCAACCCGCCCGCGCTCAACCGTGGCTTCAAGAAGGTCCTGCGCCAGCTTGGGCTGGACACGCGGCCCGACGGCTCGTTCAGGAGTCTCTACGACCTGCGGCACTACGCGATCTCGGCGCAGCTCTCCGACGGGGTGCCGCCGGCGATCGTGGCCGACAACACCATGACGTCGCTCGCCATGATCGACCGCCACTACAAGCACCTGTCGCCGGAGCGGCACTTCCGTCTGCTGTCCAAGGTGGGCAGGTAGGTCGGCAGCCTGGGCCTCGGGGGATGTGGTAGGGGCTGCCGGCCAGGTCCATATGTCTTTGGACCAGAGCAGGAGGCAGCCATGTCCAAGGATCTTCCGACCGATGCGTTCGTCGACGGCGACAACTTGAAGCTGTCGGCCCCTTCGCTGCCGCCGGCAGCGGACATGGTCATTGAAGGGCCGTCTTCTCAAGACATGTTGAGTCTTGGCGATTTTATGCTTCGTTCGAATGCCTTGCAGGTTGTTGCCTTGAAAAGGTTGGTTGATGCTGCTGCCTCTTGTTTGATTGATGGCAAAGGCGAAGGTCGTCGTGAAGTCTATCTAGAGGCTGTAAGTGAAGTTGATAAAGCCAAATGCCTTCCAGGATCTAGATTGGCGGCTGAGAAGAAGGCTTTGATGATTGCTGATGCGCGCCGCCCGAACAGCTTGGGCGCTCTCAAGCCTGCGCCGGCCGTTCGTAGCGGCCGTGGCAAGGGTGAGGAGCGCTGATGGCAAGGATGGCTTCTGGAAGCCATGCGAAGAGGGCGGCCCCGTTAGGGGCCGCCCTCTTGTTGTCTCAGGCATACTTGTTAGGCCGCTGCCAGATCGTTTCTTCTGAACTTGATGCTAGACATTTTGGTCTCGATTAAGATGACTTTGGTCAAGACGGCTCCTGTCAAGTCGGCTCCGGTCAAGTCGGCTCCGGTCAGGTTGGTCCTAGTCAGGTTGGCGCCGGTCAAGTCTGCGCCGGTCAAGTCGACTCCGGTCAGATTGGCTCCGGTCAGGTTGGCCCTGCTCAGGTTGGTTCCGGTAAGGTGGGTCATGTACAGGTTGGCCCCGGTCAGGTTGGCCCTGCTCAGGTTGGCCCCGGTCAGATCGGCCCCGGTCAGGTTGGTGCTGCTCAGGTTGGCTCCGGTCAAATCGGCCCCGGTTAGGTTGGCCAAGATCAAGTTGGCCCATGACAGGTCAGCTTCGGCCAAGTTGGTTTCGATCATCTTGACTGAGTACAAGTTGGCTTTAATCAGAATGGTTTTAGCTAAGTCGTATCTTGACAGGTCGAATCTGGCTAGTTGGGCTCTTTCGCCTTTGGCCAGCGCGGCGGCCAAGGCCGCTGTCCTCTCGTGTCCGCTCATGGCTATGCCGCCTTGTGGTTGCGACTCTTGGCCTTGATTTGTGAACCTCCGACTTTGCTCAACAGGTGGTCGATGATCTCTCGATCCTTTGCAGTGAGCGGCCAAGTACACATTCCCAGCCACTTCCGAGCCGCAGCGTCGAGGTCGGCGTGGCTTTCTGTCTCGGCCGCTGTCTTTTCGTGTCCGCTCATGGCCACTTCGTTCCTTTCGACTTGATGTTGGCTAGGTTGGCGCCGGTCAGGTTGGTCCCTGTCAGGTTGGCGCCGGCCAAGTCAGCTGAGAACAAGTTGGCCTCTGTCAACTTGGCTTTGAACAAGTCGGCTTCGGTTAGGTCGACTCCGGTCAAGTTGGCGCCGGTCAGGTTGGCCTCGGTCAGGTTGGCGCACCACAAGTCGGCATTGGTCAGGTCGGCCTCGGTCAGGTTGGCTTCGACAAGGTTGACTCCGCTCAAGTCGGCGTCTTGCAAGTTGGCGCCTTGCATGTTGACCTTGCCTAAGTTGGCTCCGGTCAGGTCGACGCGTGTTAAGTTGGCGCCGGCCAGGTTGGCGCTGGTCAGATTGGCCCCCTTGAGATTGGCATCGGCCAAGTTGGCGTCTCTCAGGTCGTATCCAGCCAGATCGAATCCTGCCAGCTGGGCTCTTTTGCCCTTGGCTAGCGCGGCGGCCAAGGCCGCCGTCCTCTCGTGTCCGCTCATGGCTAGGCCGCCTTGCGGGTGCGGCTCTTGGCCTTGGCGGCCGGCTGGGCGGCCGCGGAGGCCGCCTCGGCCTGGACGAGGGCGACCTCCAGCTGGAGGGCTTGGCGGTCCTCGCCGGCCTTGTCCTTGTAGGCCTTGACGGCGAAGGTGCCGGCGACCAGCACGCTCTGCCCGAGCTCGAGGGCGGCGGCGTGGCTGTTGCGCCAGGCGACGCACTGGATCGGGCGGCCGCGGTTCCCGCGGTCGAGCGCGAAGCCTGCCCAGAGGCGGCCCTGCTTGTCCTCGCCCTTCACGATCCGGCTGACCGTCCCGCGGACGATGGCGACCGTGGGGCGTTCGTTGTTGGAGGCTGCGTAGTTGCCCATGGTCCCTGTCTCCTCGTTGGGTTGCGGCCGCGTCGGCGTCCGCCGTCCGCGACTGCGGCGGCGACGGCGCGGCGCTTCACCTCCTCCGCTACCGTTCGAGGCCGTCCAGTTCCCTGGGCGGCCGTTGCCTGGCCTTGGCCCTGCCGGCGTTGGCGACGATCCGTTCGGCCTTGGCAGAGGCCGTCTGGATCGCGATCATGGGATCGATCAGCCTCATGAGTTCCTGGACTTTGCGTTCCATGATGCCGCGCAGCCAGGCGGCCTGGGCCGCGACCCAAGCCAGCACGCCTTGGCGGTCCGGCTGGATCGCCTTCTCGATCTCTTCGCGTCGGGCCTTCGGGACGCCGTCGGCGAAGACGGGCTCGAGTTGTCCCGGCGGCCCCTTGGCGTCGAGGATCTCTCCCTTGTCGAGGGCGTCCTGCCCGGCTTGGATGGCCGCCATCCGGGCAAGGTGCTCGGCGGCGGCCTGCTCGGCTTGGGCGGCGGAGGCCAGGCTTCGGGCAAGCTCGGCCTTGCCCTTGTCGAAGGCGGCCTGCTCGGCGGCCGCCTTCCGGCGGCTTTCCTTGGCCTCGGCCTCGTGGCGGGCTATCGCCTTGAGGCGGTCTTCCCTGGCCTCGGTCTCGTGGCGGGCCGCCGCTTCGAGGTGCTGCTTGACGGCTTTCGCCAGCTCGAGCTGTGCGGCTGCGGCCTTCTCGGCCTCTGCGGCGGCGGCCGCGGCCAAGCGGCATGCCTCTTCGGTTGCTCGCGCCTGCTCGGCCCGCCATTGCCAGGCCGTCCTGTGCTCGGCCTGCGAGACGGTCCTGCTGACGCCCCGCTCGATCCCGAGCGGGGCCAGGGCCTTTCCGATCCCGTCCTGCAGGGCGACCATCTTGTCCCTGGCCTCGGCCCTGCCGCCGCCGTAGAGGCTGCGGTAGTCGAGGCGGCGGCATGGTCGGCGGCCCAGCTCGGGCCGCCTGCGGTTCACGGCCGTCTCGGTCTCGACGACGGGCACGATCCACACGTGGAGATGCGGGGCGGCCTCCCCGTCGTGGCGCACCGCTGCCACGACCTTGCCGGGGAGGCTGGCCTTGGCCCAGGCCATGGCATGGGCCGTGAAGGCCTCCGCCCGCTCCTTCCGTGTGGAGCCTTCGCCGAACCACTCGGCGCGGGCCGTGATGATCGCCTGGACGGCAACCGTAGCGCCCTTGCGCGGAGGCTTGTCGTGGGTGGCGAGCTCGGCCCGGACGGCGGCGGCGGGGTCGGTCGCCTCCGTCAGCCAGACGGTCCCGCCCTTGGCGGGGTCGTCGTTGGCTGGCGGGGTGGCCCGCGTGTCGTGCCTGCTGAGCCGGTCGAGGCCGTCGGCCTTGACCTTGGCGATGCGCAGGACGGCGCGGGCGGGTCGGCTGCTGGCGTCCATGGGCGGCCCTCCTTGGGGAATGGAAGGGGGCTCTGCCCTCTTCCCGAACGGCAATACATCGGACCGCAGGTCCGATTATTGCGAAGTGAGTTCTCAGAACTCGTTCTGAGAACCTTCCTTCCTACGTTCAGGGCGGGTTGTCGGATCAGGACTGGATGGCGTCTTGGTCGTTCATGCTGATGCGTCTTTGAGGTGTCGAGAAGCCCAGGCACGGCGGAAGGCGCCGTATATCTTGAGGCGGTCGTGGGCTGAGAGGCCATTGTAGGCACTGTCGGAGGGATGGATCCTCCACCTCCTGCAGCGATAGTGGGCCTTCTCCTCGCCGTCGATGTCGTAGGCCAGCCAGGCGTCGTACCAACGCAGGTGGATTAGCCCTTGCCAGGCCGCCCGCAGATCCTCTTCCTGATCGGTCATGGAATGTCCTCTAAGAGGTCGGGCTGGTCGCTTACAGCAGGGAGAGCTGGTTCGGGTCGGCCATGGCCGGCTCCGCCGGCGCCTGCTTAGCCTTCCTCGCTTTCCTAGAAGCGGCCTTCTCCATCTGCTGGTGGGCCGAGGTTGTGCTTGGCCTCTTGCCGAGCGCGCCGAGGACTTTCACCGAGAAGGCCCGCTTCTCGTTCTTGGACAGCATGACGTTGGTGTGGAAGGCAGCCAGGTCCTTTCCGTCGTCCGTTCCGCGCCAGACTTGTTGCGGGTTGAGGCAGTAGGCTGTCGAGCCGCCTGCGCGGAAACGGACGACGGCCGACATCCGTTCCAGCGTCGCGATGTGGACCCGAAGCTGGCGCGAGGTGATGTCGAGCTGTTCGGCGAGCCATTCTTGCGAGGCGACCACGCATCCGAACTTGGCGTCGATGTTGCGAGCCAGCAGCAGGTAGAGCTTCGATGCCGCTGGTGAGCGTTCGACGAGGCTTTCCATCATGGTCCAGCCATGCTGGTAGACTTGCGTGAAGCCGTGGTTTTTCCTTGCCTCGTCAGACGCCGCGGTCTTGGCGCGGTTTTCGGCCATCATCTCCAACGCCCGTGCGGCGAAGTCCGCCTCCGTTATGATGGCCTGGCCTGCCTGGTCTCCTTTCGTCGCTCTCATGGCTGTCTCCCTTCCGGTCCAAGCGGAAGTTTTCTTCCGCTTTACCGGAAGATATACGACCGCTTTATGGGAACGGATTTTCCTATAATTAGGACCCCATTTCATGTCAGTACCGGAAGTCAGCTACTTCCGGTTACACCGGAAGAAGCTATCTTCCGGTTGCTATCCTGCAACCCATTGATATTCCTATATACTGGTGAGTTTCCTTCTATTCTAAACGTACTGTCTCTGTCGACCGGCGAAGACGGTCGGCAGTCCGGCCGCCTTCGGCGGCTCAGCGGGAGGATACGTTTGCCCCCTTCGGGGGCTTGTCTCGTGGACTTCCCTGCCCGCCTTCGGCGGGTGGGGCGGCCACTGGCCGCCCCTGCCATGCGGGGCCTGGCCTCGCAGTCTTCCTCGCACTGTTTCGGATTTCTCCGGGTGCGAGGCGGAAACCCTAGGGTTTCCGCGGGGAAGGGTGGTGCCGAAACGCGGATTTGAACCGCGGACCTACTGATTACGAATCAGTTGCTCTACCGCTGAGCTATTTCGGCCGCTTGATCGCGAGGCGGGGAAACTAGCGCGGTTCCCAGGCCGGCGCAAGTCTCCCGAAGGACGCACCCTAACTCCAGGACAGGCTGTCGACACCGCCGCAAGCCGGGCAAACCAATGACCAGCCGCCCGGCCGGGCGTCGCAGGCGCCGCAGTTCCAGCCGGCCTCGACAGGCGCCGTGGCGGCCTTGGCCAGCCAGGCGGCGGCAGCCGGTTCGTCACCGTATTCGCCCTGTTCGAGGCGGGCCAGCAGGCGATAGGTGGCGGCAGCCGGCCGCAGTTGCTGGGCGGCCAGCAGATGTTTGCGGGCGACCCCCCATACCTTGGCCTCCAGCGCCGCTTCGGCAATCGCCAGATGGGCCGGCGGCCCCTCGGCATGGCTGGCCACCAGCCGCTCGACCCGGCGCAATCGCTGCACCGCGTCCTCCACCGGCGGCAAGTCGGCGCAGGCCCGCGCCAATTCCGGCACCGGTGCGGCCCGCCAGGCTTTCTCCAGGACCGTCACCGCCTTGCGGCGGCGGCCATCGGCGGCATAGAGCGCGGCCAGGCGGATGGCGGCGGCGGCGACCGTCGGATCGGCGGCGAAGGCCTTGGCGGCCGCCGCCAGGGCGCCGCGCTGGTCGCCGGCGGCCTCGGCCTCCGCGGCCCGTTCATTAAGCAGCAGGGCGCGCCGCCGCAGCAGGGCATCGGGGGCCATCGCCCGGCGCCGCTCGGCATCGCCGAGAAGGTCCTCCGCCCGCTGCCATTGGCCCAGCCTGACCAGCAGGGAAAACAGCGTCTCGACCAGCCAGCCGTCGTCCGGATTGATGCTCCGCGCCCGCTCGGCCAGCTCGACGGCGGCGGTCAGATCGTTGTCCTTGAGCGCCGCGTCAAGCAAGCCGCGCACCCCCAGCGCCGCCGTTTCCGGCCGTTCGAGCATGGCGCGGAAATGTTCGCGGGCACCGTCGCCGTCACCGGCCAGTTCGGCCGCCCGCGCCGACAGATAGCTGGTCAGCGCCGGATCGCTCAGGAGACGCTCGGCCCGGCCGGCCAGATGGCGGGCCCGGCCGGCATCGCCGGTGGCCGCCGCCGCCAAGCCATCGCTGAGCGCCATATAGCCGCGACGGCGGCGGTTTTCGCGGCGTTTCGCCGCCCAGCGGCCGGGCAGCGCGGCGACGCCGGCGATGAGGCGCAGCACGGCCAGCAGCAGACCTGCCACCAGCAGCAGGCCCAGCAGCAACACCGGCACGCTGGTGTCGAGCCGCCAGCCGAGCCATTCCACCGCGACCATGCCGGGGCGGTCGGCCAGCCATACGGCGGCGGCCACCAGCAGGGCGACCAACGCCACAAAGAACAGGGCGCGTATCCTCAAAGTCGGTTCCCCCCGGAGAAATCCCGCCCGATGGCCTCCAGCAATGCCGCCTGGTCGGGTCGGTCCGCCGTCCGCACCGCCTGCCACGGCAGGCCGGCGAGCGCCCCGCCAACGGCGGCGCTGAGGCCGTAGGCAATGATCCGCCGGCAGGCCGCGCCGAGATTGGCGGCAAGCGTCAGGGTAACAAAGGTGGCGGCCGTGCGGGGAGAAAAAAACAGCGCGAGGTCAAGGCCCTCGCCGGCCAGCCGGCGGCACAGCGCGTCGCTGAGGGTCGACGCGGTCTCGGCCTCGTAGAGCACGGCGCGCCGCACCGTGAAACCCCGCCCGGCCAGTTGACCGGCAAGATCGCCGGCCAGTTTGCTGCCGGCGGCATGCAGCAGGGTGCCGGCCTGCGGCCGACAGCGGCGGGTGACCAGGGCGGCCAGGGAGGCGACGTCGCCGCCGGCGCTGTCCACCTCGGCGAAACCGTGCTCGCGGGCGGTCCTGGCGGTAGCCTCGCCGACCGCGTAGAGCGGCAGGCGGCGCTCGCCCAGATTGGCGGCCAGGGCCCGCACGCCATTGGCGCTGGTGGCCAGGATCGCCTGCACGCCGTCCAGCGACAGCGCCGGATCCTGCCGGATGACGATGTTGAGCAGCGGCTCGACGGCAACCTCGAAGCCCTGGCTTTCCAGCGCCGCGGCGATGCCCTCGGCATCCTCGCGAGGGCGGGTGACCAGGGCGGTGGCGCTCATTGGCCCCGGAAGTCGAAGAACCCCGGCTCCAGGCGGCCCAGCAGGTCCTCGCCGGCACGCCGCCCGAGCTCCGCCGCCTGGTCGGGCCGGCCGGCCAGGGCGATGTCATGGGCCATCCCGCCGTCCGGACGGATGACCAGACCACGGAACGACAGGCGGTCGCCGTCGAGTTCGGCCAGACCGGCGATGGGGGTACGGCAAGACCCGTCGAGCACCGCCAGGAAGGCCCGCTCGGCGACGACCCGGATATGCGACACCGCATGGTCGAGGGTGGCCAGCAGGGCCAGGGCGCGTTGGTCGCCGGCCCGGCAGGTGACGCCGATCGCCCCCTGTGCCACCGCCGGCAGCATCTCCTCGGTGGACAGCGCCGCCGCGGCATGCTGCGCCAGGCCCAGGCGGTTGAGCCCGGCCATGGCCAGCAAGGTGGCGTCGACCTCGCCTTCGTCGAGCTTGCGCAACCGGGTCTGCACATTGCCGCGCAGCGGCTTCACCACCAGGTCAGGCCGACGATGCAGGATCTGTGCGCCGCGCCGCAGGCTGGCGGTGCCGATCACCGAGCCGGCCGGCAAATCGGCCAGGCGCCGGGCCTTGCGGCAAATGAAGGCGTCGCGGCAATCTTCACGCTCGAGGATCGCCGGCAGCACCAGGCCGTCGGGAAGGACTGTCGGCACGTCCTTCATCGAATGGACGGCGATATCGATCTCTCCGGCCAGTTGGGCGTCGTCGATTTCCTTGGTGAACAGGCCCTTGCCGCCGACTTCGGCGAGGGTGCGGTCGAGGATGGCGTCGCCGGTGGTCTTGATGACGACGATGGCGATGGCGGCATCGTCGGCGAGAGCCGGGTGACCGGCGCGCAGCCGGTTGGCCACCTCATGGGCCTGCGCCAGCGCCAGGGGGCTGCCGCGGGTTCCGATACGGAGCGGGTTTATCTGGGTCATGGGCGTCGGTTTTAAAGATTACGCGGCTAATAGGCCAGCATGTTCTTGATCATTACATCGCCCTTCCAAGGATGGCCGAGGCTCTTGTCGGCGGCCTGGCGTATGATCTGCTTGACCAGCCGGAAACCTTGCCGCGGCGCCTTGTACTCCTGGAAGTCGCGCTCGGGCAGGGCGTCCTGGGTGAGGCGGACGATGGTGGAGCGCATTTTGTCCAGGTCCTCGGTGGTGGCATCGTCACGGGTGGTCAGCCAGGCGTCGATGCGGATGTGGTTCCAGCCGCCGTCCTCGCGGGCCAGCGACAGTTCAATGGTCGGCAGGGTAACGATGTAGCGGGGCTTTTCCTTCTGTTCCGGCATCTCCTGATGGCCGCCCAGATTGATGTCGCGGGCCTGCAGGGCCGGCGAGGCAAGGCACAGGGCCGCCGCCAGGACAACCGCCGGCAGCAGGGAAAGCGACTTGGTCGCCATCGACAGGGCATCCATTTCAGGTGAACCGTTTATCACCATATCCCCTTCTTTTCCTGCGGACAACAGAGGCGGTTTTGATTACTTTCGTCCCCGGGGGGCACAAGGAAAGCAGGGCAAAATGAACAAATGGCTGATCCTGGCGATTATCGGCGCGGCCCTTGGCCTCGGCCATCCGGCGGCGGCTTCCGAAGGGGGCGAAGGGCATAAGGAAGGCGAAGCGCACAAGGAAGGCGGCAAGGAAGGCGGCCATGAGGCCAAGCCGGCAAAGGGCAAGAAGGGCGAGGAACCGCACGGCAAGAATGAGATCATCGCCAAGGTGCCGGGAGCCTATCTGGCCTTGTCGAAAATACGCCTGGTGATCGAGGAAAACGACACCGGCATCCTGCGCTCCCTGGACATCGAAGCCTGGCTGCAGCCGGACGATGAAGAACAGCTGGCCCTGGCCCGTTCCAAGAAGAAACAGATCATCGCCGCCCTCAGCGAGGAATTGAAGCGCTACAACTGGGAGGCCTTCAAGGATTCCAAGCGCGGCATCGAGGTCGCCAAGGCGGTGGTCAAGGAAACCGCCGAGCGGATCAGCGGCGCCAAGATCGCCGAGGTGGTCATCAAGACCCTGGTGCTGAAGTAAACTAAAACTCGACAAGCGGCCGCAGCAGCACCAGCGCCCCCATCGCCAGCAGCAGGAACAGCGTCGATACGCCGACGAAGAAGAGGACATTGCCGGGGCGCAGCAGGCGATGCAGGCGGCCTTCGATGGCCAGGCGGTCGCCGGCGCGCCGCTCGCTGCCGGCGACCACGGTGACGAACAGCCGCCGCGGCAGCCAGGGCAGGTTGACGCGGATGTTGACCGGATGGCGCTTCCAGGTCACCGCATGGCCGGCCTCCCACAGCTGGGCCCGCTGCTCGGCGTTCAAGCCGTCGAAAAAACCGGACGGCAGCCGGTCCAGCAGCTCTTCGAGAGGGTTTGTTTGCGATGACTCGGCCATGTCGTTTCCCCCGAGAATGGTCGCTCAGTCAAACTTAGATCAATTCCCCGCCGGAGGGAATTATCAGAGAATATTATTATGCCCCGCCTTGTAAATCTCCGAAGGCTCGCTACGCTTAAGAGAAATGACTATCGCCAACGGGGGGAACCGCAGCCATGGCAAAGCGCATCGACCATCTGAAGGACAGCCTGGTGGACAAGGTGCTGGAGCTGGCCCGGCGGCGCCTGAATGGCCAGTCGGCGGCGGCCGAGCGCTTCCTCAAGGCCTATTACGCCAATGTGGCGCCCGACGACATGGCTCATTCCGATGCCGAAACGCTTTACGGGGCGGCCATGGCCCTGTTCGCCTTCGCCCGCGCCCGCGCCCCCGGCGGCGGCCCTGGCGCACCCAAGGTCCGCGTTTATCAGCCGCGCGCCGGCGAGCATGGCTGGGACTGTCCGCACAGCGTCGTCGAGGTGGTCAACGACGACATGCCGTTCCTGGTCGATTCCATGACCGTCGCCCTGCAGCGCCGCGACATCGCCGTCCATCTGCTGGTGCATCCGGTGCTGGCGGTGGCCCGCGACGCCAACGGCAAACTGCTGGATGTCGGCGGCGACGGACCCTTGGAAAGTTTCATGCATATCGAGATCGACCGCCGCTCCGGCGAGGCCGAAGCCGAGGCCCTGGCCGCCGAGCTGGCCCTGGTGCTGGCCGATGTGCGCCTGGCGGTCGACGACTGGCCGGCGGTGAAGGCACAGGTGGAGGCCATCGGCGTCCAGCTGGCGGCCCAGGCCACCGTCGCCGACCCGGCCGAACTGACGGAATCGAAGGAATTCCTCAAATGGATCGGCGACGACAACTTCACTTTGCTGGGCTATTGCTGTTTTGACCTGAAGGACGGCATCGCCGTCGAGCCGGATGGCCGTCTGGGGCTGATGAAGGCCCCCGGCTTCACCCTGTTCGACGATCATGACGGCATGATGCCGCCGGAAATCCAGGTCTTCCTGGCCCGCCCCTATCTGCTGATGCTGGCCAAGGCCGACCGTCTGGCGAGAGTGCATCGCGGAACACCGCTGGACATCGTCGGCATCAAGCGCTTCGGCCCGGACGGCACGGTGATCGGCATGCATGCGGTGATCGGCCTGTTCACCCATTCGGCCTATACCCTGGCGCCGCTGGCCATTCCGCTGCTGCGCCGCAAGGTTCAGCAGATCCTCGAACGCGCCGGCTTCGGCCCCAAGAGCCATGACGGCAAGGCGCTGCTGGCGATCCTCGAGAACTTCCCCCGCGACGAGCTGATGCAGACCGGCAAAGACGCCCTGTTCGAGACCAGCCTGGGCATCCTGCGCCTGCAGGAACGCCAGCGCGTCGCCCTGTTCCTGCGCCAGGACGAATTCAAGCGCTTTTTCTCGGCCCTGATCTTCGTGCCGCGCGACCGCTACGACACCCGGCTGCGCCAGACCATCCAGGACATCCTGGAGGACGCCTGCCAGGGCCGCGTCACCGCCTCCTACACCCAGCTCGGCGACAGCCCGCTGGCCCGCCTGCATTGCCTGGTGCGTACCGATCCCAAATCCATCCCCGAGGTCGACGCGGCGGCCCTGGAGGCCAGGGTGGCGGATGCCGCGCGGTCATGGAACGACCGCCTGCAGGAAGCGCTGGTGGAAACCCATGGCGAGGATCGCGGGCTGGCGCTGTACCGCCGCTGGGGACGCGGCTTCCCGGTCGCCTACCGCGAGCAGGCGTCGCCGCGGGCGGCCCTGTTCGACATCGAGCGCATCGAATCGGCCACCGACGGCCTCGGCCTGCATCTCTACCGCCCGCTCGAGGCCGCCGAAAGCGAAGTGCGGTTCAAGGTCTACCGCGATGACCAGCCGGTGGCGTTGTCGGATGTGCTGCCCTTGTTCGAACATAAGGGCTTCCGGGTGATCTCCGAGAATCCCTATGAATTGTCGCGGGACGACGGCGCCAAGCTGTGGATTCATGATTTCACCATGTCGGGGGTCGAAGGTACCGCCATCCCCGTGGAAACGGTGCGCGACGCCTTCGAAAGCGCCTTCCGGGCGCTGTGGCAGGGCGATGCCGAAGACGACGGCTTCAACCGCCTGGTGATCAATGGCGGTCTGTCCTGGCGCCAGGTCATGGTCTTGCGCGCCTATTCCAAATATCTGCGCCAGGCCGGCTCGACCTTCAGCCAGAGTTATGTGGAACGCTGCGTCGCCGGCAATCCGGCTGTCGCCCTGCTGCTGGTGCGCCTGTTCGAAAGCCGTTTCGACCCGGCCGGCGCCGGCGAGGGGGCGGAGGTGGCGGCGGCCCTCGACAAGGCCCTGGAAGCCGTGGTCAGCGCCGACGAGGACCGCATCCTCAGGCGTTTCCTCAATCTCGTCGACTGCACGCTGCGCACCAACTATTTCCAGTCGGGACCCGGCGGGGCGCCGAAAAGTTATCTGTCGTTGAAACTCGATTCGCGCCGCGTCCTCGGCCTGCCGCTGCCCCGCCCGATGGTCGAGATCTTCGTCTACAGCCCGCGCATGGAAGGCATCCATCTGCGCGGCGGCAAGGTGTCGCGCGGCGGTATCCGCTGGTCCGACCGGCCGGAAGACTTCCGCACCGAGATCCTCGGCCTGATGAAGGCGCAGATGGTCAAGAACGCGGTGATCGTGCCGGTCGGCTCGAAGGGCGGCTTCGTCGTCAAGCGGCCGCCCAAGACCGGCGGACGCGAGGCCTTCCTGGAGGAGGGCATCGCCTGCTACCGGACGCTGATGCGCGGCCTGCTGGACATCACCGACAATCTGTCGGGGGGACAGGTGGTGCCGCCGCCCGAGGTGACGCGCCGCGACGGCGACGACCCCTATCTGGTGGTCGCCGCCGACAAGGGCACCGCCACCTTCTCGGACATCGCCAACGGGGTTTCCGCCGAATACGGTTTCTGGGTCGGCGACGGCTTCGCCTCGGGCGGCAGCCAGGGCTACGACCACAAGGTCATGGGGATCACCGCCAAGGGCGCCTGGGAATCGGTCAAACGACATTTCCGCGAGATCGGCCGCGATATCCAGTCCGAGGACTTCACCGTCATCGGCGTCGGCGACATGTCGGGCGACGTGTTCGGTAACGGCATGTTGCGCTCGCCCCATATCCGCCTGCTGGCGGCCTTCGACCACCGGCATATCTTCATCGACCCCGACCCCGATCCCGTGCGCTGCTTCGCCGAACGCCAGCGCCTGTTCGGCCTGGCCCGGTCGAGCTGGGCGGATTTCGATGCCACCGTGCTGTCGCCGGGCGGCGGGATTTTCCCCCGCGATGCCAAGATTCTGCATCTCAACCCGGAAATCCGAGAACGTTTCGATATAGAAACTGATTCCCTGACGCCGGTCGAGCTGATGCGCGCGCTGCTGACGCAGCCGGTCGACCTGCTGTGGTTCGGCGGCATCGGCACCTATGTCAAGGCGTCCTCGGAAAGCAATACCGAGGTCGGCGACCGCGCCAATGAGGCGCTGCGCGTCGACGGCGGCAGCCTGCGCTGCAAAGTCGTCGGCGAGGGCGCCAATCTCGGCTTCACCCAGCGGGGCCGCGTCGAAGCGGCCCTGGCCGGGGTGCGGCTCAACACCGATGCCATCGACAATTCGGCGGGCGTCGACTGTTCGGACCACGAGGTCAATATCAAGATCCTGGTGGACGCGGCGGTCGCCGACGGCGACCTCACCGTCAAGCAGAGAAATGAATTGCTGGCCAGCATGACCGACCAGGTGGGCGAGCTGGTGCTGCGCGACAATTACCTGCAGAGCCAGGCCATCTCGGTGTTCGAGGCGCAGGCGACGCAACTGCTCGACCAGCAGGAACGTTTCATGCGGGTGCTGGAGAAGGCCGGCCGCCTCGACCGCGCCGTCGAATTCCTGCCCAATGACGAGGAGCTGGCCCGCCGCGCCCATGCCAATCTAGGGCTGACGCGGCCGGAAATCAGCGTGTTGCTGGCCTATGGCAAGCTGTGGCTGTACGACGTCCTGCTTGACTCCGACCTGCCGGACGACCCCCTGCTGCTCGACGATCTGGTGCGCTATTTCCCCTCCCAGCTGGGCAGCCAGACCTGGCGGGCCCGCATGGATCGCCACCGGCTGAAGCGGGAAATCATCGCCACCAGCGCCACCAACAGCATGATCAATCGCATCGGCGGCAGTTTCGTCGCCCGCGTCTGCGAGCGCACCGGCTCGTCGCCGGCCGATGTGGCGCGCGCCTATCTGGTGGCCCGCGACGGCTTCCAACTGCGCGAGGTGTGGTCGGCCATCGAGGCGCTGGACAATCTGGTGCCGGCCTCGGTCCAGACCTCCATGCTGATCGAATCCAACCGCCTGGTGGAGCGCGGCATCGGCTGGGTGCTGTCGCACGCGCCGCGCCCGCTGGACATCGGCCGCCTGCGGACCGAGCTGGAACCTGGAATCGCCATGCTGCGCAGCCAGCTGGCCGAGGTCCTGCCGCCGGCCACCCAGGCGGCGCTGGCCGCCCGGGCCGACGAATACCGCGCCGCCGGCGTCCCCTCGGACCTGGCCGAGCGGGTGGCCAGCCTGATCGTGCTGGCCGCCGCCAACGATATCTCGCGCGTCGCCCAGCGGGTCGGGCGGCCGGTGGATCTGGTGGGACGGCTGTATTTCCTGGTCACCGCCCGCTTCGGCATGGGCTGGCTGCGGGCCGCCGCCGAGGGCCTGCCGGGCGGCAGCCACTGGCAGAAGCTGGCCATCGACGCCATGATCGACGATCTTTACGCCCGCCAGGCGGAGCTCACCGCCTCGGTGGCCGCCGAGGCCGAGGCCGGCGCCGCCGAGGAGGCCCTGGCCGCCTGGATCCAGCGCCGCCGCGGCACCGTCGAACGGGTCGACCAGCTGTTGGGCGAGCTGAAGACCGCGGGCAATCTCGATCTCGCCACCCTGGTGGTGGCCAGCCGCCAGTTCCAGGGGCTGCGCGAATGAGCCTATCCACCCCGGCGGCGCTGATCTGCAGCGCCGCCGACGCGGGATATTTCCCGCTGCTCAAGGATCTCGTCGGCTCGCTCGCCGCCGGCCGCTTCAGCCGCGAACTGGCTGTGGGCATTCTCGACCTCGGCTTCACCGGCGAGCAGCGCGACTGGCTGCAAGGCCAGGGCGCACTGCTCACCGAGCCCGGCTGGGACCTGGACTTTCCCGGCCGCGCCGAGGCTCCCGCCCATTACCGGGCGATGACCGCGCGCCCCTTTCTGCCGCGCCATTTTCCCGGCTGGGACCTGTATTTATGGATCGACGCCGACGCCTGGGTGCAGGACGACCGCATGCTGCCGGTGTTTCTCGACGAGGCGGCCAAGGGCCGGCTGGCCATCGTGCCGGAACTGGATCGCGGCTATTGGACCATGTACAAGCCGCCCAAGCTGTGGACCCAGAACCACAAGGCCTTCGCCTGGGGTTTCGGGGCCAGGACCGGCTATCGCCTGGGGCGCAATCCGATCCTCAATTCCGGGGTCTTCGCTTTGGCCGTCGACGCCCCCCATTGGCGGCTGTGGGCGGCCGCCCATGCCCGCATGCTGCAGCGCCGCCGCCGCCGGCCGCCGCATCAGGGCGATGCCTTCAATTTC
The DNA here is from genome assembly GCA_013349665.1 of Rhodospirillaceae bacterium. Classification (GTDB taxonomy): domain Bacteria; phylum Pseudomonadota; class Alphaproteobacteria; order Rhodospirillales; family Magnetospirillaceae; genus DUZF01. Next base: position 7,254 of record DUZF01000006.1, on the reverse strand, counting down.
TTCATCGCCGAGCAGACGGCGCTCAATTACGTGGTGTTCGGCGACCGCCAGCCCTACGGCCTGCTTCCGGCCACCGCCAACTGGTTCTGCGGCAAGGGCACGCCGAAATGGGACGCCGCGCGCGGCCTGCTGGTCGAGCCCCACCCGCCTTACGAGCCGCTGTCCATCGTCCATCTGGCCGGCAGCGGCATGAAGGAGCGGGTTTGGAGCCTCGAGACCCTGACGGGCGGCACCGTGTCGTGCAGACTGACCCGCGAAGAGGTGCGCGGCCTGGAGGTTAGGCTCTGACGGATGATGCCTCGCCCTGGCGACCCCGGAAAAGCGTGGCACCGGCCTCCGTGCCGGTGTTTCGGCGAAGCCGAAAACCAAGTGTTTTCGCCGCTTTGCGGCGGAGTCCGGCAGGGACGCCGGACCCACTGAAAATCAAGAGTCCGGCAGGGACGCCGGACCCACTGGAAGACAATTTTTCACCGGCACTTCAGGCCGGTGCCACTTTACCTTTTGAATGAGCCAGGACACTTGTTCGCTGTCAGTCATCAAATACGGGCCCCTGAGTTTCCAGGGGTTGGCCGCCATTACAAAGCAAATCCTCAGTCTTTGCCGAGCCGGACAGCAACCAATCCCGCAGTGTTGAATGGCGGCAAATGACCAGCCGTCCATCGGAGATCGCTCCCGGCGATAGCCTTGCCAACCGAGAGTCTTGCCTGGGGTTTTGCGACCAAAATCTGCGGAAATCTGCGCAATCTGTGGATAAAATTTTTTTATCTATCCACAGATTGCGCAGATTTCCGCAGATGAAAGATAAGATCTGGCGCGGTGACCGGATAAGCCTTCCTGCCGCTGTGCGGAATTTTTTCAGCTTATTAATAATGGTACAGGCCGCGGTCAGGGATCGACGATGTCGAGGCGCCGCTTGATGCGGTCGACATCCTCGCGCAGACGGTCGAAGCGCAGCTCCAGGCTAGCCACATCCTCGGCATCGCCGGTCTGCTGGCGGCGGATCGCCGCCAGGCCGGATTCGATCCGGTACAGCCGGGTCCCCTGCTCGCGCTGCGAATCGCGGGTTTCCGCGACATCGGCATGGATGGCGCGCAGGCGTTCGAATAGAATAGTTGTAGGCTCGTCCATGATTGCTCGTAAAAATTGTGTTTTTGCATAATTGCTACTGTTAAGTGTAGGCCGCCTAGCCGTTCGGGTCAATGGGAAGTTTAACCGCCCAGGCCCGCAGAATCGCCAGCAATCCCGCCACCACCGCCACCGCCGCCGCCAAAGCGGACCAGGGGTCGGTCTCGGCGGCCAGGGCCAGCACCATCAGCGGCAGATCGGCGGCGAGGATCAGCCCCGCCACCCGGGCATGGCTGGCGCCGCCGGCCACCGCCCGCTGATAGAAATGCTGGCGATGGGCCTGCCAGACACGTTCCCGCCGCCAGGCCCGCGCCGCCAGGGTCAGGGTGGCATCCGCCAGGTAATAGGCGGGCAGGATCAGCGCCGCCGCCCAATGGCCGTCGGCCGCCGCCGACAGCAGCAGCCAGCCCAGCAGATAGCCCAGCGGCACGCTGCCGGCGTCGCCGAGAAAGATGCGCGCCGGATGCCAGTTCCAGGCCAGGAAGCCGAGACCGGCGGCGGCCACCACCACCGCCTGCGGCGCCCCGGCGAGGCCCGGCAGCAGGGCCAGGCCAAGGCCGATGGCCGCCGTTTCGACGCCGGTGATGCCGTCGATGCCGTCCATGAAGTTGTAGACATTGGTGAACCACACCCAGGCCAGCAGCGCCACCAGACGGTCCACCGGCCAGGACAGCAGACCCTGGAAGACCAGATGCTGGTGATCCAGCCCGGCCAGCCCCAGCCCGCCGGCCGCCAGATGCAGGCAAAGGCGCAACGCCGCCGGCAGATGCCCGAGGTCGTCCCGCCAGGACAACACCAGCAGACCGGCCGCCGCCGCCATCGCCGGCACCTGCCCCGGCATGCCCTGGCCGGCCGCCGCCAGCCCGGTCCAGGCCAGCAGGATCACCGGTGTCACCGCCAGGCCGCCGCCGCGCGGGGTCGGCAGGCGATGGCTGGAGCGTTCGTTGGGATGATCGAGGATTTGCCGGCGGCGCAGCCAGCCGAGGACGGCGCGGGTGGCGGCCACCGTCGCCGCCAGGGTGGCCAGAAATACCGCCGCCAGGATGGGCTCAGCCGGCATCGTCGACAGGGGCCACCGTGAGCCGCCCCTGCCAGGGCAGATTCACCCGGGCGGCGAACACCACCAGGGACAGCGGCAGTTCGGTGCCGTCGGCGGCCCAGCGGCAGCCCTGATGCACCTGCGCCGGGGCGTCGCCGGTGATGCGGATTTTCCGCCCGCCGCCCATCAGCGTCACCCCGGTGGCGTCGGCCACCGCCGTCAGCGGCGTGACGAAACGCCGCTCGACCAGGTAGCGGCCGGTGCCGAGAATGCGGTCGTCGACGACCATCCCGCCGTCGCCGAAACGCCAGCGGCGGCTGCATTGGCGGGGCCCGCCGAGGCGCCGATAGCTGTCGAAGACCAGGCTGACGCCGTCATGTTCGGACGCCAGCACCGGCGGCGCGCCGGCGATTTCGCGCCGGAAGTCGTCGCTGTAGAAGGGCCGGGCCGGCGGATAGGGATCATGACCGCCGATGGTCAGGCCGCCATGGGCCGCCGCCGTGCGGAACAGCTCCGCCGCGCGGTCCCCGCGGAAGGGCGGCGGACTGCCGGGATCGACGAACAGCGGGCGGCCGCCGAAATGCAGTTCGCAGGCGCCGAGATCCTGATGACCCTGGCCGGTCATGCCGCCCCAGCCCTGCGGGGCGGCGTGCCACAGGCCGCTCCACGGTCCGAAATCGGCGCGCAACCAGCCGTCGGACCGCAACAGATCGAGATCGTAGAGCCCGGTGCCGGCCCCGAGCGCGGCCAGCGCCGCCCGGTCTTCCGCCGTCAGCAGGCGGCCCCAGCCGGTCGCCGGGTCGCCGCCGGCACCGAGGCCAGCCAGCATATCCGCCGGCCAATCGCCGGGCATGTCGCCGATCTCCGGCAGGCCGCCGGGCAAGGTCAACGCCGGCACCACCGCCAGCATCGGCCGCAGGAACGCGGCCAGCCTGAAGGCTTCCGGGCGGTGGTGGCGGCGCGCCGCCAGCCAGGCATCGGCATAGCAGCGGGTCAGGCGCAGGTGCTGACCGGTGGATTCGGCGAGGACCACGCCGGAACGGCCGATCAGGCGGCGCGCCTCGGTGGTGAGAATGGCCATGCCATGCTGGGCCGCCGCCTCCTCGCCGAGGTCGAGACCCAGCCGGTAGACGGCATGGCCCTGGGTCACCGCGCTGGTTCCCAGCCGGTAGTCGAGGCGCTCGAGGATCAGCCGCAGATGCGCGCCAAGAACCTCCAGCGTCTTCTTGCGCGGCCCCGGCAAGCCGACGCGGCGGGCGAAGTCCAGCAGGTTGACCGCCCGCTGGGCGGCGGTGTCGGGATGCCAGACGGTGTCGCCCTGGCCGGGACGCGGGGCCCGTTCGACCCAGGCCCGCCACAGTTCCGACACCCAGTCGGGCGAGAGGTCCGGTTGCCGCGGCAGCCAGGAAAAACATTGCAGGGCATACTGCGCCGAGGCCGGCAGCGACATCTGGAAGACCGCCGCCGTCTTGGTCGGCTGCAGCTCGATCGCCCGCCCGGCCAGAACCAGGCGGGCCGGGTGGCGCGGCAGGCGGCGCGGCAGGTCGGGCAGGACGCCGGCCGGCGGCTGGGCGGCGACGTTGGTCAGGCCATCGAGAAACGGTTTCAGCTGCGCCTCGGGCTCCTTGACGGCCGGCCAGCGGCCGAACAGCCGCCCCAGCCGCCAGCGGCGCAGCACCGGGTCGCTGAGGCTCTCGGCCAAAACTGTGAGTAAGGCGTTCGACATGGGATCCGGTTGTGGGACAAGGCATCGCCACCGTCAAGGCTCTTGGCAAAAGACATACTTGTAAGTGAGGCGAATCACTTATACACAACGAAAAGATGTGTAGTCTTCCCGGGTGACAGCAGCCGAACGGGATCCGCCATGAAATTGCGCCATTTTTTTCCTGTGTCCACCGCCGCCGCGGCAATTCTGTGGGGGGGTCCCGGCCTGGCCAATCCGCAGGCGCCCCAGGTGGTCAGCGGCGGCGTCACCTTCAGCCAATCGGGAAACCGCCTGACGGTCACCGAGACCACGCCGCAGGCGGTGGTCAACTGGCGGAGCTTTTCCGTCGGCACCGGTGAAATCCTCCAATTCGTCCAGCCCTCGGCCACCGCCACCCTGCTCAACCGGGTGACCGGCGGCCAGGCCTCGCAGATCGACGGCCAGCTGCTGGCCGGCGGCCACCTGTTCCTGCTCAACCCCAACGGCATCGCCGTCGGCTCCTCCGGCTTTATCCATGCCGCCGGCCTGTTGATGACCAGCTCGGCCCTGGCCAATGAAGATTATCTGGCCGGCCGCCATCGTTTCACCGCCGTCCCCGGGCAGGGCGGCATCAGCAACGCCGGCACCATCCAGGCCGACAACGGCGGCACGGTGGTGCTGTCGGCGCCGCAGGTCACCAACAGCGGCGGCATCGCCGCCCCCGGGGGCGGCGTCCAACTGGGCGCCGCCGACGGCTTTGCCGTCGACCCCGCCGGCGACGGCCTGTGGGCCTATCACATCACCCAGCCGGCGGCGGCGGCGCTGCTCGCCAACCACGGCACCGTCAGCGCCGACGGCGGCCAGGTGGCTTTCACCGCCCGGGCTCTCGACGGCGCCCAGCGCGAGGTCATCAACACCGACGGCCTGGTCCAGGCCAACACCGTCGGTGTCCGCAAAGGTATCGTCACCCTGGACGGCGGCGACCCCGGCCGCCTCGATTCCGGCGGGGTCACCATCGGCGGCGAGGTCAGCGCCCGCGGCCAGGCGGCCGGCGAAAGCGGCGGCACCATCATCGTCCACGGCGGACGGGTGGCGCTGACCGACGGCGCCCGCCTCATCGCCGCGGCCGGACTGACCGGCGATGGCGGCCTGATCGAAACTTCCGGCGCCGGTCTCACCGTCGGCAAGGCGGTGGTCGATCCCGGCGCCGCCCATGGCAAACCGGGCCGCTGGCGGCTCGACCCCAATGACCTGACCATCGACGGCGCCACCGCCGCCACCGTCGGCAATACCTTGAAGACCGCCGATGTCGAATTGGCCACCGACGCCACCGGCAGCGGCGGCAACGGCGACATCGTCGTCAACGCGCCGGTTACCTGGTCCAGCGGCCAGACGCTGACGCTGACCGCCCAGCGCAATATCGCCATCAACGCGCCGATCACCGCCAGCGGCGCCGGCGCCGGGCTGGTGCTCAATTACGCCCAGGGCGGCGCCGGCGGCACCGATGTCACCGCCGCCGGCGCCTCGGTAACCTTGAGCGGCGCCGAACCGCTGCTCAAGCTGTGCAACGGCACCGGCTGTGTCCTGCCGACCCTGATCAACAGCGCCGCCGGGCTGAAAGGGCTGGACCCGACCGGCACCTACGCCCTGGTCGGCGACGTCGACATGTCCGGCGTCGGCGGTTTCGCCGCCCTCGGCGGCGCCACCGGCTTTTCCGGCAGCATCGACGGCCTGGGCCACAGCATCGCCAATCTGACCGCCAGCGGTAACGGGCTGATCGGCAGCCTCGGCGGCACGGTGCAGAATCTGGCGCTGAGCAACGCCAATCTGACCGCCACCGGCTCGAATACAGGCCTCCTCGCCGGGTCGACCGCTGCCGGCGCGGTGATCGCCAATTCCAGCAGCACCGGCAGCCTGTCGGGCGGCAGCTTCGCCAATATCGGCGGTCTGGTCGGCAACAACGCCGGCACCATCGCCGACAGCTACAGCAGCGCCACCGTCCGCGGCGGTGCCTCGGTGGGCGGACTGGTCGGCCAGCAGCAAGGCGGAACCGTCATCCGATCCTTCGCCCTCGGCCCGGTGCGGGCCAGCGCGCAGATGGCCGGCGGCCTGGTCGGCAACAATCTCGGCACCGTCACCGACTCCTACGCCACCGGCGGCGCCTCCGGCGCCGGCGAGGTCGGCAGCCTGATCGGCTTCAACCAGGGCGCGGTGCAAAGTTCCTATGCCGCCGGCGGCGGCGCGCTCACCGGCGGCAGCGGCGGCAGCGCCACCACCAGCAAGCTGTTCGCCCTCGCCGACATTCTCGACCCGTCGCAGCTGTCGGCGGCCTGGACCGCCGGCCCCAATGGAGCGCCGATCCTCGCCAACCGCCAGACCTATCTCAGCATCACCGCCCAGGATGCCTCGGCGACCTATGGCGCGGCGCTGCCGGCCTTCCAGAACACGGTCAGCGACGCCACCGCCACGGTCAGTGGCGTCACCTACACCACCGACGGCGGCGCCACCCCGGGGACCGGCAGCCATGCCATTACCCCGGGCGGCGCCACCGCCGTCAGCGCCATCGGCTATCCGGTCACCAATATCGTCTATCAGCCCGGGACCCTGACCGTCGGCCAGGCGAAACTGACCGTCACCGCCAATGACGCCACGCGGTTCTATGGCGGCGACAACCCCGCTTTCACCGTCAGCTATAGCGGTTTCGTCAACGGCGACAGCGCCGGCAGCCTGCCCACCCAGCCGAGCGCCACCTCTGCCGCCACCCGGGGCACCGGCATCGGCATCACGCCGATCACCGCCAGCGGACCGACGACCGACGGCAATTACGCCGTCACCTACGCCAATGGCAAGCTGACCATCAACCCGGCACCGCTGACCGTCACCGTCGACCCCGCCTCGCGCCCCTACGGCGCCGACAATCCTGCCTTCACCCTGCACTACAGCGGCTTTCTCAACGGCGACGGCGCCAGCCTGCTCAGCACCCTGCCCACCGCCGCGTCGACGGCCACCGCCACCACCGGAGCCGGTGTCTATCCGGTGACCGTCACCGGCCCGGCCACCGACGCCAATTATCAGATGACCTATGTCGGCGGCTCGCTGACCATCTCCAAGCTGCCGCTCACCTGGTCGGTGACCTCCAGCTCGGCGACTTACGGCACCACGCCGGTCCTGGGCGTGGCCACCTTGTCCGGCCTGGTCAACGGCGACCAGGTGACCGCCAGCGTCGGCGCCGTCGGCGGCGGCGCCCCGCTGACCCTGTCGGCGGCGACACCGGCCGGCAGCTACAGCCAGATCGTCACCGGCATGGCGGGCGACAACGGCAATTATGTTCTCGCCGCCGACGGCAACAGCCCGGGCAAGCTGACGGTCAATCCGGCACCGTTGACGATCCGCGCCGACAATGCCG
>DUZF01000005.1 GCA_013349665.1 Rhodospirillaceae bacterium | reverse complement strand
AGGGCAGGGCCGAATTTGCGCCATTGCTGTGTCAAACGGCTTGACCGTAGCGCCGCTACGCTCTGCGCCGTTTTCCTTGCACTGCCGTAAATTCGGTCACCTGCGGGGTGATCCAAATTGGTCGCGAACCGCTCTAGTAAAGATGTTGGCCGCCGGTGACGAAGACCTCGGTGCCCGTCACATAGGCGAAGTCCTCCGAGCACAGGCGGAACACCACGCCGGCGACATCCTGAACCGTCCCCATGCGATCCAGGGGAATACGGGGAATCAGCGCCTCGTATTCCGGTGAAATCATCTCGGTCTTGATTTCCCCCGGCGCCACCGCGTTGACCCGCACGCCCAACTGGGCGAACTCCACCGCCATCTCACGGGTCAGTCCCGACAACGCCGCCTTGGACGTCGAATAGGCGGAGCCGGCGAAGGGATGAACATAATGTCCGGCGATGGAGGTGATGTTGACCACCGCCCCCTGGCCGCGATGCAGAGCCGCCGCGAACCCCCGCGCCATCTTGAGCGGGGCGAAAAAGTTCAACTCGAACACCGCTTTCCAGCCGTCGATGGAACCATTGAGGACGCCAAGCCGTTCCTTGAAGGTGGTCTTCGGGCTGACCCCGGCATTGTTGACCAGGGCGTGCAGGGGCTGGCCGCCGAGGATGTCGTTGGCCTGGCGGACAAAGGCGTCGAGACTGGCCGCCTGGCAGAGGTCGGTGGGTATATGATGGCTCCACAACGGATCGCGGCGACAATGTGCCGGCACATCCTGGCGGGCGCAGGTGATCACCCGCCAGCCTTCGCGCATGAACCGCTGTACGGTCGCATGGCCGATTCCCTGGCTGGCACCGGTAAGAATGACTGTGCGGATCTCAGGCTCCATGCTCCGCACTATAAGTCAGACGGCGGCCGCTGTCAGCGCGACGTTGCGACGTCTCACCCGTCATCGCTTTGCCGGCGGATGAAGTCATCGAGGCCGGACTGGTAGCGATGGCTGCGGCGGATGTCGCCATGGGCGCGGCAATGTTCCAGCTGGTCGGTCAGCAGGCATTGGACGATGACCGGGCCGTTGGGGCGATCCAGCACCCATTCGGCCCATTCCGCCGCCGGAATCATGTCCAGATGCTCATGATCGGCGATCGCTTCGATCTGTTCCGGGGTCAGACGGCTGAATCCAAGACAGTCGTGGAGTGACAGCATGAAGGCCTCCTTTGCCGGGCGGCCGGGCGGGCCGCCGCGTTTTGCTTTGGCGTTTCCCGCGCGATCTTATCAAAGGTCGGCCGCGCCGCGGCCGACGACCATGGGTCGCCGGCCGGACAAAAAAGGCTGAAGATCCGTCAGTAACGGCCTAATGGCAGAGCAAAACCGGCAGTTGGGCGGCATGCAGGACATGCCGGGTGACTCCGCCGAGGATCAACTGGCGCAGGCGGCTGTGGGTATAGGCTCCCATGACGATCAGGTCACAGCCCATGGCCCCGGCCTCCTTGAGCAGCGCCGGACCGGCGTGGCCGGCGGTGGAGAAGCTGTGGACATCGGCCTTGACGCCATGCCAGGCAAGATAGCCGGCCAGTTCGGCCGGGCTGGCCTGGTCTCCCTCGATGGCCGAAAAGATCATCACCGTCTCGGCCTTTTTGAGCATCGGCCGGGCCGCCAGGACCGCCCGCGACGCCTCGACGCTGCCGTTCCAGAATACCGCCACGCGACGCCCCAGAGACAGCGGCAGCACCGCCGGCGCCAGCAGCAGCGGGCGCCCGCTTTCCATCAGCACGGCATTCAGCGACATGATTGACGGGCTGTCGCGGTCGGGATCGGGATGGGCGAAAACCACCAGGTCGGTCAGGCGCCCGGCATTGGCCAGCACCTCCTCTTCGCGCCCGGCCTCCTCGCGCCAGGAGACGGAGAATTGCGGCTCCGGCGCCGGTCCACTGGCCAGCGGCGCATTGCAGCGTTCGCGGACCGCCGCGAACTGGGCCCGCACCCGGCTCGCCCGCTCGGTCGCCTGGGCGTCGGCGGCGGCCATCATCTCTTCCACCATCGCTCCGGACATTCCTTCGCCGATCAGCGGCACCGACGCGGCCGGGTCCGGCCTGACATGGATCGCCTCGACATGGGCCTGATGGGCCTGGCCGACCATCAGCGCCAGGCCAAGTGTCGCCTCGGCGCTGTCACTGTCACTGAGGCAGGCGAGGATCGTTCGATAGGCCGTCATGACGGGCCTCCTTCATCAATGTTTCGCTGTATTATACCCCAAGCCGGGGTTTAAAGCCTCAGCGCATTACGCGCATCAGCCAAGGTTTCATGCCGCGCGCCGGAGGAATCGAGGCGGGGCCAGGTGATGGCGCCGAGGTCGTAGGTCAGCTGGCGTTCAAGCACGGCGGGCGTGGCATCCGAGGCATTGCCGCGACGCCCGAGGATCCGCCGCTCCATCACCTCCGGCGAGGCCTCCAGCCACAGCCCGGCGAACGGCACGCCGCAACGGCGCGCCCGCACCTCGATGGCCTGGCGCTCGGCCGGTCCGGCGAAGACGGCATCGGCGATAACCGCCTGGCCGCCGGCCAGCGCCCGCTCCGCCTCGTCGAACAGACAAAGATAGGTCTGCCGGGTGATCTCGGGGGCATAGGCCTCGGCGGCCAGTCGCACCTCCGGGGCGACGCCCATCAACCGCTTGCGCAGGACGTCGCTGCGCAGCACCACCGCCCCCGGCGGGCGACCGACGAACGGCGCCAGGGCGCGGGCGAGGCGCGACTTGCCGCTGCCCGACAGGCCGCCGACGGCCACCAGCCGGGGCGGTGCCGGCTGCAGATAGGTCTGGGCGCGGCGGAAATAATCCAGCGCCCGGCCGGCGGCGGTATGCGGCATGGCTGCCGTCACATGGGCGCGGATGGCCGCGCGCAGCGACAGCAGCAACGGCAGCAGCGTCAGACCGCCGGTGTCGCCGGTCCGCTCGAGATAGCGGTTCATCAGCCAGCTGGCCATGTCCGGCAGGCCCCGCGCCTCCATGTCCATCAGCAGGAAGGCGAGGTCGTAAAACACGTCGATGCAGGCGAAATCGTCGTTGAATTCGATGGCGTCGAACAAAGTCGGCCGCCCGTCGAGAAGACAGATATTGCCCAGATGCAGATCGCCGTGACAGCGCCGCACCAGCCCCGCCGCCCGGCGCTGCTCGAGCAGTGGGGCATGGGCCGACAGCAGGGCCCGCGACGCCTCGCCGAGCTGCTTGACTTCGGCGGTGTCGAACAGGGCATGGGCGGCAAAACAGCGGTCATTGGTGTCGATGGTGAAGGCCAGCCCCTTTTCGCCGCCGAATTCCGGACTGGGTTCGGCCTGGGCGTGAAAGGCGGCGATATGGTCGGCCAGGGCCAGCACCTGGTCGCGGGTCAGGCGTCCGGCGGCGGCCATGCGGTCCAGAAGATTATCTTCGTCGAAGCGGTTCATCACCACCAGCCAGTCCACCGGCAGCCCCTGGCCGCCGATGGCCAGGCGGCCGTCGGCCTCGCGGGTCACCGCCGTCACCTCCAGGTAAATTTCCGGCGCCGTTCGCCGATTGAGGCGCAATTCCGCCAGGCAGGCCTGCCGCCGCTGCTCGACGCTTGAAAAATCGAGAAACGGGAAGCGGACCTCGCGCTTCAGCTTGTAGGCCCGTGGGCCGGCGAGAAAGACGATCGAGATATGGGTGTCGATCCGCCTGACCTCGGCACCGAACGTGCCGGGGTCCGACAGCAAGGCCGTCACCTCCGACTGGCTCATCTCAATCCACCGGCGGCGGCGGCTCGTAAATTCCGGCCGGATCCTGATGGATGATGATGTCGGCCACCGGAAAGGCGTCGCGGATCTTCGCCTCGACCTCATCACTGATGACATGGGCGGCGGCCAGGGAAATATCGGCGGCCAGTTCCAGATGCAGCTGGATGAAGCTTTGCAGGCCGGCCGAACGGGTCCTGAGATCGTGAACGCTGAGGACCTCGGGATGGGTCCGGCAGATGTCCAGGATGCGGCGCCGCTCCTCGTCGGGGAATTCCTTGTCCATCAACAGGTTGTAAGAGCGCAGGGCGATGGTCCAGGCGCCGTGGAGAAGCAGGCCGGCGATGGCGATGGCGAACAGCGGGTCGGCGAAAGTCCACCCCAGGTAATTGCCCAGCAGCAGCGAGACGACGACGCTGGCATTCATCAGCAGATCGCCCAGGTAATGCAGATGGTCGGCGCCGATGGCCAGCGAGCCGGTGCGCCGCACCACCCGCGTCTGAAAGGTGACCAGGACGGCGGTCAGCAGCACGGAGAAGACCATGACGGCAATGCCCGTCTCGACATTGGTCACCTGTTCAGGACGGAACAGGCGCTTTCCCGCTTCGCCGACGAGAAACAGCGCCGAACCGGCGATGAAGGCGGATTGCCCAAGCCCGGCCAGCGGCTCGGCCTTGCCGTGGCCGAACCGGTGCTCGCGGTCGGCCGGTTGCAGGGCGTGGTGCACCGCGGCGACATTGATCAGCGACGCCACCGCGTCCATGGTCGAATCGATCAGGGTCGACAGCAGGGCCACGGAATCGGTGGCCACCCAGGCGCCCAGCTTGGCAACGATCAGCACCAGCGCCACCGCCACCGCGCAATAGGTGGCCAGGCGCATCAGACGGGCGTCGGTCATGGAAACAGTTGCTCCTCGACCCAGCCGTCGGCCTGACGGCGGAACACCCGACGGTCATGCAGGCGGAAGGGCCGGTCCTGCCAGAACTCGATGCAGTCGGGCACCACCCTGAAGCCGCTCCAATGAGGCGGCCGCGGCACCTTGCCGAGACCGAATTTCGCCGCATATTCGCCGATGCGTTTTTCCAGGTCGAAGCGCCCGGCCAACGGCCGCGACTGTCGCGACGCCCAGGCGCCGATCTGGCTGCCGCGGGCCCGGCTGGCGAAATAGGCATCGGCCTCGTCATCGGTGACCGCCTCGACAGGGCCGTCGACGCGTACCTGGCGGCGCAGACTTTTCCAGTGAAAGCACAGGCCGGCCCGCGGATTGGCCCGCAATTCCTCGCCCTTGCGGCTTTCCAGATTGGTATAGAAGGCAAAGCCGCGGGCGTCCGCCGCCTTCAGCAGCACCATGCGCACCGACGGACGGCCCTCGGCATCGGCGGTGGCCAGGGCCATCGCCGTCGGGTCGTTGATTTCCTTGCTTTCGGCTTCGTTCAGCCATTCTTGAAAAAGGGCTATGGGATCCGCGCTGTTTTGAACCATATCTTATGTCCCAGTTTGGCAAGGCCGGCCGCGGGATACACTTGGCAGTTCCCCGGTCTGCCTTACAATAGCCGAAATTCGGCATTGATATCAGACTGAAGGCGTTTGCCCGGGTTGTTAACTACGACGAGAAAGACACTATGCACCGTATCGTAAAGAGTTTTTCCGCAATATCCCTCACCGCCGTCCTGCTCGGCGCCTGCGCCAACAACGGTATGGGCGAGAAGCAGGTGGGCGGCGGCCTGCTCGGCGCCGCCGCCGGCGGCCTAGTCGGCTCGCAGTTCGGCCATGGCTCGGGCAAGCTGGCCACCACCGCGCTCGGCACCCTGTTCGGCGCCTATCTCGGCAGCGAAGCCGGCAAATCGCTGGACAAGGCCGACCGCCAATACGCCGAACAGGCGGAACAGAAAGCCTATGCGGCACCGGTCGGCCAGACCATCCGCTGGAACAACCCGCAAAGCGGCAACCAGGGATCCTTCACCCCGGTCCGCGAGGGCACCGACACCGCCAGCGGCGCCTATTGCCGCGAATACCAGACCACCATCGTGGTCGGCGGCCAGACCCAGCAGGCCTACGGCACCGCCTGCCGACAGCCCGACGGCAGCTGGAAGGTGGTCAAGTGAGCGGGCAGCGGATTCCCCACCGTGGATGACCCCTACAAGACGCTTGGCGTCGCCCGGGATGCCAGCCAGGACCAGATCAAACAGGCCTATCGCAAGCTGGCGCGGACGCTGCACCCTGACCTGAACCCCGGCAACCGCCAGGCCGAGGAGAAGTTCAAGAAGCTCAGCGGCGCCTATGACCTGCTGGGCGACCCGGCCAAGCGGGCGCGCTTCGACGCCGGGGAAATCGATGCCAGCGGCACCGAGCGGGCGCGCCATTCCTACCGCACCTATGCCGAAGGCGGCGGCAAACACGGCGACGCCTTTCATTTCGGCAACAATCCGGATGACATCTTCGCCGAATTGCTGCGCCGCCGCGGCAAGGGGCGGTCCAAGGCCTGGCCGTTCTCCGGCGGTGACGACGAGATGGCGACGGCGCGCGGCGGCGACCAGCAATACACGCTGAAGCTCAGCCTGCCGGAGGCGGTGATGGGGGCGACCAAGCGGATCAGCCTGCCCAACGGCAAGAGCCTCGACGTCAAGGTGCCGCCCGGCAGCAAGGACGGCGCCACACTGCGCCTCAAGGGCCAGGGCGGCTCGGGACGGTCGGGAGGACCGGCGGGCGACGCGCTGATCGAAGTGAAGGTGGAGGCACATGCCTTTTTCACCCGCGAGGGTGACGACATCCTGATCACCTTGCCGGTGACTTTGCCGGAAGCGGTGCTGGGGGCCAAGGTGACGGTGCCGACCATCGACGGCAAGGTGACGCTGTCGGTGCCGGCCGGTTCCAGCAGCGGCGCCACGCTCCGCCTCAAGGGCAAGGGTGCCCCGGGAGCTCATGGTCGCGGCGACCAGCTGGTGAGCCTGAAGGTGATGCTGCCCGGCGCTCCCGACCCCGAATTGGAGGAGTTCATGCGCAAATGGCAGACCGCCCACGCCTATGAGGTCCGCGGCAAGCTGGGCACGGACGAGGACAAGGGTTAACCCAGGTTAACCCGGCAGCACCTCCGACAGCGGCAGGTCCAGCGCCTGGCGCTCGGCGTCGACGGCGGCGGCCAGACGGTCGGCGAGCCGCCGCAGCGCCTTGGCGTCGCCGCAGCCGATGAGGATCGACGCCAGGCCGAGCCCCAGCGCCTGGAACAGGTCGCCCAGCGAGGCCGCGGCCGGATCGCGGCCGGGCAGAAGGCGGCCGTCGGCGGCTTCGGCGGTAAAGCCGGCGGTTGTCAGCAGACCGACCACCTCGCGGAAATCGGCTTCCGAGCCACCGGAGCGGGCCAGCAGTTCGACCGGCCCGCAGCCTTTACCGGAACGGCGGCTCTCGGCGTCCAGCGCCGACAGCAGTTCCAGGGCCAGGGCCAGGCGACGCCAGGCGGGCTGCCGACCCTGGAGATGGTGGCGCGTGGCCCGCCATTCGGGCAAGGCGGCGGTCAGTTCCGCCCCGCCCAGCACCACCACCCAGGACAGATACATCCACAGCAGGAAGATCGGCACCAGGGCCACCGCGCCATAGATCGATTCATAACTTTGGGCATTGGCCGCATAGATGGCAAACCCCCAGCGCAGGGCGGCGAAAACCAGGCCGGCGGCGACACCGCCGACGGCGGCGTCCCCTGCCCTGACCCGGCGATTGGGAACCGCCACGTAGATCAGGGTGAAGGTCAGCATCATCAGCAGGTCGGGCACCACCGCATTGAGCAGCGGCGAAAACTCCTGGCCGCGTGCCGCCAGATCGCCAAGGCTGTAGACCCTGATCGACAGGGAAAAACTGGCGCCGGCCAGCAGCGGCCCCAAGGTCACCACCGTCCAGTACAGCATCAGGCGCGACAGCGGCTTGCGGGGGGTGGCAACGCGGAAAATCTGGTTGAGCGATCCCTCGATGGTGACCAGCAGCATCACCGCGGTGAAGGCCAGGCCGATGGTGCCGGCGGCGGTCAGCTTGTCGGCATTGTCGACGAAATCGCTGACATATTGCTGGATCTGCCGGCCGACCTGCGGCACCAGATAATGGAAGGCGGCGCTTTGCAACTGGTCGCGCACCGCGTTGAACACCGGAAAGGCGGCGAGGACGGCCAGGGCGATGGCCAGCAGCGGCACCAGCGACAGCAGCGACGTATAGGCCAGCGACGAGGCCATGTCGAAACCGCGATTGCCGAGGAACCGGGCCCCGACATAGAAGGGCAGGCCGCCCTGGCGAAACCAGCCGCTCACCGAAACCGCCATCACCCGTCTCCTTTCATCCGGCGCCTGACCTTTGACCATACCCTTCTTTGGTGTAGGATGCGCGCTTTGCCGCCACAGCGGCCTTCATATCGATGCAAAGAGGAAGCCTGATGACCATTTCTCCGGCCCTGATGGACGGCAAGAAGGGCCTGATCATGGGAGTCGCCAACGACCGCTCCATTGCTTGGGGCATCGCCAAGGCGGCCCGTGCCCATGGCGCCGAACTGGCCTTCACCTTTCAGGGTGAAGCCTTGGAAAAACGTGTCCGCCCACTGGCCGAATCGGTTGGCTGCGACCTCGTCATGCCCTGCGACGTCACCGACGACGCCAGCATCGACTCGGTCTTCGCCACCTTGGCCAAGACATGGGGCCGGCTCGATTTCCTGGTCCATGCCATCGCCTATTCCGACAAGGAAGAGCTCAAGGGCAAATATTACGACACCACGGCCGAGAACTTCAGCCGCACGCTGTTGATCTCCTGCTATTCCTTCACCGCCCTGGCCCGCCGCGCCGCGCCGCTGATGACCGAGGGCGGCAGTCTGCTGACCCTGTCCTATCACGGCGCCGAACGGGTGATGCCGCATTACAATGTGATGGGCGTCGCCAAGGCGGCGCTGGAGGCCAGCGTTAGATATCTGGCGGTGGATCTGGGGGATCGCAACATCCGCGTCAACGCCATGTCGGCCGGACCGATGAAGACCCTGGCGGCGTCGGGCATCGGCGATTTCCGCTATATCCTGAAATGGAACCAGTATAATGCGCCGCTGAAGCGCAATGTGACCCTCGACGACATCGGCGGCGCCGGCGTCTACCTGCTGTCGGATCTGTCGTCCGGCGTATCGGGCGAGGTGCACCATGTCGACTGCGGCTATCATGTGGTGGGAATGAAAGCGGTGGACGCCCCCGATATCAGCGTCGTGTGACATGGCCGGCAACAGCTTCGGCCATGTGTTTCGCATCACCACCTTCGGCGAAAGCCACGGCCCGGCCATCGGCTGCGTGATCGACGGCGTGCCGCCGCGCCTGCCCCTGGCCGAGGACGACATCCAGCCCTGGCTGGACAAGCGCAAACCCGGCCAGTCCCGCTTTACCACCCAGCGCCGCGAGGCCGATTGCGTGCGCATCCTGTCGGGGGTGTTCGAGGGCCAGACCACCGGCACCCCCATCGCCCTGCTGATCGACAACACCGACCAGCGCTCCACCGACTATGCCGGAATTGCCGAGCGCTTCCGCCCCGGCCACGCCGATTTCACCTACCAGGCCAAATACGGTATCCGCGACTACCGGGGCGGCGGCCGCTCCTCGGCCCGCGAGACGGCCATGCGGGTGGCCGCCGGGGCGGTGGCCCGCAAGCTGCTGAACTGCCTGGTGCCGGGTGGCGTGACCATCCGCGGCGCCATGGTGCAGATGGGGCCGCATCAAATCGACCGCCAACGCTGGGACTGGGCGACCGTGGGCAACAACCCGTTCTGGTGTCCGGATGCCGAGGCCGCCGCCCAATGGGAAGGGTTTCTCGACGGCGTGCGCAAAGCCGGGTCCTCCATCGGCGGCGTCGTCGAGGTCAGCGCCGACAATGTCCCCGTCGGGCTTGGCGCGCCGGTCTATGACAAGCTGGACGCCGACCTCGCCAAGGCGATGATGAGCATCAACGCCGTCAAAGGCGTCGAGATCGGCGACGGTTTCGCCGTCGCCGCCCTGTCGGGGGAGGCCAATGCCGACCAGATGCGCATGAAGGACGGCAAGGTGCATTTCCTGTCCAATCACGCCGGCGGCATCCTCGGCGGCATCTCCACCGGCCAGAGCATCGTGCTGCGCCTGGCGGTCAAGCCCACCAGCTCGATCCTCACCCCCATGCTGTCGGTGGACCGCCACGGCAACGAGGTCGAAGTGTCGACCAAGGGCCGTCACGACCCCTGCGTGGCGATCCGCGCCGTCCCGGTCGCCGAGGCCATGCTGGCGCTTACCTTGGCCGACCATCTGCTGCGCCAGCGGGCGATCGACCACTGAGCAGGGTCGCTTGTGTATTGACAATGTCACTACACATTCCTAGACTAGCTCTTTCCAAGGACCATGCCCCAAGGGCCGTGCCATGAGCCAAACCGCGCAGCATCATCCGTACCGGGAGCCGCCCAAGGTTCGCAAGGACGACCTGATCCAGATTCGCGCCTCCACGGAAACCAAGGCTTTGCTGAACAAGGCGGCGCAATTGCGCGGCCTGAAACTTTCCGAATTCATGCTCGACTGCGCGCGCCGGCAGGCCGAGGAAACCCTGTTGGACCAGCGGGTTTTCTTCCTTGAACCGGACGCCCATGCCCAATTCCTGGCTTTGCTTGACTCCCCGATCCAGCCCGATGAGGACGTAAGACGTCGTCTGCGGCGCCGCCCCTCCGATGCCGGTTGACCCCGGCGATCGGCTGGGCCTACCGGAACGATTGGATCCCCGGCACGATGTCATGGCATTCGACAACGGCCGACACCCAGCCCTGGACGACTGGCTGAAACGGCGGGCGTTGGCCAGCGAGGGACTGAGTGCCCGCAGTTACGTGATTTGCGAAGGTGCCAACAGTCGGCGGGTTGTCGGGTACTATTCCATTGCCACGGCGATGGAACAAAGACTTCTGTTGCCCAGCGCCAAGCTGCGTCGCGGGACCCCCGACGAGATTCCTCTGCTGTTGATCGCCCGCCTGGCCATTGACCAGACCTGGCGGGGCCGTGGCCTCGGGAGCCAATTGCTGGCCGATGCACTGCACCGCTGCCTGAAGGCCTCCGATATCGCCGGAGTCCGTGGAGTGATCGTTCACGCCATCGATGACGAAGCCGTCGGCTTCTACCGTAAGCACGGGTTCCTTGCCTCACCTCTCGGCGAAAGGGTTCTGGTCATGCCGATCGAGTACCTGCGCTCCGTGTTCCGTTGAGACCGACCCAGCCGGCGATCAGGTTTCGCGAGACTGTGAGAAATGTGGAAGCAGGTCGCGCACCAGCGGTACGGTAATGCGCCGGTGCTGCGCCAGCGACGCCGCGTCGATGCCGGCCACCAGCGCCCGGGCACTGTCGAACGAGCGTTCCATACGCGTCAGGATGAAGGCGATGACATCAGGGGTCACCGCCAGTTGGCGGTCGGAGAACAGTTTCAGCAGCACCGAGCCGATCAGGCTGTCGTCCGGCGGCAGGATCATCGCCAGCGGTACCGTGGCCAGGCGCGAGCGCAGATCGGCCAGGGCCACCGGCCAGCGCGACGGCGCCAGACGGGCGGTCAGCAGCAGTCGCCGGCGGTTTTCCTTCATCAGGTTGTAGAGGTGAAACAGGGCCGTCTCGTCGACGCCGCGATCGGCGTCCTCCAGCGCCACCGCCGGGGCTTCGGCCAGTTCCGGCACCAGCTCGGTGGTCAGGGCGCCGGCATCCAGCCGCAGCCCGCCGCTGAGGTCGCAGAAAACATGGGCCAGATGGGTCTTGCCGCAGCCCGCCGGACCGATCAGGCCGCAGGCCGGATGCGGCCAGCCGGACCAGTCGGTGACCCGGGCCAGGGCCTCGGCATTGCCGTCGGCTTCAAGAAATTCATCCAGGGCGTAGGTCGGGACATGGCCGAGGTCGAAGGGCAGCTGGGCCTGGCTCACGGCGCCCGCTCCCCGGGCAGGTCTCCCGAATAGATGGGGCTGCCCATGTAGCGGGCCAGGGCGAAACGCGCCAGGACGCCGACCACCGCCGCCACCGGCAGGGCCAGGAGAATGCCGAGGAAGCCGAAGACGGCGCCGCCCGCCAGCAGGGCGAAAATCACCCACACCGGATGCAGTCCGATCTTCTCCCCCACCAGTTTCGGCGCCAGCACATTGCCTTCCAGCAGATTGCCGACCAGGAAGACCCCGGCCACCATCGCCGCCAGCGTCCAGTCCTGCGACTGCGCCAAAGCCAGGCTGACGCCGACGACAAAGCCGGAGACGGTGCCCAGATAGGGGATGAACGACACCAGCCCGGCGGCGAAGCCCACCACCAGCCCGAGATCGAGACCGACCAGGCTGAGGCCGAGGCCGTAGAAGCTGCCCAGCACCAGGCAAAGCAGGGCCTGGCCACGCAGGAACCCGGCCAGGATGTCGTCGATGGCTTTCAGTTGCTGGCGGATCACCTGGGCATGCGGGCGCGGCAGCCAATGATCGACCTTGGCGGTCACCGACGGCCAGTCGCGCAGCAGGTAGAAGGTCACCACCGGAGTGACGAAGACCAGCATCGCCACATTGACCACCATCAGCGAGCCGCTGACCAGCTCGGTGAAGAAATGCCCCAGCCAGCCGACCGCGGTGCCGGCATAGTCGCCGGCCGCGGTGCCGAGCCGGTCGATGTCCTTGGCCGACAGATAGGCGGTGGCGGTCCGCCACAGCGGTTCGCCGCGCCGCAGCAAGGCCTGCGCGTAAGCCGGCAGCTTCTGGGCAAAATGCACCACCTGGTCTTCGATGAGCGGCGCCAGGATGACGATGGCGAGCCCCAGCACCAGGAAAAACGCCGCCTCGATCACCAGGGCGGCGACGGTTCGCGAGGCGCCGAGGCGGCCGAAGCGGCGGACCACCGGATCAAGGAAATAGGCGATCGCCATGCCGGCGACGAAGGGCAACAGGACGCCGTGCAACAGCCACAGAAGGGCCAGCAGGATCGCCAGCCCGATCAGCCAGAAGCGCAGATTGCCGGTCTTCGAGTCTTCCACCGCCATGGTTCCTATGTCTCAGCCGAGGCTACCATAACACAGGATCAGCGCCCGGTCGCGGCGGGTCGGGTCTGCACCGTCTGCAGCATCCAATGGTCATCCGCCCAGCTCAGCACCAGGCCGTTCTGCATCAACACCTGCGACAGCTGCTGCTGGTCGCCGACATAATGCAGGACCAGGGCGGCTTCGCCCCGCGACAGCGCGGCGACCTCGAAGGCGCGGATCTGGGTCGAGCGGTTCAGGCGGTCGCGTAGCGCCTGCCAATCCTCGAAGCCGCCCAGCGGCACCATCACCGCCAGCGACGCGATGCGGTCGAACTGCAGCATATTGCCGGCTTTCCAGCCGTCGTTGACCGACCGCACCATGTCCTCGGCGGCGCGGCGCAACACCATCTCCAGGGACTCGCCGATCTCGCCCTGATAGCTGCGGACACCGTCGAGCACCCCGCCGACCGGACCGAGGCCATGGGTGGTGACAGCGAGATTGACCTTGCCGCCGTCCACCCGCTGGGCCACAGCCTCGCTCACCACCAGGTCCTGGGTATTGAACCGCTGCGCCAGGGCCACCGGATCGGCGGCCTCGGCGGCCTCGGCCGTCTGCACCTGGATCGGCACCACGCCCTGGGTGGCGCTGCCGCGCCAGGCCTCGCGCCAGGGATTGGCGCCGTCGACGGGCGGCAGCCCGTCCTCGCCCAGGGTCAGCGGCACCACCACCACCGGCCGGCCGCGCCATTCGGCATAGGGAATATTGGCGCCGCGCAGCAGGCGGCGCACGGCGTCCGGCTTGAAGCGCACCGACAGCGACGCCAGGTAGCGCACCGCCGAGCGTTTCTCCTGATCGATGCCGACATCCAGCACCAGATTCTGCAGTTCCTCGTCGGACAGCCGCGGCATTTTCTGCACGTCGGCGGCGGAGGTCAGGCGCATCAGCAGACTTTGCAGGGCGGCCCGCTGACCCTCCAGCAAGGCCGTCTGCCGGGCCAGGTTGACGTTCTCGGCGCGCACATCCACCGGCACACCGGAAATGGTGAACGGTTCGTACTGCTGGGCCCGCGTGTCGAGGGGCAGCAAAATGGCGAGCAGCGCCAGGAAAACGATCCCTGCCCGCGGCAGGAAGTGGAGAACAGGCATTGAAAAGCGTCCCGGATCAAGTATCTTCGGCCGGCGTTGGGCGGCCCATACCATAGCATCATCACAGCGTCGAGGAAGCCATCAGCAAATCCGATATCACCAATGGCCTGACCTACCGGGATGCCGGTGTCGACATCGACGCCGGCGAGGCCCTGGTCGAGGCCATCAAGCCCTTGGCAAAATCCACCGCGCGCCCCGGCGGCGCCGCCGGCCTCGGCGGGTTCGGCGCCCTGTTCGACCTCAAGGCGGCCGGCTTCACCGATCCGGTTCTGGTGGCCACCACCGACGGCGTCGGCACCAAGCTCAAGGTCGCCATCGATGCCGGCCGGCATGACACCGTCGGCATCGACCTGGTCGCCATGTGCGTCAACGACCTGGTGGTGCAAGGCGCCGAGCCCCTGTTTTTTCTCGATTATTTCGCCACCGGCAAGCTGGATGTGGCGGCCGGGCGGCAGATCATCGCCGGCATCGCCGAGGGCTGCCGGCAGGCCGGCTGCGCCCTGGTCGGCGGCGAAACGGCGGAAATGCCGGGCATGTATGCCGGCGGCGACTACGATCTGGCCGGGTTCGCCGTCGGTGCCGCCGAACGCCATCAGCTGATCGACGGTTCGACGGTCGGCGCCGGTGACGTGGTGCTCGGACTGGGCAGCAGCGGCGTTCACTCCAACGGCTACTCGCTGGTCCGCAAGGTGGTCGCACTGAGCGGCCTCGCCTATGACGCCGAGGCCCCCTTCCAACCCGGCACCAGCTTGGGCGACGCCCTGCTGACTCCCACCAGGATCTATGTGAAAAGCTGCCTCAAGGCGGTCCGCGCCGGCAAGATCAAGGCCCTGGCTCATATCACCGGTGGCGGCCTGCTCGACAACCTGCCGCGGGTCCTGCCGGCGGACTGCGTGGCCGAGCTCGACGCCGGGCGCTGGCCGTTGCCGCCGGTCTTCGCCTGGCTGCAGCGTCAGGCCAGGCTGGCGGCGCCGGAGCTCTGCCGCACCTTCAATTGCGGCATCGGCATGGTGGTGGTGGTGCCGGCGGCCGAGGCCGAGGCCGCCCGCCGCCTGCTGAGTGACGGCGGCGAGCAGGTGTTCACCATCGGCGAGATCCGCCGCCGCCGCGCAGACGAGGCGCAAACCCAGGTGCAGGGCACGGACGCGGCATGGCCCGGCTGAAGGTGGCGGTGCTGATTTCCGGGCGCGGCAGCAATCTGCAGGCGCTGCTCGACGCCGCCGGCCGGCCGGAATTTCCGGCCGAGGTGGTGCTGGTGATCTCCAACTCCGCCTCCGCCTATGGACTGGAACGGGCCCGGGCGGCCGGTGTCGCCGGACTGGTCATCGATCACCGCGCCTTTCCCGACCGTGCCGCCTTCGATCAGGCGATGGATGCCGAATTGCGCCGCTGCGGCGCCGAGCTGGTCTGTCTGGCCGGGTTCATGCGCCTGCTCGGCCCGGCCTTCGCCACCGCCTGGCGGGGTCGCATGATCAACATCCATCCCTCGCTGCTACCCTCCTTCAAAGGGCTGCACACCCATCGCCAGGCGCTGGAGGCGGGGGTCAAGCTGCACGGCTGCAGCGTGCATTTCGTCACCCCCGATCTCGATGACGGTCCGATCATCGTCCAGGGCGCGGTGCCGGTGTTGGACGGCGACGACGAAGACCGGCTGGCCGCCCGCGTTCTGACCGTCGAGCACCGGATCTATCCGCTGGCGGTAAGGCTGATCGCCGAGGGCCGGGTCGAACTGTCCGGCCGGCTGGCAAGGGTGCATGGCGGCGCCGGCCAGACGGAAAGCCTGCTCAACCCTGATTTTTGACCCTCAGGAATGCAGGTCGCCGGACTCGTCGTCGAGAGCGATGGGCACCCCGGGCTGCAGCTTTGACGAACGGATGGCCAGCGCCGATTTGACATGGCTGATATTGGGCGCGGCGGTCAGGCGGGTGGTCAGGAACCGCTGATAGGCATCCCAATCCTCGGCCACCACCTTCAGCAAAAAATCGGTCTCGCCGGCCAGCATGTGGCATTCGCGGACTTCCGGCCATCCGTCGACCAGGGATTCGAAGGCTTTCAGGTCGGCCTCGGCCTGGCTGTTGAGGCCGACATGGGCGAACACCGTGACATTATAGCCCAGCGCCTGGGCATCTACCTCGGCATGGTATCCGCGGATGAACCCGGCATCCTCCAGCGCCCGCACGCGGCGCAGGCAGGGTGGCGCGGAAATGCCGGCGCGGCGGGCCAGATCGACATTGGTCATGCGCCCGTCGCTTTGCAGGTCGTGCAGGATATGCCGGTCGATACGGTCGAGTTTGACCCGTTGCATGGGACGTTAAACTCCGGATTCACCCTTGTTTAAGAAATTATATTACAGATCGGCGCCGACCCGCCAAGCCCCCAATCGCTCCGCGAGGAGAAAGCCGTATATTTTTTAGGCATTTACCATGAGTGAAAGTCTTTTGAATTCCTATCCCTCCCGCAAGTTTTATAATCATTGAAACTTGTAGTCGGCAGCAAATCGACTTACATCTGCCGGCGAAACCCACCAATGGATTAGGAGCCAAATGATGACGACTGCCAATGCCAGCACCAATCCAACCGTACTCGTCGGCCAGCCGGCGCCCGACTTCACCGCACCGGCGGTGATGCCCAACAATGAAATTTCCCAGTCTTTCAATCTCAAAAATTACCTCGCCGGTTCTTACGGCCTGCTGTTCTTCTATCCGCTGGACTTCACCTTTGTCTGCCCGTCGGAAATCCTCGCCCATGATCATCGGGTGGCACAGTTCGCCCAGCAGAACGTCAAAGTGATCGGTGTTTCGGTGGACAGCCACTTCACCCATCTGGCCTGGAAGAACACGCCGGTGGAAAAAGGTGGTCTCGGCAATGTGCAGTTCCCCCTGGTCGCCGACCTGACCAAGGATATCGCCCGCTCCTACGGCGTTTTGCTGCCCGGCGGGGTCGCCCTGCGCGGCACCTTCCTGATCGACCGCGCCGGGGTCGTCCAGTCCCAGCATGTCAACAACCTGCCGCTGGGCCGCAATGTCGACGAGGCGCTGCGCCTGGTGGACGCCCTGCAGTTCCACGAGGAACATGGCGAAGTCTGCCCGGCCGGCTGGCAGAAGGGCAAGGCCGGCATGAAGGCCAACCCGGAAGGGGTCGCCAAATATCTGGCTGAACACGCCAAGGCGCTCTAAAATCGGCGTCAGCGGGGGTGTCGAAGGACATCCCCGCGACAGCCCCTTTCCGTTCGAGGCGTTCACCGATGGCCCAACACCACAGCAAAGTGCTTATCCTCGGCTCCGGCCCGGCCGGCTGCACGGCCGCCATTTATGCCGCCCGGGCCAATCTGGCGCCGATCCTGGTCGCCGGTCTGCAGCCGGGCGGCCAGCTGACCATCACCACCGAGGTCGAGAATTTTCCCGGCTTCGCCGAGGCCGTCCAGGGCCCCTGGCTGATGGAACAGATGCAAAAACAGGCCGAGCATGTCGGCACGCGCTTCCTCTACGACACGGTCATGTCCATCGATCTGTCCAGGCGGCCTTTCGTCGCCCAGGGCGATTCCGGCGACAGCTACACCGGCGATACCCTGGTCATTGCCACCGGCGCCTCGGCGCGCTGGCTGGGCATCGACAGCGAACGCAAGTTCCAGGGCTTCGGGGTCTCGGCCTGCGCCACCTGTGACGGCTTCTTTTTCCGCAAAAAGGAAGTGGCGGTGGTCGGCGGCGGCAATTCGGCGGTCGAGGAAGCCATCTATCTGGCCGGCCTGGCCTCGAAGGTCACCCTGATCCATCGCCGCGATTCGCTGCGGGCTGAAAAGATCGCCCAGGACCGCCTGTTCTCACTGCCCAATGTGTCGGTGATCTGGGACAGCGCCGTCGACGAAGTGCTGGGCGAGTCCAACCCGCCGGGAGTGACCGGCCTGCGCCTTCGGAACCTGAAAACCGGGACGAAGAGCGATATCACGGTGGACGGATTGTTCATCGCCATCGGCCATGACCCCAATACCGGCCTGTTCAAAGGGCAATTGGAGATGGACGACGAGGGCTATATCGTTACCCGGCCCGGCACCACCCAGACCTCGGTTCCCGGGGTCTTCGCCGCCGGCGACGTGCAGGACAAGATCTATCGCCAGGCGGTGACGGCGGCGGGCACCGGCTGCATGAGCGCACTCGATGCCGAGCGTTTCATCACCCACCATGGACATGCGGCGACAGTCGCGGCAGAATAACCGGCGGGAAAACTCGCCGGTTTAGCCGGGACCACGCGAGAGGGATGGGTCGACCGGTCGGAAACAGTTCATGGACTGGGACAAACTCAGGGTATTCCACGCCGTGGCGGAGGCGGGAAGTTTCACCCATGCCGGTGAATCTCTCAACCTCAGCCAATCGGCGGTGAGCCGGCAGATCAGCGCGCTCGAAGAGAGCCTGAACACGCCGCTGTTCCATCGCCATGCCCGCGGGCTGATCCTGACCGAGCAGGGCGACCTGCTGTATCGCACCGCCCGCGATGTGTTTTCCAAGCTGGCGATGACCGAAGCCAGGCTGTCGGAAAGCCGGGAACGCCCGCAAGGCCCGCTCAAGGTCACCACCACGGTGGCCTTCGGCACCCTGTGGCTGACCCCCCATATGCACGAGTTCCTCGATCTCTTTCCCGACATTCAGGTCAGCCTGATCCTCGATGACGGGGAACTCGACCTCGCCATGCGCCAGGCCGACGTCGCCATCCGCATGAGCCCGCCGCGTCAGCCGGACCTGGTGCAGCGGCACCTTCTCGACCTCCACTACAACATCTACGCGGCGCCGGCCTATCTGGAAAAATTCGGCGTGCCGCTGACCACCGAGGACCTCGACCGCCATCGCATCATCGTCTACGGCGATGATGCCCGCCCGCCGGTGGGCAGCGTCAACTGGCTGCTGCAGGCCGGCACCATGTCCGATACGGCCCGCCGGCCGGTGCTCAAGGTCAACAATATCTACGGGATTTTCCTGGCCGTGCAGAGCGGCATCGGCATCGCCGCCCTGCCGGATTATTTTTCGGACGACCATAAGTCACTGGTGCGCATCCTGCCGGACCTGCGCGGCCCCACCATCGAGGCGTTCTTCGTCTATCCGGAAGAACTCCGCCATTCCAAGCGCATCGCCGTGTTCCGCGATTTCCTGCTGAAAAAGATCGCAGATAAATCAGGAAACTAAGCCGGCACCGGCGTTTCCTTCAGCAGCGTTTCGAAATACCGCGCCGTCTTCTCCAGTCCGACCCTCAGCGGCACCTTCGGTTCCCACTGCAGTTCGCGCCGCGCCAGGGTGATATCGGGCTGCCGCTGCTTGGGATCGTCCGCCGGCAAGGCTTCGAAGGTCAGGCGCGAGCTCGAGCCGGTGATGTCGATGACCAGCTCGGCCAGTTCCCGCATGGTGAATTCCACCGGATTGCCGAGATTGATCGGCCCGGTGACCTCCGGTCCGGTGGCCATCAGCCGGCAGAACGCCTCGATCAGGTCGTCGACATAGCAGAACGACCGCGTTTGCAGCCCATCGCCATAAATGGTGATGGGCTGGCCCTTGAGGGCCTGGACGATGAAATTGGACACCACCCGTCCGTCATTGGGATGCATCTGCGGCCCGTAGGTGTTGAAGATGCGGGCCACCTTGATATTGGTGCGATGCTGGCGGAAATAGTCGAAGAACAGGGTCTCGGCGCAGCGCTTGCCTTCGTCGTAGCAACTGCGCGGCCCGATGGGATTGACATTGCCCCAATAGGACTCCGGCTGCGGATGGATACTGGGGTCGCCGTAGACCTCGGAGGTGGAGGCCTGGAGAATGCGGGCCCGGGTCCGCTTGGCCAGTCCCAGCATGTTGATGGCGCCATGCACCGAGGTCTTGGTGGTCTGCACCGGATCGAACTGGTAATGGACCGGCGAGGCCGGGCAGGCCAGGTTGTAGATCTCGTCCACCTCGACATAAAGCGGAAAGGTGACGTCGTGACGCATCAGCTCGAAACGCGGATTGCCCAAAAGTTCCGCCACATTGGCGCGCCGCCCGGTGAAGAAATTGTCGACGCAGAGCACTTCCTTCCCGTCCTCAAGCAGACGGCGGCACAGATGTGACCCAAGAAAACCCGCACCGCCGGTAACGAGGACCCGCTTTTCGTTCATGGAACTCTATCCGTTCTGGCCTAGGAACGGAGGACAGTATCAGGACGGCCCCCTGCTTGCCAACGGTCACAGGAACCAGGCGGCCTCCGGATGGGCGGTGGAATTGACCAGGGTGATGGTGCTGCCGTCGCTGAAGTTCATCTGCACCGCCGGCAGCCCCGCCCCGGCGGGCATGCCGATGGTGGTCGGATCAACGGTGGTGGCATGACTGGCGGTCATCGACAAGCCGGCGGCGAGGGCGATCTTCTCGCCGGCGGCGGGACTGAAATCGGTGATGAAATCGGTCGCACCGGCGACATGGGCGAAAATGTCGGCGCCGCCATTGCCGGTCATCACATTGGTGTCGGCACCGCCGATGATGACGTCCGGCCCCTTGCCGCCGCTCAGATGGTCGGCACCCGAGCTGCCGACGATGACGTTATGCTGGTCATTGGCGACGGTGATGGTGGCATCTCCCGGACCGGCCAGATAGAGATGCTCGCTGCCCGACAGCAGTTGATTGGACAGGGTCAGCGCCAGGGCGACATTGCTGGAATTGGGCGGCGCCGCATCGGCCGAGGCCTCGGCGGCCTGGTTGGAAAGACCGAGCTCCTGCGCCAGTTGCTGGAAAATATTGGCCATCGGATGGACTCCTGGGGTTAGAGGAAGCATCGCCTCGTTAACCCTCGACCACCCCGCTTGATCCCTCGGTCATCCTTCCTGCCACCTGCTATCGTCAACGGGGCGGGCGGCGCCCCTTCCTGACCTGCGGCGCCAGCGGCGCGCGCCGGGGGGTCAGCGGTGACGCCGCCGCCTCCGCCAGGCCGGCGACGCCCAGTTCCTGCAGTTCAAGCCGGCGCAGCAAATCGCGCAACCGCGCCGCCTCTTCGAACTCGAGATCGGCAGCAGCGGCCCGCATGCGCTTTTCCACCTCGGCGATGGTGGTCTTGAGGTCCTTGCCGACCCGATGCCCCATGGCGTCATCGCCGGTGCCGACCGTCAGGTAGTCCTTCTCGTAGACGCTGTCCATCACATCGGAAATGGTCTTTCTGATGCTTTCCGGAGTGATGCCGTGCAGCGTGTTATAGGCCTGCTGCTTGTCGCGCCGCCGATTGGTCTCGTCGATGGCATAGGCCAGCGACTCGGTGAGCCGGTCGGCATAGAGCAGCACGCGGCCGTCGATATTGCGGGCCGCCCGGCCGATGGTCTGCACCAGCGAGGTCTTCGAGCGCAGGAACCCTTCCTTGTCGGCATCGAGGATGGCCACCAGCGCGCATTCCGGAATATCCAGCCCTTCGCGCAGCAGGTTGATGCCGATCAGCACGTCGAAGACGCCGAGACGCAGATCGCGGATGATCTCGATGCGCTCGAGGGTGTCGATGTCGGAATGCAGATAGCGCACCCGCACCCCCTGCTCATGCAGATATTCGGTCAGATCCTCGGCCATCCGCTTGGTCAGGGTGGTGACCAGGACCCTTTGCCCCTTGGCCGTCGCCGCCCGCGCCTCGGCCATCAGATCGTCGACCTGATGCTCCACCGGGCGGATAATGCAGACCGGGTCGATCAGCCCGGTGGGACGGATCACCTGCTCGGTGAAGACGCCGCCGGTGCGCGCCAGTTCCCACGGCCCGGGGGTCGCCGAAACGAATACCGTCGACCCGCGCATGACCTCCCATTCCTCGAATTTGAGCGGCCGGTTGTCGACGCAGGACGGCAGGCGGAAGCCGAATTCGGCCAGCACGCTCTTGCGGTTGAAGTCGCCCCTGAACATGCCCCCCAGTTGCGGCACCGTGACATGGCTTTCATCGACGAACACCAGGGCGTCGGCCGGCAGATATTCGAACAGGGTCGGCGGCGGCTCGCCGGGGGCGCGTCCGGTGAGGTAGCGGGAATAATTCTCGATGGATTTGCAATGGCCGGTGGCTTCCATCATTTCCAGGTCGAAGGTGGTGCGCTCCTGGATCCGCTGCGCCTCGAGCAGCTTGCCGTTGCTGACGAACCAGTCGATGCGCCGGCGCAGTTCCTCGCGGATGCCTTTGACCGCCGCCGTGACGGTCGGCCGCGGCGTCACGTAATGGCTGGACGGGAAGACGGTGATTTCCGCCAGACCGCAGGTCTTCTCGCCGGTCAGCGGGTCGAATTCGCTGATGCTTTCGATGTCGTCGCCGAACAGGCTGAGACGCCAGGCGCGATCTTCGTAATGCACGGGAAAGATCTCGATGGCGTCGCCGCGCACACGGAAGGTGCCGCGGGTGAAGGCCTGGTCGTTGCGGCTGTATTGCAGTTCCACCAATCCCTTGAGCAATTGCCGCTGGTCGATGGACTGCCCGGTCTGCAGCCGGATGATCATATGGGCGTAGCTCTCCACGGCGCCGATGCCGTAGATGCAGGACACCGAGGCGACCAGCACCACGTCACGCCGTTCCAGCAGCGAACGGGTGGCGGCATGGCGCATGCGGTCGATCTGTTCGTTGACCGCCGAATCCTTCTCGATATAGGTGTCGGTGCGCGGAACATAGGCTTCCGGCTGATAATAATCGTAATACGAGACGAAGTATTCCACCGCGGCGTCCGGAAAGAATGATTTCATCTCGGCATAGAGCTGCGCCGCCAGGGTTTTGTTGGGCGCCAGGATCAGCGCCGGGCGCCCGGTACGGGCGATGACATGGGCCATGGTGAAGGTCTTGCCCGAGCCGGTCACCCCCAGCAGCACCTGGTCCCGTTCGCCGGCCGCCAGCCCGGCGACCAGACTATCGATGGCTTGCGGCTGATCACCGGCCGGCGCAAAATCCGAGACCAGTTTGAAGCTGGCCGGAGGACCGGCGGCACGCTGCTGGAAAAAAGGAAGGGTGATTGGTGCGGTCATGGCCGGTAATGTAGGACGCCGGGCGACGCAACAAAAGTGGATTGCCGCGCTGCTTTTTCTTGTCTTCGCTTTGGCGGGCGGCGGGACGGCGGCGCAAGCGGCCGGGCAACTCGATTATTTCGAAGGAATGCTGCGCGTCAACGCCGCCGGTCGGAGCGACTGGGTGCCGGCCGGCCCCGGCCTGCCGCTGGTGGCCGGCGACGGGTTGCTGAGCGACCCCGGGGGGCGCGCGGCGATGTCCCTGGGCGGCATCCGCATCGCTATGGACGAGGCCACCGGGCTGCGCTTTGCCCGGCTCGATCCGGCGGGCGTTGATGTCAGCCTCGACCAGGGACGGATCATCGTGGTGGTGCATGTCCACCCCCCCGGCGGCATCCGTATCGACACCGCCGCCGGCCGCTTTGAGCTGCTGACCCCCGGCGTGTTCCGCGCCGCCGCCCTCGGGCCCGGCGGCTTCGCCTTCGCCGCCTTGCAAGGTCATGCGCG
Source organism: Rhodospirillaceae bacterium (assembly GCA_013349665.1). Classification (GTDB taxonomy): domain Bacteria; phylum Pseudomonadota; class Alphaproteobacteria; order Rhodospirillales; family Magnetospirillaceae; genus DUZF01. The sequence continues at coordinate 11,444 of DUZF01000005.1, read as the reverse complement.
GCTGGTCGGCAACCGTGCCGCCATCGTCGTCAGCCCTGGCCAGGAAGCCATCATCAGCGCCGATCAGACGGCGCTCAGCATGGCCACCGCCGGCCTGACCCCGCTCGACAGCTGGAGCGGCGCCCTGGCGGCGGCGCCGCCGGCGCTCGTTGCCCCGCCCGTCTACGACGCGCAACCTTGGATCGCCGCCCCGGCGCCGGAATTCATCCCGGTGCCGGGACCGATCATCGTCTATCCGCCGCGTCGCCGCGACGAGCATCGCGACATGGCCCGGCACGAGCTGCGGGAACACGGGGAATGGCAGGGGCGCAGGGAATGGCGCGAGGGACGGGACCATCATGCGCCGCCGGCGCTCCCCGCGCCACAGATGGCCGTGCGGACGACGCCGGTGATCCCGCCGCACCCCGTTCCCGCCCCGATCAGGCCGTCAACGTCACCCCCAACGGCACCTCATGCGGTTGCGATGCCGCCGCCGCCACGGCCGGGAAAGGTGGGACCGCCGGGACCGCCGCGTTAAGCCGGAACGGGAGTGTTCAGCAGTCGATCAAATTCCTCCGGCGCCACCGGCCGACTGAACAGGTATCCCTGATAGGCGACACATCCCGCCTCGGCAAGGAAGGCTCGCTGAGCCTCGGTTTCAACCCCCTCGGCGATAACCATCATGCCCAAGGTCTGGCCCAGCGCGATGACAGTCTGGGCGATGGCCGCATCATTGGGGTCGGTGAGCACATCGGTGACGAAAGATCGGTCAATCTTCAACTGGCTCAGGGGAAGGCGCTTCAAATATGCCAAAGAGGAATAGCCGGTGCCAAAATCATCAAGGGAGAACTTCACCCCATGCGCCTTGAGGGCAATCATCTTGGCGATGGTCTCCTCGATATCGTCGGCCATCATGCTCTCGGTCAGTTCCAGTTTGAGGCTGCCCGGATCGGCGCCGCTGCGGTCAAGCACGGCGATCACCTGTTCAACAAAGTCAGGCTGGCGCATCTGCTGCATGCTGACATTCACGGCGATGCTCAATTCGGCGGTCTCAGGACGCTGGGACCAGGCCTTGATCTGTGCGCAGGCAGTCTCCAGGACCCATAGCCCCAGGGGCAGGATGACGCCGATCTCTTCCGCCAGAGGGATGAAATCGACCGGCGAAACCAAACCGCGCTGGGGGTGCCGCCAGCGGATCAGGGCTTCGGCGCCGATGATCCTATGTTTTTCAACCTGGGGCTGGTAAAGCAGGAAAAATTGACCATTCTTTAACCCCTGACGAAGGTCGTCTTCCAGCGCCGTCCGAGCCTGGACGGCGGCCTGCAGGGTCGGGTCGAAGAAACGGATCGTATTGCGCCCTCCCGACTTGGCCTGATACATCGCCAGATCCGCCTGTTTCATCAGGTCGGAGATACCTCCCGGCAAATCGCCGAACAGGGCGATGCCGATACTCGGGGTGCTGTGTAATTCGCGGTCACCAAATCGGTAAGGCCGGCCCAGCCTGGCGAGTATCTTTTCCCCCAGCGCCTTCGCCTCGATAGCGGCCTCTTCCGGTAATTTGCTCAGATTTTCCAGCAAGACGACAAATTCGTCCCCGCCCAGGCGGGCGAGGGAATCGGTCTCACGAACACAGGCTGCCAGGCGCTGGGAAACCTGTTGCAGCAGCATGTCGCCGATCTCATGGCCAAGCGTGTCGTTCAAGGTCTTGAAATGGTCAAGATCGATCAGCATAAGCGCTGCCCCATGCCCGCCCCGGGTATGGCTTGCCGCCGCCTGGAGCAGGCGGTCCTTGAGAAAACGCCGGTTCGGCAATTGGGTAAGGGGATCATAAAAGGCAAGATTTCTGATCTCGTCCTCAGCGGCTTTTCTTTCCGTGATGTCCGTATGACTGGCGACGTAGTGGGTAATCTCACCACCTAACGCCTTCACCGCCTTGATACTCAGCCATTTGGGATAAACTTCGCCATTCTTGCGCCGATCCAGGATTTCCCCCTGCCAGGAGCCGTACTCTCGAAGCGCCTTCCACATCTCTTCGTAAAAGGCGGCGTCATGATGTCCCGACTTCAGGAACCGGGGGGTCTGCCCCACCAGTTCCTCGGCCGAATACCCTGAGGAGTCTATAAATGCCTGATTGACCCGGAGGATCACCTCATTGGCATCGGTGATGACGATGCCTTCCTGCACATCGAAGGCCGTGGCGGCGATCCGCAGTTCCTCCTGGATCTTGTTGCGCTCGGTCACATCGCGCAAGGAACTGGCGATGAAGGAGCCCTGACCGGTCCTTATCTGGCTCAAGCTGATTTCGACATCGAGTTCGACACCGTCCTTGCGCAGGGCCTGGATGGTTCGCGCGGTCCCCATGCGCCGTGACGTCGGACTGGCACAAAACATGGCGCGCCGGTCCGGATGGCTGGAGCGGAACCGCTGCGGCACCAGGATTTCGATCGCCTGCCCGAGCAATTCATCGGCCCTATAGCCCAACAGGCTCTCCACCTGCCTGTTGGCCATAATGACTGTTCCCTGCGGATCGCTGATCAACAGGGCATCCGGCGAAGCCTCGAAGATCGAAGTCAAATGGGCCTCGCTGATCTGCAACCGCATTTCCGACAGGCGGCTGACGGCTTCGGACTTAGTCAGGCGCAAAATGAGACCCGTCACACAAATAACGACTATCAGGAAAAAAGCGTTCAGCAGGGCCAGATTGCGCTTTGTGCTGGCGATTCCGTCGTCGAGATCCTGCTCGGCGATGCCGATCACGATAACCACCGGGTAACCGGGAACTTTTTTGAAGAAAATGTCTCGCCGATAGCTGTCGAATGGGCTGGTATTGTTAAAAACACTGCCGACGGTTTCACTCTCTACATCAATGCCAAAGCGTTCCTTGAGATTTGGAACTATCCGATCATAGCTCTCCGCTGGTGCCGGCGGTTGGCGCGCAATCAGTTTCGGTTCAAGCGTCAGCATGGTGACAGAGCTGTGCGGGCCGAGACTTGTGCTGCGATAGAAGTTGGTCATGTAGTCCGGCAGCAGGGTCAGTACCACCAAACCATCGAACACGCCGTCCTTGAACAGCGGCCTGGCCATTCGGAACTGCTGCTTGCCGGTCATTCTGCCGCGGCGCGTCGCACCGATGAACAGTGAATCCCCCGGATGGTCGGCAAAATACCGGTAATGATCGAGGTCGGACATATTGCCGAAGGATTTGAGAGTGTCCTTGGGCGTTTCCGACTGAAAGACCACCCAACCGTCGCGATCGATAACATTGACGATGCCGGAAAAAACTTCGCTACGCTCCGCCTTGATTTCCTTTACGAAGGACTCCCACTTCTCGCCATGGTGATTTTCGGCTTGGAAAGCGCGCAGCGCCCGCAGATAGCCGTCGGCATAGTCGAACATGCGCATTGAATGCGCCTCGAAGGCCAGCAGCATCCTCTGCGCTTCCGCCCGGGCGGCGTCGCGACGTTCGGCGCGAAGGTTCTGATAGCTGAAATGGCAGCCAAGCGTGAACAGCAGCACCGACGACACGGCCAGCGCCAGGACGACCAGTCGGTGCCTGCTATAGGTTGGCGGTAGTTGCATCTTGCCGGCATCCCCCGAACATTTCTTATTCATAAAGAAAATTATAATTGCAAACAATATGTAACAAGGGATATCGAGCCCGGGGCACCCGCCATTGAGGTTGAATCAGGCCCCCGTAAATTGATACGATTGCTCCTGTGGTTTTTATCCACTGCCGCTTAAGATGGTTGGAAGTTCAGGATCCATACGACGAGAGCGAGTGATAATATTTAGAATTGCAGTGTCGGCCAAAGCCGACCAAGATAGACCGCTTGGCAATGAAGAATTATTAATATGCGTAGACATTCGCCAATATCTATATTTATAATTTTTCTATTGCAGATATTTTATGTTGCGCCAGCCCTTCCAGCCGAACCAGTCAGAATCGCCGTCTCTAAGACACCATTGTCGCTTCCCTTCTATGTGGCGGAGACCCAGGGTTATTTCGCTCTGGAGGGACTGACCGTCCAGCTTGATGAAACCGTTGGCGGCCACATGGCGTTTCAGAAGATGTTGACCGGCGCCAGCGACTTCGCCACGGCATCGGAAGCGGTGGTGATGTTCAACAGTTTCAAGCGTGCCGACTTTGCCATTGTCGCCACCTTTGTTTCCAGCAATGACGATGCGAAAATCGTTGTCGGACCCCAGGCCGGGATCACCCGTCCGCAACAGCTCGCCGGAAAACGTATCGGGACGGTGATCGGCGCCTCCAGCCAATACTATTTGGACACGTTGTTGCTGCAATACGGTATTGCGAAACACGGGACGCAAATACAGAACGTTCCTCCAGAGGAAATGGGCGACGCGCTGAAGAATGGATTGGTCGATGCTATTGCAATTTGGGAACCTTTTCCATTTCAGGTATTGACATCAGTCCCGGGCAGCAAGCTGCTATCGGAATCCAATGTCTATGTCACAACATTCAACCTCATCAGCCGAAAAGACTACATCTCGGGGCATGACGACCAATTGGTTAAGCTGTTGCATGCGTTGGAACGGGCACAACAGTTCATTGCAACATCGGCGCCGCAGGCGCAGGTCATATTGCTTAAGCGGCTCGGCCTTGACCAAACCTTCGTCGATTGGATTTGGCCAAGCAACAAGTATCGCCTGACGCTTAATCAGGCCCTGATCAAGACCCTGGAGGCGGAAGCTCGTTGGGCACGCCAGGAAGGCCAGGTCAAAGCCGAACAATCGCCGAACTACCTCGACTTCATTTATTCAGCTCCTCTGCGCAAAGTCCGTGCGGATGCGGTTGGCATCATGGAGTAGTCGGTGCGCATAAGAACATTGCTGCGGACCTCCGTCGCCTTCGGCATCCTGACCGCGGCTTTGCTGACCGTCGTCAGTTGGTTCAACGCCGAGGAACGCAGCCGCATCAACGACAGCCACGAGCACGCGCTGCTGGCGGCCCGGGAAGTCTCCGATCTACTTGGCCTGACCAGCGAATACATTCTGAATAACGAAGCCAGAGCCTTACGGCAGTGGCGGTCCCGGCACGCCATGCTGGTCACGCTGTTGGAGAAGGATGCCGCCATTGCAGTCCCGACCAGCGTGCTCAGCGAGGCAAAATCACTGGAGGACATCTTTCAGCGGCTTGTCGACACCGGCGCCGGCAGGTCGGATCTGCAAGATCGCCAAAGGGCCCTGCTGGTCGACCAGTTGCAAATCAAGAGTCAAATTCTCACGGACATGATCGACAACTGGAGTGCCGAAGCGACCAAAGCCTATCGGAAGGCTGAATACCGGTCCAGTCTGCTGGCTGTCGTCACCCCTGTTCTGGTGTTGATGATTCTGTTGCTGCTGGCGTTTCTCCTGTTCCGGCGCGTGCTTAACCCCATGGAGAGGCTCCACCAGGAGGTCATGGCGGCATCCGGCGGCAATTTAACCGGCTTTAGCGCGACATCAGCCAATGATGAATTGGGCGAATTATCACGGGCCTTCGATAAAATGGCGGTCAAAATGGTTTCCGAACTGCGGCAGGAAATTGCCGTGCGCGAAACCCTGGAACTCCATTTGAAGCGGACCAATGCCGACCTGGAGCAGTTTGCCTATGTCGCCTCCCATGACCTGCGTCAACCGCTGCGGATGGTCAACAATTACCTGCAAGTAATTGAAAAGCAGTTGGAGACACAACTCAGTGACGACCTCAAATCATATTTTAACTTCGCCGTCGATGGCGCCAGGCGCATGGACCGGCTGATCGTCGACCTCCTCGAATATTCCCGCACCGGCAGGTCCGCCGAAACCGAACCGGTTCAACTCGGCAAGGCTGTGGCCCAGGCTCTGCTCATTCTGACGGAGGCAATCCGCGAAGCCAAAGCCAAGGTGTCGGTGGCAGAGCAGTTGCCGATGGTGAGCGGAAATGAGACCGAGTTGGTCCGCCTGTTCCAGAATTTGATCGGTAACGCGATAAAATATCGCTCCCCCGACCAATCGCCGCGGATAGAGGTCGGATGGCGAAAACAGGCGGACGAATACCTTCTCTGGATCAAGGACAACGGCATGGGAATCCTGCCGGAACAACACGAAAAAGCGTTCATGATTTTCCAGAGGCTGGTTGCCAGGGACTCCCATGAAGGCTCCGGTATCGGCCTTGCCATCTGCAAGAAGATCGTCGAACACCATGGCGGCAGGATCTGGATCGACTCCGGGCCCGGCCCAGGCTGCACCTTCCTGATGACCTTTCCCGTGCCGCCGATGACGCAGGCTATCGCCTGACGACGTCATCCGGCGACGCCACGCGAATGCCGAACTGTCGGAAATGCTTTATATTGCGGGTGACGACGGTAAGGTCGTAGGCCTCGGCAATACCGGCGATGATCGCATCGGCCATGCCGGGATGATGGCCGGCGGCGATCGCTCGGGCCTCCGTCTTTCCGCAATAGCAGGCAGCAGAAACATCAAGGCCGAGGATCTTGTCGTCATAGGTGGCGAGGAGGCCGGAAAGCCAAACCCTCAAGGCTGCCGCTTTCGCAGTCGCACCCTTGGCGTCCAGCAAGGCTATGCCTTTTTCAATCTCGTGAACGGTGACGACGGATAAGAACACGCGACCTTCGCTGTCGGCGCGTTCCAACCAGTCGAGAAAGCTGTCCGAGGCATCCGCCCGGGAAGGCGACAGCATCGACACGACATTGGTGTCAAGGAGAACGCCACTCACAGGTCAACGTCACGTGACGGCGTGCTGTTCCGATCGAAGTCCCCGTCCGGGATCGTCCTGAGATAGGAAACGAGGCCGGGTCGCGTCTTTCCAAGCGCTTTTCGCGCAATATCCGCCGCAGCCACAGAGACCAGCGTGGCGACAGGTTTTCCGTGACGTGTAATCGTCACAAACTCGCCCCTGATGGCATCGTCCACCAGGCTCGAAAAACCTGCCTTGGCGGCCTTGAGGCTGACGGTGGACATCGGGTGGCTCCGGCAAAAAAAGTGATCACATGTGACTACAATATCGCTACCGGCGGATGGATGCAAGCGGCTTCACCGGCTTGAGAACCGCACTCAACCGGCGGCGCCTTTTCATGATTAAAATAAGGGTTTAAACTGGCCGCCGAGCAAAAAGGGGGTACCCATGAGCGAGGATGTCCAAACCACCATCTGGTGGCGGGTTCTGCTGCCGTTCGCCGTAACCTTCGCTTTGGCGGCCATGCCGGCGCCGCAGGGCCTGGCCCAGCATGCCTGGTATTTTTTCTCGCTGTTCTCGGGCGTCGTGGCGGCGCTGGTGGTCGAGCCGATCGCCGTCACCGCCGTCGGCGTCATCGCCATCACGCTGACCGCGGTGCTGTCCAAATGGGTCCTGTTCGGGCCCGAGGAACAGGCCAAGGAAGGCTTTAAACTGGCCGGCGAATCGGTCAAATGGGCATTTTCCGGCTTCGCCAATCCCACCGTCTGGCTGGTCGGCGGCGCCTTCATGTTCGCCCTGGGCTATGACAAGACCGGTTTGGGACGGCGCATCGCCCTGCATCTGGTGCGTCTGCTGGGCCGCAATTCCCTGCTGCTCGGTTACGCGGTGACCTTCGCCGACACCCTGCTGGCGCCGTTCACCCCATCCAACACGGCACGCAGCGCCGGCACCATGTTCCCGGTGGTGGTCAACCTGCCCGGCATCTACGGCTCCAAGCCCCATGATCCGTCGTCCAGGCTGATCGGCGGCTACATCATGTGGACCACCTTCGCCGCCAGCTGCATCACCAGCACCCTGTTCATGACCGCCTGCGCGCCGAATTTCCTGGCGCTGACCTTCATCCGCAAGATCGCCCATGTCGAAATCAGCTACGCCCAGTGGTTCTTCGGCGCCGCGCCCTTCGCCATCCCGCTGCTGCTGGCCCTGCCGTTGCTCGCCTATTGGATCTTTCCGCCGACCATCAAGGCCAGTCCCGAGGTGCCGGTCTGGGCGGCCGAGGAACTGCGCAAGATGGGCGGCATCTCACGCCGCGAAATCACCCTGGCGGTGCTGGTGATCGGGGCCATTTTCCTGTGGATCTTCGCCGACGAACTGATGGATGCGGCCATCGTCGCCTTCCTGGTGATCTCCCTGATGCTGGTGCTGAAGGTCATCACCTGGGACCAGATGGCCCGCAACCATGCCGCCTGGACCACCCTGGTGCTGCTGGCCACCCTGGTGGCCATGGCCGACGGCCTCGGGCGCACCGGTTTCATCAAATGGTTCGCGGCGATGGTCGGCAGCCATGTCGCCGGTTTCCCGCCGGTCACCATGGTGGCGATCCTGGTGGCGGTCTATTTCTTCTCGCATTATTTCTTTTCCAGCCTGACCGCCCATACCACCGCCCTGCTGCCGATCATGCTGTCGGTCGGCATCGCCATTCCCGGCATCCCGCCGGAAAAACTGGCGCTGCTGCTGGCTCTGACCACCGGCATCATGGGGGTGGTGTCGCCCTATGCCACCGGCGCGGCGCTTCCCTATTACAACAGCGGCTTCCTGACCTCGGCCCAGTTCTGGCGCAACAATGTCATTTTCGGTGTCATCTTCCTGGCCGCCGAACTGGTCATCGGACTGCCGGTGTTGATGATGGGCTGAACCGCGAGTGCGACAACAAATTGACGGGGAGGCGACGTCGGCTTAGCTTGCGTTTTTTTCAGGCCGCAAGACATGTCGTCGTCCCTTCGCGAACTCGCCCTTATTTCGTCCGCCTGGCCGTTCCAGGAAGCCCGCGCGCTGGCCGACCAGCGCCTCGGCGGCACCCTGCCGGCCAAAGGTTATGTGCTGTTCGAAACCGGCTATGGACCGTCGGGGCTCCCGCATATCGGCACCTTCGGCGAGGTGGCGCGCACCACCATGGTGCGGCGCGCCTTCGAACTGCTGGCGCCCGGCGTGCCGACCCGCCTGTTCGCCTTTTCCGACGACCGTGACGGCCTGAGGAAAGTTCCCGACAACATCCCCAACAAGGAGCTGGTGGCCCCCCATCTCGGCAAGCCGCTGACCGGCATTCCCGACCCCTTCGGCACCCATGACAGCTTCGGCCACCACAACAATGCCCGGCTCAGGGGCTTCCTCGACTCCTTCGGCTTCGAATACGAGTTCCAGAGCGCCACCGACTGGTATCTGTCGGGCCGCTTCGACGAGGGCTGCCGGCAGGTGCTGCGGCATTACGACGCCATCATGGAGGTGATGCTGCCGACCCTGGGCGAGGAACGCCAGCAGACCTACAGCCCGTTCCTGCCGGTCTGCCGCAAGACCGGCCGGGTGCTGCAGGTGCCGGTGGTCGAACGCAATGTCGATGCCGGCACCATCGTCTACCAGGATGACGACGGCAGCCTGGTGGAAACCCCGGTCACCGGCGGCGCGGTCAAGCTGCAGTGGAAGGCCGACTGGGCGATGCGCTGGTACGTGCTGGGCGTCGACTACGAGATGTCGGGCAAGGACCTGATCCCCAGCTACCAGCTGGCCAGCCGCATCTGCCGCATCCTCGGCGCCGAACCGCCCATCAACCTGTCCTATGAGCTGTTTCTCGACGAAAACGGCCAGAAGATCTCCAAATCCAAGGGCAATGGCCTGGCGGTCGAGGACTGGCTGCGCTATGCGCCGCCGGAAAGCCTGGCCCTGTTCATGTTCCAGAAGCCGAAAGCCGCCAAGCGTCTGTATTTCGACGTGATCCCGCGCACCGTCGACGACTATCTGACCTTTCTTGAGAAATACCCCGCCGAAGACGAGGCCAAGCGCCTGGTCAACCCGGTCTGGCATATTCATCAGGGGCATCCGCCGGCGCCGGAAACCGGACTGACCTATACCATCCTGCTCAACCTGGCGTCGGTCTGCCATGCCGAGGACCGCTCCGTCCTGTGGCATTTCATCAGCAGATATGTCCCCGGCGCCACCCCTGAAACGGCGCCGCTGCTCGACCGCCTGGTCGATTACGCGGTCGCCTATTACCGCGACTTCGTCAAGCCGGCCAAGCGCTACCGCCTGCCGACGGCGGCCGAGGCCGACGCCCTGGCCGAACTCGACGAGGGGCTGGGGGCGCTGCCGCCGGGTTCGCCGGCGGAAGACATCCAGACCATAATCTACGATATCGGCAAGCGTCACCCGGTGTTCGGCGAATTGCGCGCCTGGTTCCTGGCGCTCTACGAAATCCTGCTGGGCCAGGATCAGGGGCCGCGCATGGGCTCGTTCATCGCGCTCTACGGCATCGATGAAACCCGCGCCCTGATCCGCCGTGCCATCGCCGGAGAGGATCTGGCATGACGGTCAAAGGCGCCTCCGGCGTCGTCCTGCCCGGCCACCGCCTCGAGCTTGGCGCCGAGGCGCCGCTGCAGCTCGATTGCGGCCTGGCCATGGCGCCGGTGACCGTCGCCTATCAGACCTACGGCCGGCTCAATGCCGACAAGTCCAACGCCATCCTGATCTGCCACGCCCTGACCGGCGACCAGTTCGTCGCCGAGCCGCATCCGCTGACCGGCAAGCCCGGCTGGTGGGCGGAAATGGTCGGACCGGGCCGGGTGCTCGACACCGATCGCTATTTCCTGATCTGCGCCAATGTGCTGGGCGGCTGCATGGGAACCACCGGCCCGGCCGACATCAACCCGGCCACCGGCAAACCGTGGTGCCTTAACTTCCCGGTGATCACCATCGGTGACATGGTCCGCGCCCAACTGCGCCTGGTCGACCATCTGGGGATCGACCGGCTGTTCTGCGTGATCGGCGGCTCGATGGGCGGCATGCAGGTGCTGGAATGGGCCGCCCGCTATCCCGACCGGGTCTTCGCCGCCGTGCCGATCGCCTGTTCCGCCCGTCACTCGGCGCAGAACATCGCCTTCGCCGAAGTCGGCCGCCAGGCCATCATCGCCGATCCCGACTGGTGCGGCGGCGATTACCCGCTGTCCGGCAAGAACCCGCATCGCGGCCTGGCGGTGGCGCGCATGGCGGCGCATATCACCTATCTGTCGGAAACCGCCCTGCACCGCAAATTCGGCCGCACCCTGCAAAGCGGCGCGCTGACCTACGGCTTCGACGCCGACTTCCAGGTGGAAAGCTATCTGCGGCATCAGGGCAGCACGTTCGTCGAGCGGTTCGACGCCAACAGTTATCTTTATATCACCCGGGCCATGGATTATTTCGACCTGGCGGCCGATCACGGCGGCATCCTCGCCAATGCCTTCACCGGCACCCGGACCCGCTTCTGCGTCATCTCGTTCACCAGCGACTGGTTGTTTCCAACCCGCGAAAGCCGCGCCATCGTCCATGCCCTCAACGCCGTGGCAGCCAATGTCAGTTTCGTCGAGGTGGAGTCCGACAAGGGGCACGACGCCTTCCTGCTGGACGAACCCGAATTTCATGCCACCCTGTCGGGCTTCCTCGACGGCGCCGGCGAACATCGTGGCCTGCCGCGATGACGGCGACGATCCGCGTCGACCTGCAACTGATCGCCGACATGGTGGAACCCGGCTCTCGG
>DUZF01000004.1 GCA_013349665.1 Rhodospirillaceae bacterium | reverse complement strand
CGCTGAAGCTGGATGCCGACCTGGTGGTGCTGTCAGCCTGCAATACGGCGGTACAGGGTACCCGCTTCGGCGGCGAAAGCCTGTCCAGCCTGGCCGACATTTTTTTTCATGCCGGTGCGCGGTCTGTCCTGGCCAGCCACTGGTCGGTGCCGTCCGCTTCAACGATGGCCATGATGAGTGAAATGTTTTCCCGGCATGCCGTCAATCCAAGTGACGGATATGCCGAAAGTCTGAGGGCCGCCCAGCTCGTCTTGAATAAGAGTCCTGCGACCGCGCATCCCCTTCATTGGGCAGGTTTTACGTTAATTGGCGGCACAGAGATTGCCCCCGAGCAATCAAAAGGAGAATAGGCATGAAAATCAGGCAAAGTATCATTTTTTGGTCTTTGATCTTTTTGCCGTCTAACCTCGGCGCCGCAGAGGTGGTGGTGGTCGAGTCCATCGGCTTGGACCTGCATCCCGGGCAGGTTCTGGACGGTGTCCAGCCGTTGACCCTGGCCCTGGGACAGCGGGTTACGCTGGTGGCCTCCGACGGCCGGCTGATCAAGCTCAAGGGGCCCTCCGAGGTCGCTCCGGCGCCCGATGCCGAACCGCCGAAAGGCGCCGTCACCAAATCCCTGAGGGATCTGATCTCGACCCGTCAGGCGGATGTGTCCTCCCTCGGTGTGGTCCGCTCCAGCGAAAGCCGGGCAGCTTTGCCCGATGCCTGGCTTCTCGACATTCTGCACGCCGGCAGCCGCTGCGTCGAGGAGGGGCGTTCGCCTGTGCTGTGGCGCGGCGACGGCGCCACCCCGCAGAGCGAGGTGGTTCTGGCTCCGGCGGATGGCAGTTGGAGCGCCCACGCGACCTGGCCGGGAGGTGCCGATCGCCTGGAACTGCCGGCCAGTATGTCGTTGCAGGACCGGCACAGCTACACCGTGACCGTCGATGGCGGTTCCGTGCAATTGACGGTTTTCGTGCTTCCGCGCACGCTGGGCAGCGAGGCGGCCAAGGCGGCCTGGATGGTGGAAATGCGGTGCGATCCCCAGGCCAAGGCATTGCTGGCCGGTTTGCCCTGAGCGGCGGGGCGAACCCCCGCATTGACCTCGGCCGGTCGATGCGGGGCATCCTGGCGGCGGCATCCATCGTGATCGTCGCTTCCGGCATTTCGCTATGGATGGTGGAGCGTCTGCCGTTTGTGCGGATGGGTGAGCGGTGGATCGCCGATTATCGCGTCGCCACCCTGCTGGCTCCCGAACCCCAGCATCCGGACATCGTCATCGTCGCCGTTACCGAGGATACCCTAAGCCTGTTTCCCTATCGCTCGCCCATCGACCGCCGGTTTCTCGCCGGACTGGTGAAGACGCTGGAGGCCCGCGGCGCCCGCGCGCTGGCCCTGGACGTTCTGTTCGATCAGCCGACCGAGCCCGAGAAGGACGATGCTCTCCGCCAGGCGCTGGGCGGTCTGTCGATCCCGGCGGTGGTCAGCTATGTCGATCAGCAAGACGGCGAGACCGACCGTCAGCAAGCCTTTCTTGACGGTTTCCTGCCGCCGGGACTGCGCGCCATGGCCAATCTGTCCAAGGATCCCTATGACGGCACGGTCCGCTCGGCCTATGGTGGACGGGTCTCCACCGGCGGCGAGTTCATTCCGGGACTGAGCATCGCCCTGGCGAAAAAGCTCGGGGTCGCCGGGCGCGAGGGCGGATTTGACATCGCCTGGCGCGGAGCCCCGAATCCGGAAACGCCACCCTTCGCCAACTTGCCGGCCAACACGGTGTCGCTGTTGCCGGTCGACTGGGTGAGAAACAAGGTGGTGTTCATCGGCTCGGACCTGTCCTTGACCGACCGTCATCGGACACCGTTCTCGACGGCGCAAAAAGGGGTGTTGAGCACCATGCCCGGCGTCGAAATCCATGCCCATATCTTTGCCCAGCTGATGGCGGGGAAGCTGCCGCCGGGCAGTTCCGGGCCCGTCAATCTGGTGCTGACCGCCGGCGCCGCCCTGCTGGGCGTCCTGACCGCCATGCCGGACTGGCGGCTTGGCCTCAAGCTGGCGGCGGCGCTGCTTAACGCGGCGACGCTGTGGGTGATCGGCTTCGTGCTGTTCCACAATGCCGGCATCATGTTGCCGCTGGTGACGCCGACCACCGCCTTCGCCACCGCCCTGACCCTGGCCGAGAGCTACGGCAATCGCCAGCAACGCCGGGAGCGCCGGTTCATCCACGACGCCTTCACCCGCTATGTGGCGCCCGGTGTGGTGGATCAACTGATCAAGGACCCTGGCAAGCTGAGCCTTGGCGGCGAGCGCCGCGAACTCACCATGATGTTCACCGATATCAGCGGCTTCACCCGCATGTCCGAACGCATCGAGGCCGGTGCGCTCGGGGTGTTGCTGAATTCCTATCTCGGCGGCATCTGCGACATTGTCCTGGCCGCCAACGGGACCATCGTCGAATTCATCGGCGACGCCGTCTTCGCCGTCTTCGGGGCGCCGGTGCATGACCCCGACCATGCCGAGCGGGCGCTGGCGGCGGCACTGGCCATCGATGCCTATGCCGAGCGCTTTCGGGTCCGCCCGGAAGCCGCCCATTGGGGTTGGGGTGAAACACGCATCGGCGTGCATAAGGGAATTGCCCTGGTCGGCAATTTCGGCGGCGAACGGCGTTTCAAATATGTTCCGGTCGGCGATTCGGTGAATACGGCGGCGCGTATCGAGGGACTGAATAAATTTTTCGGGACGCGGATCTGCGTTTCCGCGGCGACGCTGACGGAGCATCGGAAAGCATCGGCCAGGCCGCTGGGGCGGGTCATCGTCAAGGGTCGCGACGAAGCCACCGAAGTCTTCGAATTGCTTCAGGAGGACCTCGCCCCGTCCAAATATTTCAGCCGCTACCGGCGGGCCTACGACCTGCTGGACCGGGGGGAGGCGGCGACGGCGGCGACGATGTTCGACTCCCTGGCCGCCGAAAACAGCGACGACCATTGTGTCGGTCTTCATCTGGCCCGCATTCGCGCCGGGCATCGCGATACCGTCATCGTCATGGATGAGAAATAAAATGACCCACCAGCCGACAAGACTGATCTGCGGCCGCTACCGACCCCTCCAGAGTTCGCGGGTGGCTGGTTTCGCAATGGCCTACAAGGGGTTCGATCTGGTGACGGAGCGGCCGGTCTCCATCATCGTCATCGACAAGACCAAGGTGGAGGCCTCGCGGCCGAAGCTCGATTACGGCTTCGCGCAGATGCGTCGGGAGGCCGTCTCCGCCAGCCGGCGGGCCCATCCCGACATCCTCGAAGTGTATGACCAATTCGAAGACGATCAGCATTTTTATGTTGTATCGGAATTTTGCGAGCATCCGTCGCTGGCCAGCCTGCAATTCGCCAAACCGCATTACGACATCGTCAGCGCCATCAGATTGTTCGAACGGATCCTCACCATCATCCAATATCTCGCCGAGATGGGCATTTGCGGCTGTGCGATCCGCGCCAGTGACGTCTTTCTGCCGTCCGAGGGCTCCGTCAAAGTCGAGAACCTGTTTGCGACGCGGCTGCGGTTTATCGCCGACCTTCCGCAGTTGGGCGCCAAGCTGGCCCGTCTGGCGATATCCGCCAAAGGTCCGTTTCTCGACATCGAGGCCAATGAGCGGCTTGATCTGCTGCTCGCCGGAGATCTGTTGAAAGCCCTCCTGCTCCTGGCCAAGGCTACCGGGGAGCGGCGGCGCGGCCTGACGTCGCAGGGGCGCAAGGAGCATCAGAGCCTGCCTCTCGGGCTGATGCCGGCGATCGATCAGGTGGTTCAGAAGCTCGGCGACGACGATGCCGCCGGCGGTTATCGGCGTATTGCCGACCTGGCCGAGGATATCCGTGCCATTACCCGGCTTTTCCGCGGCGGCAGCGCGGACGAGACGGCGATGTCGCTGAAAAGCCGAAGTCCGCGACGGTCCTTCCTGCCGGGAGAGACGATCTTTCGCGAAGGTGACTGCGGCAGCCGGGAGGCCTTCATCATCGAGACCGGCTTGGTCCAGATCCTGAAAAACGGGGCGGACGGCCGGGAGCTCTATCTCGACGTGTCGAAGGAGGGGGAAATCATCGGGGAAATGGCCCTTGTCGACAATCAGCCGAGAATGGCGACGGCCCGGGCCATCGAGCCCACCCGGGTGGTGGTGGTGACCGCCGAGCAGTTTCGTGCCAGCCTCGAGAAGACGGATACCGTTTCGCGCAAGCTGATTGACGTACTGGTCCAGCGGCTGCGCTATCAGAGCAGCGAAATCACCCGTCTCAAGGTCTTGTTGCGGTCCAGCAAATAAGCCGCCTCAGCTTTCGATTTCAGCCAGATCCTCGAGCGCGTCCTCGTCGCGCACGACCACCCAGCCGCGCCCGGTCTGCACCAGTCCCTCCATCTGCCAGGAATGGATCAGCTTGTTGACGCTTTCCCGGGTGACATTCATGTGGGTGGCCAGATCCTGTTGGGAAAGGCGCAGGTCAATGCGGATGCCGTCGGTGACGGGGCGGCCGAAGGTGCGCGCCAGCAGCAGCAGGCGTTTTGCCAGGCGGGCCGGCAGTTCGAGGAAATTGGCATCCTCCAGCAGGCCGCTGACCCAGCGCAGGCGATCGGCGCAGGCGGCCAGCATGCGGATGCAGCAGCGCGGGTTCTGTTCGAGAAAGGCCAGGAGGTCGCGCTTCTCGATGGCCAGAAGTTCCGTGGCGTCGAGGATGGTGGCGTCGGCGGTGCGGTCGCCGCCGTCAAGCACGGCGATTTCGCCCAGCATTTGACCGGCACCGATGAGATTCAGGGTGGTTTCCCGTCCCTCCATCGATACTGTCGAGATGCGGACGACGCCTTTGATGACGATGAACAGGCGGTCGCCGGGGTCGCCCTTCATGAATAATGTGGCGCCCGGCGGCAAGGCCAGCAGCTTGGCCATTTCCGCCAGCCTGTCCAGTTCCTGTTCGTTCAGGGAACTGAAGAGCGACGTCTTGCGGAACGCCTGTCTTTTGATGTCTAGGCGGTCGCTCATGACGCCTTCCCGTAAATATGATCAGGTGAAAGTTTATTCCAGATGCTGCTGTCCCGGCAATAAAAAAACATAATACTCTTGCCCAACAAGGCTTGTTTTGCCTGATGTCTTGAGGGTTTGGCTTTGAAGCCAGCGAGCCAGTACTTTGGGTATATGGTTTTTATCAATAAATATGCCGTTCGATATATTGCGCTAAAGGTTGTGGGGTAGTTCACATAGGTTCGGCGAAATCGGTGGAAGAGTGGGGTGACCGAACGGCTTTGGTCCAGGGTCAGCATAGCGATATGCCCCTGCGCCCGGTGCGACTGGTTCGGCGGCGAATTGGGTGCATGGCCCGGACCCCCGGGCCCTGCTCAAAGCGCTCCCACATAGAGGAGAGGGCATGGTGATCAAGCATAGGATCGGCGTAATCATGCTGATGGGGGGGCTCTGCCTGGCCGGCACGGCGCAGGCGGCCGGTCCGGCGGCTGTGCCGGCACCGCTGCCGCATACCGTCGAACCGGGGCGTCAGGCACCGCAGCCGTCTCTGCCGCCAAAAGGCGAATTCGAGTTTTCCTTTCCCGAGCCGTATCGCACGCCGATGCCCCGGGATGTGGAAGGATTGCATTTCACGGTTCGGGAAATCGTCGTCGACGGCGCGGTGGAGGTCAGTCCTCAGGAATTGTCGCCATTGACCGGCGAACTGGTAGGAAAAGAGGTGACCCTGGGCGACATCATCGCCGTCGCCGAACGGATCGAAGCCAAATACCGCGAGAAAGGATTTCTTCTGGTCCGTGCCTTCGTTCCACCGCAAAAGACCCGCAACGGCATCTTTCACATCACCGTCGTCGAAGGCTTCATCAAGACCATAACGGTGGAAGGGGTCGACGGCGGTCTCCGGGAGCGGCTGTCGAATATTCTGACGCCCATCGCCAATGACCGGCCGTTGCGCGAATCGACGATCGAACGGGCGATGCTTCTGGTCAACGACATGCCCGGGATCAAGGGCGTCGGCCTGGTCCGTCCCTCGCCCGACGAGCCGGGGGCCGCCGACCTGGTGGTCAATATCGATCGCAACCGGGCGGAGATCGTCGGTTCGGTGGACAATCGAAATTCGCGCTATTCCGGCCCCTGGACCCTGTCGACCGATGCCGTGACCAATTCGCTGTTTGGTCAGGGTGAACAATTGGCCTTGGGGGTGACCACCAGCCCCGATTACGTTCGCCAGAACGACCTCCGTCTGCGCTATCTGCAGCCGGTCGGGCCGCTGACCTTGACCTCCTCGGTCGATCGCGGCCATGGCCTGCCCGGTCTCGATCTCCGGGAAAACGACGTCAAGACCCGCAGTCTGATCGCCGGGCAGCGGGTGTCCTTTCCGGTGATCCGCAGCCGGGCGGTCGACCTGATCCTTGACGGCGGCCTGTCCTGGAAGGAAGCGACCATCGATCAGCGGGGCCAAAGGTTGAGCACCGACCGCTGGTGGGTTGTCGACGCCAAGGTGATCTGGTCGCAGTCCAACTGGCTGAACGGCGTCAATTCCGCCGTCGTCGGCGCCGCGCGCGGACTTCCCGGCCTGGGATCGGCAAAAGCCACCCTGCCGGTGGGGACCGCCGGCGGGGTTACCCATGAGGGTGATCCGCAATTTACCAAGCTGACTCTCGATCTCCACCGGATCCAGTCGATCTCCGGCCCATGGAGTGCCTATGGCGCCGTCGGCGGTCAGTATTCCTTCAATCGGGAACTGGCCGGCGAGGAATTCGCCATGGGCAGTACCCAATTCGGCCGCGGGTTCGACCCGGCACAGGTTTCCGGGGATCACGGTCTCGGCGAAACCCTGGAACTGCGTTACGACATGCGCAGCCAACTTCTCTTCAACTCCAACCTTCAGTTTTACGGCTTTTTCGACAATGGCAAGGTGTGGAACCGGTCCGGTCACCCCCCGGCCTCCGACAGTCCATCCTCTGCCAATACCTATTCCGATTTGACCTCGACCGGCGGTGGTCTGCGATTCGCCTGGGACAGCGGCATCAATGCGAATGTCGAATTGGCGCATCCGCTGTCCGGTCCCCGACCGACGGTGAACGCCGATCCGATCCGTCCTTATTTTTCCATTGGTTTCCGCTATTGATCGGGTGCAGCCAGCGTTGCGCGAAAAGGGCGGCCGGTTCGGGTTGGCCGAAAAGATAGCCCTGAGCCACCGTACAGCCCAGGTCCGTCAGGGCCCGGACCTGTTCCTGCAATTCGACGCCTTCGGCCACCGAGGCCAGGCCCAGGCTTTTGGCCATGGCGATGATGGTCTGGACAATGGCGTGGTCGCGGCGGTTTTTTAACATGTTGCGCACGAAGGAAATGTCGATCTTCAGAGTTCCCGCCGGAAAACGGGAAAGATAGGCAAGCGAGGAAAACCCGGTTCCAAAGTCGTCGATGGCAAACTCAAAACCCAGTTCCGCGAGGCTCTTTGTGGTGGCGATGGCGGCGTGCCCCTCGGCGGCCAGCACGCTTTCGGTAATCTCCATCTCGAGATCGGAGGGCTGGCAGCCGGCGTTCGCCACCACCATGGACACCGACGGCAGGAAATCCGCCGCCTTGAATTGCATCGCTGAGACATTGATGGCCAGTTTGACCGGCATCGCATGCCCGGCCGACTTCCATGCCGATAATTGGCGACAGGCCTCGGCAAGGGTCCATTTGCCGAGATCCGGCATCAGCCCACGCTCTTCGGCGATGGGAATGAAATGGCCGGGGCTGATGAAGCCGCGGTCGGGTTCGTGCCAGCGCAACAGGGCCTCGGCACCGACCAGGCTCGAACTCACCATGTCGACCTTGGGCTGGTAGTGAAGGTGCAGCCGACCTTCAGCCACCGCGAGTTTAAGGCGACGGGCGATGTCCCGGCGCTCATTCAGCGAGTCGCTCATCTGTGGGAGGTAAAACCGGAAGCCACCTGGCGTCGTTTCGGCCTCGCGGCTGGCCAGTCCGGCATCGGCGAAGACTTCTTCAGGGGTCGACCGTTCTTCCGGGTACAGGGCGATGCCGACCCGTGCCCCGATAGAGACTTCCAGATCCGAAACGTGGAAGGAACGCAGCAACAGCCGGGAAACTCTTCTGGCGATGTCGGCCGCCGCCGTCCGATCGGCCCCCGGGGCCAGCAGGGCGAATTCGTCGCCGCCGATCCGGCCCAGCAATTCGCCCTGTTTGAGGCCGGTGGCCAGACGTTCGGCCAGGCATCTGAGCACCGTGTCGCCGGCGGCATAGCCTTGGGTGTCGTTGATTTCCTTGAAGCGATCGAGGTCGATAAACAGCAAGGCACCGGGGCGGTTTAAGGAAAATTCCGTGGCCAGGACCTGTGTCAGGGTGGCGCGGTTGGCCTGTCCGGTGACGAAATCCGTATGCGCCAGATGTTCCAGCATGCCCTCGGCGAGGCGGCGGGCATGGCGCGTATGCAGTGTTTCGATGCCGAAGGCCAGTTCAGCCGCCACTTCCATCAGAAGTTTCGATTCGTCTTCGTCGAAAGCGTCGGCAGTATCGGCATAAAGGGTCAGCGCTCCCAGGATCCGGTCATCGAGGCGGAGCGCCAGCGCGATCGACGACGGGGCGGAGGCCGCCGCCACCGGGTCGGCGGGCCCGGCATTTCCGGCATAGGCGGCCACGCGCAAGGGCGGCAGGTCATTTTGCGCGGGAAGGTCGATCTCGGCTTGATAATAGCCGCCGATATCGACTGCCAGCCGGCAGATTTCCTCGGACAGGGTCGCGGTATCGATGGCGTGCAGAAGGCTGCAGATACTGCCGCTGAGGAATGCCAGGGCGCGGTTGCTGTGGTCCAGGGCGCTTTGCCGGTGCTTGAACGCGGTGAGCTCCTGGAGGCGGGCCAGCCTGAGGGTGGACATTACGTTGCAGCCCATTAACAATTTCATTAAATGATAAATGGACCGGTTACCTGATCGCTACCAGTGCCCTTACCGTATAGACGGTTCGACCAGGGATTGGCTTAATCACTCCGGCAAGGTCAGGGGGGCACATTGACAGCGAACCGCGTTGGGCTTGGCGAGCATATTGAGAGGCTGCGCCGGTTGTCCTTCCAGATCGGCGCCTACCGGCCACCCAGCGAGGGCGGCAACGCCTCCCTGTTGCTGCGGGTAACCGAGAACTGTTCGTGGAACCGATGCTCGTTTTGCGAAATGTACAAGGAACAGCGCTTCGCCTTCAGACCGGCGGCGGAGGTCAAGCATGATATCGACCAGATCGCGGCAATCCGCGACGAAATCCTGGCCGTAGCGGAAAAACTCGGGGTAACCGGCCCGGTTACCGGCGAGACGGCCGAGGCTCTGCTTGCCGAGGGCCGTGACCTGATGGGCAATGCCAGTTTCGTAACCGTCTTCAACTGGCTTTCCTCCGGGGGACAGACGGCGTTCCTGCAAGATGCCGACAGCATGATCATGCGCGCCCCCGAGATGATCGATGTTCTTGGGCATCTGCGGCGAACCCTCCCCTCCTTGACCCGGGTGACCTGCTACGCCCGGTCGAAAACCGTGGCCCGCAAGACCGCGGAGGAGCTTCGCCAGATCCGCGAGGCGGGCCTGGATCGCCTGCATATCGGCCTCGAGAGCGGGGATGACGAACTGCTTGCCGTTATCTGCAAAGGGGTGACCAGGGCGGAACAGATCGAGGGGGGACAAAAGGCCGTCGCCGCCGGGTTCCAGGTCTCGGAATATTGGATGCCGGATCTCGGCGGGCGGGAGCGCTGGCGCCAACATGCCGAGAACACGGCCAGCGCCCTGTCGGCGATCAATCCTCATTATATCCGCTCCCGGCCCTTGGCGCCCCGCAGGGGGACACCCCTGTTCGAGGAGATCGCCGAGGGGCGTCTGCATCTGTCCTCGCCACGCCAGCGACTGGAGGAACTGGCGGTGATGATCGGCGGGCTCGAGGTGACGTCGCGGATTTGCTTCGACCATGCGATGAATGCCTGGGCCGACCGCCGGGGCGATCTCCTGTTCCGCCAGGACTACGAAGGCTACCGCTTTCCCGACGAGAAGCCGCTGCTGCTGGAGCGGATCGGCGAGGGTTTGGCCCTGGACGATGCCGCCCATAACCAGGTCCGCAACATGATGGGCCTGCGCTCCCTCTGACCCTGTACTAGTGGTTAAAATCTAACAGATGAGTGCCATAGTGGATTCCCCTGGTGCGCCCGTTATGCGAGCCTGGGGGATGCAGTTCCTGCAAAGTTTCGTCGATGTTGGTGCTTTCCCGAATTATGATGCGGCGGCGGTATGACAGTCAGTTAATTGGGGGAAATCCATGGAACAACATGATGTAATTATTGTCGGATCGGGACCCGGCGGTTCGGGCTGTGCCAAGGCCTTGCGCAATCAGGGTGTCGACGTCCTGGTGCTGGAGCGGGACGCGCTGCCCCGCTACAAATGCTGCTCGGCCGTGCTGTTCGGCCAGACCCAGGTGCTGCTGCGCAAATATTTCGGCAAGGACGCGCCGGACTCGGTCTATTGCACGAACGACAAATATATCGACGCCAAAGACGTCCGCGAATGGGATCCGGTCAGCGGCTACAAGCCCTATGTCTGGGAAATTCCCAAGGACGGCGAAGTCTTTCCGTCGATCTTCCAGAACGTCTGGCGCAACAGCTTCGACAAATGGCTGCTTGATGAATCCGGCGCCCCCTGGCGTGATCAGACCAGGGTCACCGGTTTCACCGTCGACGGCGACCATGTCACCGTGCAGGCCGGCGACACCGCCTATCGCTGCCGGTATCTGGTGGGGGCCGACGGCGGCGCTTCGGCGGTGCGCCGTATCCTGCGGCCGGCCGGCAGTGACCCGGCCGGGGCCAGCGTCGCCATCCTGCAGAGCTATTTCAAACTGGAGTCGCTGGGCAAGCTGAAGCAGGGATCGTGGACGGTGATCTTCGATAAGGACATCGGCGAGATGCTGAACTGCATCCATCAGAAGGACGACTATCTGCTGCTCTGCGTCGGCGGCTTCCGCGGCCGCAATCTGCGCGAGTCGATCGAGAAGCTGAAGGCCCTGCTGGCGGAAAAATTCGATGTGCGGCTGGGCGACAAATGGCGCGACGAAGGCTGTCAGCTGGCCCTGGCGCCGCCGTTCCTCGGCGAGGGACGGGTGCTGCTGACCGGCGAGGCGGCCGGCCATATCTATCTCAACGGCGAGGGCATCAGCGCCGCCATCGACAGCGGCTGGCGCTGCGGCATGGCGATCGCCGAGGGGCTGAAGAGCGGCCGGGATCCTCTGCCGGTTTACGAAAGCAACTGCCGCGACATCTCGGCGCATATCGAGAAATGTCTGGCTCAGATCCATTTCCTGGCGGTGTGAGATGGCGCTGCAGATAACCGCGGACTGCATCAACTGCGACATGTGCGTCGCCGAATGCCCCAACAACGCCATCGCGCCGGGGCCAGGGCAGTACGTCATCGATGCCGGCAAATGCACCGAATGCGTCGGCCGTTATGACGCGCCGCGTTGCGTCCCGGTCTGCGCGGTATCCTGCATCATCCCTCTATCCTGAACGGCTCCTCCCGTCCAGGCTGCCTCCGGGCCATCGATTGGCCATGCCGGTCGGTCTGCCTGGCCGGGCAGACCGCCTGCCTGCAGTGAGGGCCGTCCGGCCCGCGGTTTCGGGTATTGTTGTACAACGAGATTGTACAAGTCGAATGGTTGTGCTAACCTGCAGGAATATCAGGATGAGGCGTCACCATGTCCAGACAGTGGTCTTCCAGTGAGGCCCGGGCCAACTTCTCCAACTTGTTGAACGATGCGGCGGTTGGACAGATCATTCAGATTGAACGCCAGAGCGATGGTGCCGAATTCGTTCTGGTCTCGAAGGAACTGTTTCTGAGCAGCCGTCCGAGCCTGGCGCAATATCTCGCCGACCTCGACACGGGCCTCGGTGAAGACGACTCGGAACAGTGGCTCCAGGCCATGCGTGACGCGCAGGGCAAGTGAGCTTGGCGTCCTACCTTCTTGATACCGACGTCATCAGCGAATTGATGGCCGCGCCGGTTCGCAAACGACGCCAAAGGATCGAGGCGTGGCTGCGTTCGCTGGGGCAAGAGCCGGTGTTCCTTTCATCGGTGTCGATCTCCGAGATCAACCGCGGTATTGCATTGCTCGAGGCGAGAAATCCGTCTGCGGCAGCGGCTCTCAGGCAGGCTCTGAGTAATATTCTTTCGATTTATGAGGACGCGATCATCACTCCATCGCACGCCGAATGGCAGGTCTTCGCCAGGCTGTCGGCCATCCCTGAGCTACGCCATCTCTGCAATGGGAGGAACGAAAAGAACCAGCCCAAGACGGGGGCGGATGTCTTCCTTGCCGTTCAGGCAAACACCATCGGAGCCGCCGTCGCCACTCTCAATTCAAGAGACTTCGTGGTCATTGACCGCCACATGGAGATCGTCGGCGGCATCATCGATCCCGCCTCGGCAAGCTGGATCACAGAACCGGTGTCGGCCTAGAAATGCTGCGCTGCATTACGGGTTTTCTTTAGCACCCTAAGTGGTCGCTCCTGATTCCTTTCATGTCACCAATCGTTAAAGTGGCCGGCGAACGGTGCTGAGAGGATTGCGCATGTACACAGTGGACATCGATACCGGCGGCACGATGACCGATGCCCTGGTTTCGGGCGGCGAGGAGCTTCATGCCTTCAAGGTGGATACCACGCCGCACGACTACACGGTTTCCTTTGTCGGCTGTCTGGCGGAAGCAACCAAGAAGCTAGGTTTCGCCGACATTGAGGCATTCCTCTCGAAGGTCGACCTGATCCGCTGGTCGTCGACCATCACCACCAATGTGCTGGGCGAGCGGCGCGGATCCAAGGTCGGCCTGCTGGTGGCCAAGGGCGCCGAGGAGACCCTTTACGGTTCCTCGCGGTCGGTGGTCATCGGCGAACTGGTGGAGCAGGCCAATGTCATCGGCCTGCCGGCCAATCCGACGGCGGTGGACATCCTCTCCAATGTCAAGGAACTGCTGGAAAGCGGCGTACGACGGATCTGCATCTGCCTGGCTAATTCCTATCCGGAAAACAGCGCCGAGCGGGAGATCAAGGCGGTCATCGAGAGCCAGTATCCCGACCACATCATCGGTGCCGTGCCGGTGCTGCTGGGCAGCGAAATGGCGCCGCTGCGCCATGACCAGACCCGCGTGCATTATTCGCTGATGAACGCCTATACCCATGCGCAGCTGGCCACCTCGCTGTACAAGGCCGAGGACGTGCTGCGTGACGAGCACAGCTGGCGCGGCCCGCTGCTGATCGGCAATACCCATGGCGGCGTCGCCCGCATCGGCAAGACGAAATCCGTCGACACCATAGAATCCGGACCGGTCTTCGGCACTTTCGGCGGCGCCTATATGGCCCGTCTTTACGGATTGCGGAACGTCATCTGTTTCGATGTCGGCGGCACCACCACCAAATGTTCCATCATCCGCGAGGGCCAGCCTCTGTTCCAGCGCGGCGGCGAACTGATGGAAGTGCCGGTGCAGACCTCGTTTGCCATGTTGCGCTCCGCCGTGGTCGGCGGCGGCTCGGTGGCGCGGGTCAAATCCGGTGGCCTGACGCTGGGGCCGGAGAGCATGGGGGCGGCGCCGGGGCCGGCCTGTTACGGTCTGGGCGGCGATCAGGCGACGCTGACCGATGCGCTTCTGGTCCTCGGCTACCTGGATGCGGGGAACTTCCTTGGCGGACGGCGACGGCTCAATATCGAATTGGCCGCCGCGGCGATCCGCAAGACCGTGGCCGAGCCGCTGGGGGTGTCGGTGGAGGTGGCGGCGCTGTCGATCCGCGACGAGGCGGTGGCGATGATGGCCGACCTGCTGCGGGCGACCTTGGCCGAGGCCCATCTCGATGCCGGCGACTGCGCCCTGTTCGCCTTCGGCGGCAACGGCCCGATGTTCGCCGCCTTTGTCGCTGACCGGCTGGCCATGAAAGACGCCTACGCCTTTGACCTGGGACCGGTGTTCAGCGCCTTCGGCTCGTCCATATCCGATGTCCTGCATGTCTATCAGCGGGGGGTCGATATGACCTGGAGCGCCCAGTCGAAAGACCGCCTGCTGCCGGTCGTTGCCGAATTGCAGACCCAGGCCGAAAGGGATTTCCGCGGCGAAAGTTTCGATCCGTCGAAGGCCACCTATGACTGGGATATCGACCTGGGCGAGAGCGAAGCCGACATCACCACGCTGCGTGTCGAATGCAAACATAGCGGCATCGGCGAAACCTTCGAGGCGATCAGCAAGGCGCTGGACGAATCCGCCGCCTCGCGGCGGCCGATACTCGGCGTCCGGCTGTCCAGCCGGCTGGCTATCGGCAGCTATCACATGAAGCGGCGCTCAAAGACCGTCGCCGCCGAGGCCCCGGTCCACCGTCCGATCCGTTTCAACGGCACCGGCGACACGCCGGCGCCGGTTGGTCACTGGGAATCGATGAATGTGGGCGACAGTCTTGTCGGTCCGGCCGTCATCAACGGCAATACCCTGACCTGCCCGGTCCCCCCGGGCTGGCAGCTCAAGGTCGACGATTTCGGCAATGCCGAACTGAGCCGGAGATAAAGCAATGTATGAGCGTATCCGCTTCACCGAATATCTCGATCTCGATCTGAATGACGAGCATTGGTACTGCCATGATTGCGGCACCAGGCTGATTTCCGCCCGAGAGAACTATAAACGGGGCTGCATGGTGGCCCAACGCCTGCCGGAAGAAATTCATAATCCGGTGATTGACGGTCCCTATAGTTTCGCCCCCGACGCCAATTGGGTTCGCATCGTCGAATTCTACTGCCCGAACTGCTCGCGGCAGATCGAGACCGAATATCTGCCGCCGGGGCATCCCATCACCGTCGATATCGAAGTCGACATCGACAGCCTGAAGGCGCGCCTGGAAAAAGGCGAGATCACAGTTGTCGGCGGCAAGTTGGTCAAGGTGCAGACGGAGAAGCGGGCATGAGTACCCTGACCACATTGGACGCCGTCAATTCCATCGACATCGATGTCGGCGGCACCTTCACCGACCTGGTGCTGACCATGGACGGCGAGCGCCATATCGCCAAATGCCCGACCACCCCCCATGACCTGTCGGTGGGCTTCCTCAACACGGTGGAGGCCGGCGGCGACAAGGTCGGGCTGTCGGTGGAGGAACTGCTGCCGAAGATCGACATCATCCGCTATTCCACCACCGTGGCGTTGAACCGCCTGTTGCAGCGCCAGGGACCGCGCATCGGCCTGCTGACCACCGAGGGTCACGAGGACGCCATCCTGATCGGCCGCGGCGCCCAATGGGTGGACGGCAAACGGGTGGCCGAGCGGCGCAATATCGCCACCCAGAACAAGCCGCTGCCGCTGATCGAGCGCGATCTCATCCTTGGCGTGCGCGAGCGCGTCGACAGCGCCGGCCATGTGCTGCGTCCGCTCGACGAAGAGGATGTGCGGACCAAGCTGCGTTTGCTGATGGACCGCGGCGCCCGCGCCATCGTCGTCTCGCTGCTGTGGTCGTTCATGAACCCGGCGCATGAAAAGCGGGTCCGCGAAATCATCCGCGAGGAATACAAGGAATATCACATCGGTTTCGTGCCGGTGGTGATGTCCCACTCGGTGGTATCGAAGATCGGCGAATATGAACGCACCATGACCGCGGTGCTGGACGCCTATCTGCAGCAATCGATGCAGAACGATATCGGCGCCACCTGGGACAAGCTGCGGGCCCGGGGCTATCGCGGCGCCTTCCTGATGATCCACAATTCCGGCGGCAGCGCCGACATCTTTAAAACCCCGGCCTCGCGCACTTTCAACGGCGGGCCGGTGGCCGGGCTGATGGGGTCGGCTTATTTCGCCAACAAGCTGGGCTACAAGAATGTGGTCGCCGGCGATGTCGGCGGTACCAGTTTCGACGTCGCTTTGGTGGTGGAATCCAGCGTCCGCAACTACACCTTCCGCCCGGTGATCGATAAATGGATGGTCAATGTCACCATGATGCAGACCATCTCGGTGGGCTCGGGCGGCGGTTCCATCGCCAAGGTCGATCGCGGCGGCAGCCGCCTGGAGGTTGGGCCGAAAAGCGCCGGCTCGATGCCGGGACCGGTCTGCTATGACTTAGGGGGTGCCGAGCCGACGGTCACCGACGCCGATGTGGTGCTGGGCTATATCAATCCCGACACCTATTACGGCGGGCGCATGCCGCTCAACAAGGCCAAGGCGGAAAAAGCCATCCGCGAAAAGATCGCCCAGCCCTTAGGGATAGAGGTCATCGAGGCGGCCTCGCTGATCCGCGAGATCGTCGATGAGAACATGGCCTCGGCGATCAAGCGCGAAGTGCATATGCGCGGCTACCATCCCGAGGATTTCGTCCTCTTCGCCTTCGGCGGCGCCGGTCCGACCCATATGGCCGGTCTGAAGGGCGACATCCCCAAGGCGGTGGTGTTCCCGGCGGCGCCGGTGTTCTGCGCCATGGGCTCGTCCATCATGGACATCGTCCATCTCTACGAGCAGTCCAGGCGCATGGTGTTCATGGAGCCGATCACCGAGAAACTGGTTATCGACTATGAGCAGTTCAACCGCACCGTCGATCAGATGGTGGCCAATGCCCATCAGGAACTGCATTCCGAGGGGCTGGACGTCGAAGACGCGGTGTTCAGCCTGGAACTGGACATGTTGTATGGCGGCCAGGTCAATCTGAAGCGCATGTCCTCGCCGCTGGTCCGCATCACCAGCCAGGCCGACGCAATGGCGGTCTACCAGGCCTTCGAGCAGGAATTCTCGGACGCCTTCAGCCCGCTGGTGGTCAACAAGCCGGGCGGCGTGTTCCTCGATAATTTTGTCTTGAAGGTCACCGTCCCCACCTGGAAGCCGCCGGTGCCGGTCTACCCGTTGCAGTCGCCCGATCCCGGGGCGGCGCTGCTGGGCAGCCGCAAGGCCTATTGGCCGTCGATCAAGCAGTGGAACGACACCCCTTGTTATCAGTTCGAACTGCTGCAGGCGGGCAATGTCATCGATGGCCCGGCGATCGTCGAGGCCGAACTGACCACCATCGTCGTGCCGCCGGCGCTCCGGCTGACCATCGATGAACATGGTTTGGGTATTCTCGAGGAGAGAAAGTAATGGCTATCCCCACCCTGGAACAGAAGCTGGCCTGGCTGAAACCGAGTCCCGCCACGCCGCGCGAACTGGAACTGGCGGCGGCCATCGGCCCGGCGCAGTTCGAGATCGGCTTCCAGCGCACCAACGACATCCTCGACGAGGGCATGGACGTCTTCGTCCGCTCCTGCCGCTGCGCCATGGGGGTGGCGGGGGACTCGCTGGTGGCCATCATGTCGGCCGGCGGCGACATCATCAACGGTTCCTGCGGCACCTATCTGCATGCGGTGATTCCGCCGCTGATCATCAAATACATCCTGGAGACCTTCGGTTCCGAATTGAAGGACGGCGATCTGTGGTTCGCCAATGATGCCGTCTATGGCGGCGTCCACAACCCCGACCAGATGGTCTGCATGCCTGTGTTTTTCGAGGGCAAACTGGTGG
Organism: Rhodospirillaceae bacterium; assembly: GCA_013349665.1. Classification (GTDB taxonomy): domain Bacteria; phylum Pseudomonadota; class Alphaproteobacteria; order Rhodospirillales; family Magnetospirillaceae; genus DUZF01. The sequence goes on along the minus strand of DUZF01000004.1, from coordinate 17,884 downwards.
CCTGGACGGTGGCCCTGGTGCATACCACCGAGACCGGCGCCATCGAGCCGGGCGGCATGCCGGTGTCGGCGACCACCCGTTTCGAGGAAGGGATGAACCTGCCGCCGATCCGCATCGGCGAGAATTTCAAGCTGCGCGAAGATATCGTCACCATGTTCACCGCCTTCGGCATCCGTGCGCCGTCGATGATCGCGGTGGATCTTAAGGCCCGCTGCACGACCGCCGACCGTGTGCGCCGGCGCATCATCGAACTGTGCGAGCGCGACGGCGCCGATTATGTCGCCGGTCTGTTCCGCAAGATGCTGCAGGTGGCCGAGGCCGGTGCCAAGGAACTGGTGGAGCAATGGCCGGACGGCAAATATCGCTGCGTCACCTTCAGCGACGCCGTCGGGCTGAAGCAGGGCCTGGTGCGGTCCTGCTACATGACCATGATCAAGAAGGGCGACAGCATCCTGGTGGATCTGTCGGAAACCGGGCCGGAAACGCCGTCGCCCTATAATGCCCATCCGCAGGCGGCCATCGCCCATTTCTCCAACTATATTTACGAATACCTGTTCCACGCGCTGCCCATCAGCAACGGCACCTTCGCCTGCATCGACTTCAAATTCGGCGAGCGGACCTGTCTCAGCCCTGATGCCCGCGCCGCCACCTCCTGTTCGGTGATGATTTCCACCGGGGTGATGAGCGCGGTGCATAATGTCTGCGCCAAGGCGATGTTTTCCACCCCGCTATGGACCCAGGCGGGGGCTTCCATGGGCAATGGCGGCAATGCCCTGGTGGTGGCCGGACAGAACCAGTGGGGGGCGCTGTTCGCCGACATGCTGGCCTATTCCATCAATACCGAGGGCCAAGGGGCGCGTCCCACCGAGGACGGCATGGATGCTTTCGGGTTCCCCTGGTGCGCCTTCGGCCGCGCTCCCAACACGGAAACCGTCGAGAACGAATTCCCCTTGCTGGTGCCGCTGTCCAACCACTGGAAGGACTCCTGCGGCCATGGCAAATACCGCGGCGGCGTCGGCACCGCCCAGCTGTGGGTGGCCCATCACGTGCCGGCCCTTTACATGATGGCCATCGCCGACAACACCAAGCTGCAGACGCCGCAGCCGCTGTTCGGCGGTTATGCGCCCTGCACCGTGCCCGGCATCGGCATCCGTCAGTCCAATGTCAAGGAACTGCTGGCTTCGGGCAGCGACAAGCTCAATCTCGATGTCGAATCGCTGCTCACCGAGCGCAGTATCGACGGCAGCTATGAGATCGAGTTCCAGGGCCGTTCGGTGCGGCCCTACAACAATGGCGATGTGGTGACCTTCGCCTTTTCCTGCGGCGGCACCGGCTATGGCGACCCCCTGGACCGGGATGCGAAATCCCTGGAGACCGACCTGCTGAAGGGAGTGATGACCCCGCACACGGTGCGCCAGGTCTACAAGGCGGCGTGGAACCCGACGCTTCGCCGCATCGACCGCGAGGAGACCGAGCAGTTGCGCAAAGACGAGCTGGCGGCCCGCAAGACCCGCGGTGTTCCCTATGACGAGTTCGAGAAGGAATGGCTGAAGCTGAAGCCGGCGGACGACATCCTCCTCTATTACGGCTCCTGGCCTGACGCCAAGACCGTCCAGCCTTTGCACAGGGCCTGAACGATGGAATGGCGGCGGCGCCTGCAGGAACTGGCGCGAGGGGCGGGCAAGCCTCATCCTCCCCTGTTCCTGCCGTTGCTGTTCGGTTGCGCGGCGCAGATCGACGCCATCGCTCCGGCCGAGATGGCCCTGGACGGCACCAGGCTGCGCAAGAACCTGACCGAGCTGCGGCGCATGTTAAATCTCGACGGTCTGTATTGCGCCGTGCCGTCGGGCATGGAGGTGGAGGCCGCCACCGGTGATCTGGCGGTCCTGGAGGCCCATCCGCGGATCGCCGCCGGGCTCGACGCCATCCGCCAGATCGCCGCCACTGATCGCGGCGACACCGTCATCGCCGTCGGGCTGACCGGGCCGGCGACCCTGGCGGCGCAGCTGCGGGCCGGCGGCATGACCGGCACCGGCGAGGCGGTTTACGAAACCGCCGGCCAGATCCTCGCCGGCCTGACCCGGCTCTACGCCGAGTCCGGCGTGCATCTGCTGTCGGTCCATGAGCGCGAAAGGCCAACCGAGGAGGAGGACGACCACTGGCGCGGCGCGCTGGGCACACTCGGCAATGTCGCCCGCTTTCATCGCATTCCGCCGTTGCTGGTGATGGAGGGTGTTCAGCCGGTGCGCGCCTGGCCGGCGCAGACCATCGGCTGCCCGGCGGCCGGCCAGCCGCCGTTGCCGCCGATCCGTCCGCAAGGTCGGACCTGGTCCCGCGATCCCGCCGCCTGGCCGGGGCCGTCCGGCGGCGCTGTGATCCTCAGCGAGGCGGAAGTGCCGGCGGAGCGGCCCGTCGCTGCCCTGCTAACGGATGTGGAAAGGGTTCGCCATGGCTGAGGAATACTGGAACGCATCCCTGGAAACCCTGCCATGGGCCGAGGTCGAAAACTGGCAGGCCGGGCGCATTGCCGCTATGCTATCCGGCCTGCCGGCGCGTTCGTCCCTCTATGGACGGCTGCTGGGGCACCAGGAGCTGTCGCTGACCGGGTTCGCCGATCTCGCCAGGCTGCCCTTCACCATGAAGGACGATGTGCGCTGGGCGCAGGACCAGGCCGACGATCTGCGCCCCTTCGGCGCCAATCAGGGGGCGCCGCTGGCCGACATCGTCCAGGCGGTATCGTCCTCGGGCACCACCGGCAAGCCGATGTATTACGCGCTGACCGGCGCTGACCTTGAGGTGTGGACCGACGCCATCGCCAATGCCTTCTTCACCGCCGGAGTGCGCAAAACCGACGTCATCGCCCATCTGGTCGGGTTGCCCATGGTGGCCGGCGGGATGCCTTATGCCGACGGCTTTCGCCGCATCGGCGCCACTCTGTGCTGGCTGGGCGGCTTTCCCACCGAGCGGATCCTGCGCGAGATGCGGCGTCTACGCGCCTCGGCGCTGCTGGCCACCACCTCGTTCGGGCTGCATCTGACCGAGACCTGGGACGCCATCGGCCGCGAAACCGGCGTCGCCTCGTCGCTGCGTACCGTCTGCCTGGGCGGCGAGCCGGGCTTGAACGAAGCCAGCATCCGCGAGCGGATAACCGACGGGCTCGGTATCACCCGCCTCAGCGAGGTGATGGGGCTGGGCGACGTCGTCTCCTGTCTGTGGGGGGAATGCGCGGCCGGCAACGGCATGCATTTCAACGCCCAGAAATATGTCGCCATCGAGCTGATCGACCCGGAAACCGGCGCCATCCTTCCCTGGCGGGAGGGAGCCACCGGCGAAATCGTCTACACCACCTTCGAGCGCGAGGCGACGCCGCTGGTCCGCTATCGCTCGCGCGATCATGCCCTGGTCACCGCCACCAGCTGCTCCTGCGGGCGGACCAGCCCGCGCATCCGCTGCATCGGCCGCACCGACGACATGCTGATCTACAAGGCGATGAACGTCTTTCCGACGGCCATTCGCGATCTGATCCTGCAGCGCTTCGCCGGCAAGGTGTCGCCGATGCTGCGCATCTGGAAGGACCGCGCCGACCAGGTGCGCTTCGACGAGGCGATCCCGGTGGATGTGGAAGCGACGGCGGAGGTCGCGCCCTCGGCCTATCCGGCGCTGGCCGAGGAGATCGGGCAGTTCATCCGCAGCCAGTTGCAGGTGCGCATAGCCGTCAACCTGCTGGCGCCGGGCTCGGTGCCGCGCGGCGTTTACAAGACGCCGCTGGTGGTGGTTCGCGGATGACGCGCTTCACCACGCCGGTGACCATCGTCACCGGCTTTCTCGGTAGCGGCAAGACGACGCTGATCAATCGTATCCTCAAGGAAAGCCACGGATCCCGTATCGCCGTCATCGAGAACGAATACGGCGAAGTGGGCGTCGACGGGGAATTCCTCGCCACCGGCGGCGACGAGACCATCATCCTGCTGCAGAACGGTTGCCTCTGCTGCTCGGTGCGCGGTGACCTGGCCCGGGCGCTGCAGGATCTGGCCGGCCGCGGCATCGCCTTCGACCGCGTGCTGATCGAGACCACCGGGATCGCCGATCCCGGACCGGTGATCCAGACCTTTCTCGCCGAAACCCGCCTGCAGACCCTGTTTCATCTCGACGGAACCATCACCCTGGTGGATGGGCATCACCGAATGATCGCCGACCGGCCGGAGATCCGCGCCCAGATCGGCCATGCCGACCGACTGCTGATCACCAAAGGCGACCTGCTGACGGGGGACGCCGCCGAATTGACCGCCACGCTTCATGGCATCAATCCGCGGGCGCCGGTTATGCTGGTCGACCTGCACCGGATCCCGATGGCGGAACTGTTTGACCTGCTGTTCGAGACCCGAGCCTATGCCCCGGATTATATCCCGGCCGACGAACTGGCCCTGCTGGCCGCCGCGCCGCCGGCGCCGGTGCATGTTCATGACGTGGTCTCCTGTGTCTATCGCAGCCAGGCGGCGGTGGATCTGGACAAGTTGAACCAGCTGTTCGATGCGCTGCAGGAACGCTTCGGGGCGAAACTGTGGCGGTGCAAAGGGGTGATTTACGCCCAGGGTCACCGCCAGCGTTTGATCGTCCAGGGGGTGCAGGGCGCGGTGCAGATCAGCGCCGGCCTAGTCTGGCGGCCCTATCAGCCGCGCGGCAGTACCCTGGTGTTCATCGGCCAGGACTTCCCGCCGGACTGGCTGCTGCGGGGCCTGCGCGACTGCGAAACCGCGTCAGCGAAAGGATCATAGCTCAGGCCTATCGTTTTGATGTCGCCCCACGAAAGACTCTCGATACATTTTATTCACACAGTTACAGCGGGGGTGCGGAACTGTTAATCTCCTGTCGCGCGTGAGTACCGATGCCGCCGGATGGTCGGCGATTGGCTCCAGGAACACCGTCAGCAGGAACATGCTCGATGTCGCTTCGCAGACGTTTCATGATCATCGCCGGGATCGGCACATTGGTTCTTTCGGCGGCGGCGATCATCGGATTTGCCCTGACCCAGCAGATGGCCCTGGAAACCAAGGCCGAGCATTTTTCCGAAAACGAAATCAAGTCGCTGAACGCTTTGGTGTCCAGCGCCATGGAAAAGCGGCGGGCCGACCGCCAGAACATCGCCATCGATGTGTTCAACAAATGGTTTGAGCGGCGCAACAAGGAATATCGCGGCAAACTGTGGAGCGTCTGGGGACCGTCGACCCAGGCCTATATGGCCAAGGAAGAGCCAAGCCACACGGCGAAATTGCCGCAGGATGCCATTGACGAGGAAGTTCTGCGCACTGGTCGGACGATTGCCCGCCTTGACGGCAATATCTATCGTTACAGCGTTCCCATCGTTCTTGGGCCGGCCGACGAGAAGATTTGCCATAACTGTCACGTCGGGGTGATGGACGGCAAAGATGGCGAGATCGTCGCCATCTTTTCTTCTAGCCTCGATCTTGCCCTCGAATACCAGCAGGTTTGGCGAAGCATTTATTTCATGATCGGCGGGGCTCTGGGCTGTTCCCTTGTCGTGGTGTTCCTGACCCGCCTGTTGTTCAACCATGTCATCAATACACCGCTGACCCGAATGACCGGCGTCATGGCGGAGATGGCGGCCGGCGATCTGCATGTCGCGGTTCCGTTCACCGGTCGGACCGACGAAATGGGGGCGATGGCCGACGCCATGGAAGTCTTCCGCGCCAATATGGCCCACGGCAGAGACCTGGCGGAGCAGCAAAGGATCGAAAAGGCGGAGTTGGCGCGGGCCGCGGACTCCCGGGGAGCCCTAGTTGAGACGTTCAACACCAGGATCAGCGAAGTCATCAGCAGCGTGATTTCCGCGGCCGGGCAATTGGAAGGCAATGCGAAGGTGATGACCGAGATCTCGCAGCGGACGGGCACGCAAATGGGCGTCGTGGCCGTGGCGAGCGAGCAGGCGGCGGCCAATGTGCAGACCGTCGCCGCGGCCTCGGAAGAATTGGCCGCGTCAAGCCGGGAAATCGCCGTTCAGGTCGGGCATGCCACGGCCATTGCGCAAAATGCGGCGGCCAAGGCGGCATCAACGGATCAATTGGTTCGCGGATTGGCGGACGCCGCCTCCAGGATCGGTGACGTGGTCAAACTGATCAACGATATCGCCAGCCAGACCAATCTGCTGGCCCTCAACGCCACGATCGAGGCGGCCAGGGCCGGCGAAGCCGGAAAGGGATTCGCCGTCGTCGCCAACGAGGTGAAGACCCTCGCCAAACAGACGGGGCGGGCGACCGAAGAAATCGGTGCGCAGATCGCGTCGGTCCAGCAACATTCCGAGCAGGCGGCCGAGGCGATCAGCGATATTGCGTCGATTATTCGCGAAATGGACGAGGTTTCCGGTGTCATCGCGGCGACGGTCGAGCAACAGGGATCGGCGACCCAGGAAATTACCCGAAATATTCATGAAGCCCACAACGGCACCGTCGAGGTGGCACGCAATATTGTCGGTGTCAGCAGCGACGCCGCTGAAAGCAGCAAGGCGGCGCAGGAGGTGTTTGCAGAGGCGTTCCGGCTCGGTCGCGAAGCCGGATCGTTGCGGGCGGTCGCCGATGATTTTCTGATCGGTCTGCAGAGTGGGGGCGCCACTCTTGAATGGGGACCCGGTTGGATCTGCGGCCATCCGGTCATCGATGCCGATCACAAGATGCTGGTGCAATATGTCAACGAGTTGAATCAGGTCATGGTGCAGGGGAAGGATCACGGTTCGGTCGCCGACATCCTCGCAAAACTGGTGACCTACACCGTCGAGCATTTCGCCAGGGAAGAGGCGATCTGGGCCCAGGGCGGCCTGAAGGGTCAAGCGGAACATAAGAAAATTCATGCCGAACTGGCCGGCAAGGTCGCTGCTTTCCAGGCCGAGTTTAGGGCGGGAAAAGCCACATTGACGACGGACTTGATGTCGTTTCTGCGCGACTGGTTGATAAACCACGTGTTCAAGGCAGATAAGGCGGGGGTGAAGGAAATATCGGGACGGGATTAAGTGACGGCCCGTCAGGCTGTGACGGCCATCATCGCCGGAGCTGGCGAAGTTCGGTAATAGTTGTGGCTATGATTTACCCACAAGAGTTTCCGTGAGGGAGAGAGCTCAAATGGCGACTTATCTTATTACTCTGGTCCGTACTTTCTGTCGGAATAACCGGGGCGCAACCGCCATAGAATACGGCCTGATCGCGGCCCTGATCGCCGTGGTGATCATCGGTGCCGTCACCGCCATCGGCACCAGTCTCAACACCAGTTTCAATTCGGTCGCCAATGGACTTCATTAACCACTTCATTGGAGGCGCGGTTCGTACAAAGCGATCAGATAGTCTTTGTCAAGAATGGTGAGATGCCGGTGATGATGAAGGATCACGCCATCGTCTTCCCATTTTTTGATGAATTTATTGACGCTTTCGCGGGTCGCGCCGATGTGGCTGGCTAAATCCTGCTGCGACAATGTCAGGCTGACCTGTGTCTGTCCCTGGTCGTCGGTGGTGCCGAACAGATAAGCCAACAACATCACCCGCTTAGCCAGTCGAGCCGGGATATCAAGGAAGTTGGCGTCCTCGAGCAGGCCGTTCACCCAGCGCAGTCGCTCGCAAAGGGCGGCCATCAGGCGCATGCCGGCCTCGGGCCCGGTGGCCAGAAACTCCATCAGATGGGTGCGATCGAGCGCCAGCAGCACCACATGGTCGATGGCGGATGCATTGGCTGTCCGCTCACTGCCATCGAAGGCGGCGATTTCACCAAAAACCTGACCCGGCTTCATCAGGTTCAAGGTCACTTCCAGCCCTTCGGCGGAAATCGACCCGATGCGGACCACGCCCTCAACGACAATGTAAAGCCGGTCGCCAGGGTCGCCGCGAAAGAACAACGGCTCTTTCGGCTTCAGTCGCAGCGCATGGGCTGCTGCGGCTAACTGGCTGACTTCGGCATCAGTCAATCCGGAAAACAAAGAAGTACCGCGCAGTATGACTACCTTGCGATCCTCGCTGAGAGGGTTATCCATAACCAAACCCCATTTTCGGACAGCATCACTCAAAATGACATCGGTGCGACAGGCTTCGCACCTGCCATTGACCATTTGAATCTGTGAAAGATTTCACAGATTTTCACAGCCCGCGGCACTAATATTTTTACTCGAAGCGATAGGCCGCATTGCTCATGCCAGCGGAAGGTAATAGATTTTGCCGTTCTTTTACCACAGTTTGCTCCACCTGAATGAACCGGCAAGCTCTCCTGATCTGCGCAGCCACCGCCGTCGCTTTCATTGCGTCGACGGCCATGGCTGCGGAGGAAGACCTATCCGCGGCGGAATACGCAAGGCGCCAACAGTCTCTGCGCGAGGCATTTGCAAACATGCTGCGTGATCCGGGCGATATCTCCCTGACCCTGGCCTATGTCGCGGCGGCCGAACAGGCCGGCGATTTCGAAGGGGCGATTGGCGCGCTGTCGAAATTGCTGATGGTCGCGCCCAATCTACCGGAGGTGCATCTGCGTCTGGCGGCGCTGTACAGAGCCATCGGGTCCTATTCGATGGCCGAAACCTATTACCGCAGCGCCCAGGCCCAGCAGCTTTCCGATACCCAGCGCCGGCAGGCCGAGGGCGGACTCGCCGCCATGGCGGAGGCTCAATCCAACAGTCATTTTTCAGCCCTGCTGGCCGGCGGCATCGCTTATCAAAGCAACGCCAATGCCGGTCCGGTGGGCACCGCCCGCTCATTCGGCGTCGACCTGCCTGGTCAGGCGGCGACGACACCCAAGGGGGATGCCAACCTCCTCTCCTTCGTCGCTGTCGATCACCTCTATGATCTCGATGACGCCAGCCGATGGCATACCACCGCCACAATTTACGCCACCAGGCAGGAGCGCCTGGAACATTTGAACATTTCCTATGGGCGGCTGACCAGCGGGCCGCGTCTGGCGCTTGGCGAGCGGTCCAGCCTTGAACCTTATGCCATCGGCGAACTGTTTGCCCTGGGCAGCTCACTGTATTTCGGGTCCGGCGGATTTGGCTTGACCTGGACTTGTGCCCATGACGACGGCCTGTCATCCCGCCTCGACATGAGTACCCTCGAGCGGGCATTCGACGACAGTGCCAATTACCCGACAGCGACTGAGGAAAATACCCTGCTGAGCACGGCGGCCTATACCCTGTCATGGCAGGGACGCGACGGCGAGCGGATCGGCTTCAAGGCCCAGCTTGCCGACAACCTGGCCCGACGCGGCTTCAACAGATTTTCCGAGTGGCAGATCTCTCCCTTTGCCGAGAAGAGCCTGGACAGCCCCTGGGGCGGGGGGAAATGGACCGTTTCCGCCGAGTACTCCGTCAGCCGACGATATTACCTGGGCGCCGACCCGTCTGTTGATCCGGCGACGAAGCGCCGGGATACCGAATGGACCGCCAGTCTTTCGGTCTTGGCCCCGGTCGGCGGTGGATGGGCGGTGCTGGGAAAACTGGGCAAGGATGAGGAATACTCTTCGCTGCCCAATTACCGGTTCGGCAATCTGTCGGTCCTCGGCGCCATGCTCTACAATTTCTGACGGGGATCAAAATGACGACCGTTGCTCTTCGGCGATATTTCCTGATGACCTGCGCGGCGTTCGCGTTGAATACCGGTTCGGCGGTCGCCGAGACGGCGCCCGGCCGGGTCGGGGTTGCCACGGCGGTCAACACCACCGCGGAAAGCCTGCCTCCCCGCGGAACCATCCGTCCTCTGGTGGTCGGCCTGGACATCGAACAGGGCGAACGCATAGACACCGATTCCTCCGGTCGGGCGCAACTTCTGTTCCTCGATGGATCGACGATCACCATCGGCAACCGGGCTTCGGTGGTCGTTGATGATTTTGTCTTCGACGCGGATAGCCGGCGCGGGCATCTCGCCTTGTCGATGGCCAGGGGCCTGATGCGTTTTATCGGTGGCTATCTCAGCAAAGACGGCTCGGTGGTGGTGCGAACGCCGACCGCGCTGCTCGGGATACGCGGAGCCATCGTGATGATCGAGGTCGCTCCCGATACTGGCAGCACCACGGCAACCTTGCTTTTCGGGGACAGCCTGACGGTGACCGGGCGGCTGGGCGCGGTTGAGGTCATCCGCCGGGTCGGTCACAGCATAACGGTCGGCGTTGACGGCTTGCCCTCGCAGCCGCGGCGGATTACTCCGGAACAGCTGAAACCGTTGGATCAGGCCGCACCCAATAACATCGGCGGGTCTCCGGGCCTGCCCCTGGCGCCATCGCCGCCACGGCAAGCCGAACTCGACATGGCCGTTTCCGCCAATGCGCGGCCCGCCATCGCGCTGCCCAATGCCGCAACATTGGGGGTGGGGGCGGAGGTGCCCGCCGATATCAAGAACCAGGTGAAACCGGCCGCCGCCATGATCGGACCGGCTTTGCCGGGTTCTGTCGCGGTTCCGGCCTTTTCGCCGCAAGCGTCGAGCCTGGTGCTGCCGGGGCCGCCGGCTCCCGACCTGAATGCCCTGCGGATGTCCCGGCAGGATCTGCAACCCTCCCACCTTCCGGATCGGCCGGCCGCCGGTTCCGGGGGCTTTCCAAAACTGCCGATCGGCCATTTGCCGCCTTCCGGTCCATGAGCCGTAGCGGCATCGTCGTCAGGCACAGGCTGCTGCGGCGGCTCGCCGCGGCGTTTTCGCTGGTCCTGCTGACCCCCTTGGCGATGCTCCAGCCATGGCCGCTGCCGGCCATGCGCAATGCGGCCTTCGACTGGATGGAACAGCGGATGCCGCGAGCTGTGGCCGAGCTTCCGTTGGTCGTCGTCGATATCGATGACCAGTCGCTTGCTGAATTGGGCCAATGGCCATGGCCGCGCAGGGTTCTGGCACAGATGACCGACCAGTTGGCGGCGGCCGGTGCCCGGGTCGTGGTCTTCGATATATTATTTGCCGAGACCGATCGCGCCGACCCCGCCGGCGACCGGGCGTTTGCCGACAGTCTGCGCCGCCTGCCGACGGTCGGCGGCCTGGCTTTTACCCAGTTGCCGGCGACCGTGATCGCGCCTCCGGGACCTCCGGTGGCCGGTTTCGCCAGTATCGGCCCCGACCCCTTGCCGAAGCTGCCGGCTTTTGTCGGCGCCGTGATGCCGCTGTCCATTTTTCAGGCGGCCTTCGCCGGTTTGGGTGGACTCAACAATATCCCGGAGCCGGACGGACTGACCCGTCACCTGCCGCTGTTGTATGCCGCCGGCGGAAGGATGTATCCGAGCCTGGTTTTGGAGACGATCCGGGCCTTTAACGGGGAATCGACTTATTTCGTGAAGACCATCGGCGGCAGCGACGAACCGGCCATGGGCGGGGGGGGCGGCATCATGGCGGTGCGCGTCGGTCAGTCCGCAGGATCTCTGTCCATCCCAACCGATACCAGCGGTGCCTTGCTTCTGCATCTGGGCCGGTTTCCCGCCGACCAGACGATATCGGCCCGGCGGGTCCTGGAGGGGGCGCTGTCATCCGGCAGTCTGGCCGGTCGTGTCGCGCTGGTCGGAACTTCGGCCTCCGGCCTGGTCGACCTCCGTCCCTCGGTCCTTGGCGTCAGGCCTGGGGTCGAGCTGGAAGCGCAGGCGGTGGCGCAGATCCTGGCGGGGGATTTCATCCGGCGTCCGGATTGGATGCCGGGACTGGAGGCCGGGCTTGCCGGCCTGCTCGGCGGTGCGCTGCTGCTGATCTTGCCGCGCCTCGGCATCCTGGCCGGGGCGGCCGTCGGCGCCGTTGCCCTGGCCGGCGTGATGGCGGCGAGCTGGCAGCTTTACGCCCGCTGGCAATGGTTGTTGGATCCGGTTCCGCCGGCATTATGCGCCGCCGGGGTCTATCTGACCGCGACTTTGGGCGCCTTCCTGGCGGTCGAACGCGAACGCATTTTCATCCGCCGGGCTTTCTCGCGATACCTGGCCCCCGCCCTGGTCAACCGGTTGGCGGCCGATCCCGGCAGCCTGAGCCTGGGCGGAGAGCGCCGCGACATGTCCTTTCTGTTCACCGATGTCACCGGGTTCACGGCCATGGCCGAACGCTTCGCCCCGGAAATCCTGGCCCCCGTCCTGAACCGCTATTTTGACGGGGCGAGCGCGGTGATCGCCAGCCATGGCGGGCTGGTGGATCAATTCGCCGGCGACTCCATCCTTGCCTTTTTCAATGCGCCGTTGGATCAACCGGACCATGCGGCAAGGGCCCTGGCCTGCGCGCGCGATCTCGACAGCTTTGCCGAGGCCTTCCGCGGCGAGCAGATGGCGGCCGGTTTACCGTTCGGCCAGACACGCATCGGCGTGCACAGCGGACCGGCGGTGGTGGGGAATTTCGGCTCCAGCAACCATTTTCAGTACGCGGCGATCGGCGACACGGTCAACGCAGCGGCCCGCCTGGAAGAACTGAACAAGGATTTCGGGACCCGGGTCTGTGTCTCGGCTGAAACCTTGTTGCGGTGTGATCCCGGTTCCGCCGGAGCCATCCGCCCATTGGGGCTGGTGCGGGTGAAGGGCAAGATGGACCCCCTGGACGTTACCGAACTGCTCCAACCTGACTGCTATCCGGACAGCTTTATCCGTATTTACGACCAAGCCTATAAAGGGCTGCAGTCGGGTCAAACAGAGCAGGCGGTCGGCCTGTTGCGGCGTTTCGCGGTGACCTTTCCCGGGGACGGCCCCGTACGCTTCTATCTGGGGCGCATCGCGCAAGGTCATCGCCGGTTGCGAGAGGCAATCGATTAGGCGAAAATGTGATCCAGATCACTTTATTTTTAACCTTGTGAAATGTTTCACAGAATGCTCTCGACCCCGAACCTAGGATAGCCACAGTCAGACCGTCGGCGATCCGGCAGACGGCGGGACAGCCTGGAGAAAATACGGGCTAAACGGGGATTAACACGATGCATATGAACAACGATCATTTTGGTGGATTAGACCTTGGCCCGGCTGGAGATGTCGGGCGCGGCCAACCCGGGGGCTTTGACTTCGGCCTGCCTGGAGCGGGATGCCTGGGCGGCGCGGGCGGCAGCAATGCCACCTATTCCTTTGGCACGCCGACGGGTACGGCGGTCGGCAGTACTCTGACCGAGACGATCACCAGCGGCACGCGCACGACCACCATCGTTTACACCGAAACGCAGGCGGCCACTGCCACCACGCCGGCCCTGTTCCAGATCACCGCTCCGACACTGCCGACCCATGACGGCACCAGTTCGTCGACTTCCATCACGCCGCCGACCTACAGTTTTGTCACCGGGTCCAGCGGTGTCGTGGTCACCGAGAACATCACCACCGCGTCGGCGACGGAAACCCTGACCTATGCCGGCGGAACCCAATTGACCGAGACCCTGGTCACCATTACCTCGCCATCGGCGACAACCGCCAATGGCGGAACCCATACCTACAGCTTCACGACCGGCACCAGCGGTACGACAGTCACGGAAAATGACTCCTACGGCAGCGTCAGCAGCAGCCATACCGAACCGGTAAATCCAACGGCCGTCTTCGCGGCGACGACCATCGGCACGACGGCGGCGGAAACCCAGACTTCGGTGTCCGGCAACGCCATCCAAAAAATCACCTATATTAATACCAGCGGTTCTAATTACGTGGTTTCTTCAACCGACACTGTCTATATCCCACAAGGTTCGGCGACCACGGCGTTGAATATCAACCCCAATGATCGCGCCGAATTCAGCATCACCAGTTCGGGAACGACAATAACGCCGGTGAACGCCAGCGGAACCACGCTGACATCCTTCACGGCGAGTTCATCGAACACTTTCGCTGTTGTCACCCCGACCAGCGTCCCGGCCGGATTGCCGGCGGCCGGTTCATTCGTTGAAGAAACCATCACCAACGGAACGCATACCAACAGTGTTCTGTTCTACAGTGCGACTGGTAGTAGCGGCATCTATACCGAGGTTGCTCATGGAACGACCATCGATGTGACCGGCGTGGCCAACCAACTGGCCCAAGTGCCGTCATCGATTCTTGGGCTACTGTAGAATTCGCCGAGGGTGCCTTCCAGTCAAAATGCCTGGTGGGCACCCTTGTTTTTGAATATCAGGGCCAGCAAAAACCAATATTGACGAATGTTCGCTACAGGTCGAACCTCATCTTCGGCTTGGCTTCCTGCCCTGGTGACGGGAACGGCGCCCCGCCGTATTGATCTGACAGGAGAGGTCAGACTGGGCGTCGAGAAACATAAACTCGATACCGACGTCTCTCTTCTCTTTTGATAGGCAAGGAATAAAATAGGTAAGCCTGCGGCCAGCTTTGGTCGAGAAAGATAAATGTTTTCTGTGTGTCCGGTTTAATTTTATGAAATTCCGCCCTTCCCTTTTGGCAGTTTTGGCGGCGGCGATCCTTCTGGTCAGCGCGGTCTGCGTCTTTCTCTACAAAGACGACACCTTGAAGGCGCAGGAAAGACTCCTGACGCAGGCAATGGCGCGAAACGATATGCGTGCGAAGCAGTTGGCCGGGTCCGTGGGTCAACTGACCGTGGCGACAATCCGGCTGTTCGACATCGCATTGTTTCAAATACGAGATGCTTTCGATCATGACCGCGCGCACTTCTCCGCGACGGTGGATCTGATCCTCAAACACCTGCCGTCCGGGGCGGTCAATCTGGTGCTGGTGGTCGATGCCGGCGGGCAGGTCATTTATTCATCCGACGGCATCAGTCAGGGAGTGAATGTCGCCGACCGCCCACATTTTCGTGCCTTCGCGGACAGCGACAGGGATGATTTATATATTGGGCAGCCAGTCAGAGGGCGTCTCGGCGAGAAAAAATGGGTGATCCCGCTCTCGCGGGGGATCCGCAAAAACGGAAATTTCGAAGGTGTCGTCGTCATCGGGTTGCTGCCGGATTATCTGTCGGAAACATTTGCCGCGCTTTCCCTGGATCCCGGCGATGTGGTGGCGCTGGTCCAGAACGACGGCACCTTTCTCGCCCGCAACCATAGCCTGGATCAAGCCCTGGGCCGCAAGGCCCCGGCTGACCGCCCATTCCTCGATCCCGCGCGCAGCGATGACGAGACCTACCGGAGTGTTTCTTCAGTGGACAATATTCCGGTTGATTTTGCCTGGAAGCGCCTCCCGGAATGGGGCCTGATCTCCGTGGTGGCGCTGGACGAGCGGGCCGAGCTTGGCCTCATCCGCAGCGCGGTCGACACTTCGGGCCTGCGCACCGACATCACGATCGCTGTCATCCTGGCTTTCTCGCTGATGATTTCCGGCCTTTTACTTTGGGCGCAACGACAGCAGGCGCAGCTGGTAAATACCGGTGGGCTGCTCCGCAGCATCATGGACTCGCTTCCCAACAGCATCGCCGTCCTCGACGAAACCGGGGAAATTATTCAGGTCAATCAGTCCTGGTCCGAATTCGCTCGTGAAAACGATGCGGCGCCTTCCGTGGTTAGGGGGACCGGCCTGAACTACTTCACCGTTTGCCGCGGCGACGGAACCGACCTGCTGGCGTTGGAGGCTGTGGCCGGAATGCTGGCTGTGCTTGACGGCCGGTTGCCGCGTTTTGTCCAGGAATACCCGTGTCACTCACCCAGCCAGAGCCACTGGTTCGAGTTTCGCGTCACGCCCCTTGTCGGCACGCAGCGGGGATTGGTGACCAGCCATATAGAAATCACCGAACGCAAACTTGCCCAGCAACGGATGGAGCAGCTTCTGGTCGAACAGAAGACAATGCTGGACAATGATTTGATCGGAATCGTGATGGTCAAGAACCGTTCGATCGTCTGGGCCAATCAGGCTTATGAAAAAATGCATGGCTACGCGCCGGGTGAATTTAACGGTGTCTCCACCCGCCAGGCCTATCCGACCGAGGACGCCTATCTGTCCTTTGCGGCCGAGGCCTATCCGGTTCTTGACGCCGGGGGGGTCTATCGGACCCAGGTTGAGCATATTTGCAAGGATGGGCGACATATCTGGGTCGATGTCAGCGGCGCCACGCTGGATCGTCACGGCGGGACGTCTCTATGGGGCTTCATCGACATATCCGAGCGCAAGGCCCTGGAATTCGGCTTGCGGGAAACCAATGCAGAATTGGAGCAATTCGCCTATGTGGCATCGCATGATCTGCGTCAGCCTCTGAGGATGGTGACCAGCTATCTCCGGTTGATCGAGAGAGGACTGGGGGCGCAACTCGACGATAACCTCAAACGGTATCTTGGCTTCGCGGTGGATGGCGCCAAGCGGATGGACCGGCTGATCCTCGACCTGCTTGAATATTCCCGCACGGGAAGATCGGTGGAGCCGGGGCCTGTTGCGCTTGGTCAGGCGGCCGGCGACGCCGTTCTTAATCTGACGATGGCAATCGGCGAATCCGCTGCCATTGTTTCGATTCCCGACGAGATGCCGACGATCACCGGCGATCCGACGGAAATGACCCGCCTTTTCCAGAACCTGATCGGCAACGCCATCAAATATCGTTCGCCTGATCGCCCGCCAAAGGTGGAGATCGGATGGCGGCGTCAGTCAAACAAGGTTCTTGTCTGGGTCAAGGACAACGGTATGGGGATTGCGCCGGACAACAGAGAGAGAGCGTTTCAGATTTTCCAGAGACTGGTGCCCAAGGATGCCGTTGAAGGCTCCGGCATCGGTTTGGCCGTCTGCAAGAAGATCGTCGAACATTCGGGTGGAAAAATCTGGATCGAGTCGGACGTCGGTGAAGGCAGCACCTTCTTCATGACATTTCCTGTCCAGTCGCAACTGGTCAATGCCGCGGGTTGAACGATCGGAGTGATGTTGGTGTAAGGTTGAGTCATGAGAACACAAGACACCCAACCGCAATGTAATGGTGGCTGCGCCGATTCCTCGCAATTTTCCATCGCCATGGCTTTCCAGCCGGTGGTGGACGTCGCCGCCCGAAGAATTTACGCCTATGAGGCCTTGGTTCGCGGTGCCGGCGGTGAACCGGCGGCATCTGTTCTGGCTCAGGTTACAGAAGCGCAACGTTACGCCTTTGACCAGGCCTGTCGCGTCAAGGCGATCGAGACCGCGGCGGGGTTGGGTCTCGACCGACGACTGAATATCAATTTCATGCCCAACGCCGTCTACCATCCGGAAGCCTGTTTGCGGCTCACTTTGGCGTCGGCGAAGCAGAACGGTTTTCCGCTCAACCTGATAACCTTTGAATTCACGGAGAACGAACAGATCATTGATCGCCAGCACCTCAAGGGAATTATCGAAACCTATCGACGGCACGGGTTTCAAACCGCCCTGGATGATTTCGGTGCGGGTTATGCCGGGTTGTCGCTGCTGGCGGATTTCCAGCCCGATACCATCAAGGTCGATCGCTGTCTGGTCGACCATATCGACAGCAGCAAACCACGACAGGCCATCGTCGTCGGATTGTTGAAAACCGCTGAGATGCTGGGGCTCGAGGTTGTCGCGGAAGGGGTGGAGCGGGCAGAGGAACTGGCGGCGCTGCGTGATATGGGCATTCACCTGTTCCAAGGATTCCTGTTCGCCCGGCCTGTCATCGGCCAGCTTATTCCTGACCATGCCATCCCGTGGTGAGAGCTCTATTCCTGCAGCCCCAACAGAACACCGGTATTCTTCCATTGAGAGATTTCGCCATACCGTCTTGTCACGGCTTCGGCGATTTTTTGGGAAAACAATGCAGGATTGAATGGCTTTAATAGAAACTCAGTGACATCAAGGGTCCTTGCCTGTTTCACGGCATCGACATCCTTGTGCGCGGTAAAAAAGAAAATCGGTGCCGTCGCCACTTCCCAATCCCTGGAGGCGCGCAGCCCGCTAGAGCGGTTCGCGATCTGACTGAATCGGAAGGGGTTTTCAACCGGCCCCAATCGTGATTCCCTACCAGGGGAGGTACATCACGATGACGAAGCCGCTATCTGTCGATTTACGAGA
>DUZF01000003.1 GCA_013349665.1 Rhodospirillaceae bacterium | reverse complement strand
TCGCGTAAGAGAAAATTGCTCGACAAGCAAAAAGAGGGAAAGAAACGCATGCGGCAATTCGGCAAAGTCGAAATACCGCAGTCAGCGTTTCTTGCGGCCCTGAAGATGGGTGACGGTTAGCTCAGTCCTGGCGGCCCGGACGGAAGCGGAAACGCCGCCGCCGCGGGCGGCTGGCCAACAGCAGTGCAATCCCCATGGGGGCGACCAGCGCCCAAGCCGGCCAGGCGGCCATGATGGCCCTCACCGATGGCGGGAAATCGCCGGAGGGCAGCGCCCGTCCGGCCAGCAGCATCCACACGTCGCCGGTGACGATGCCCGTATGATCGCCCGGTGCGAGAGCCATCACGGCATCTCCCGAGGCCATCAAAATAGCAAGACCGATAAACGCCCAACCCAGCAGCCGGCCGAACAACATCATGTCTCCAAGGATTCCTGCGTTGAAATAATTCGCGGAATACAACCGATTTATGTTGATGACATAATCGTTGGGACATTTCAAGCCGCTAGTGCGCTCAGGGCGGGGGTTGCAAAGAAAAGTTCTGTCGTATATTTTGCGCCCTTCGTTCCGGCCTGGCCGGCACGCGGATGGGTGGCCGAGCGGTCGAAGGCGCACGCCTGGAAAGTGTGTGTACGTCAAAAGCGTACCGTGGGTTCGAATCCCACCCCATCCGCCAAACGGACAAAGCCCCCCTCGTGGGGGCTTTGTCCGTTTGGCGGAAGCGGTAGAGTTGAAGGACCCACAGGGGTTCGGTGAGGCCGCGCTGATGGCGCGCGGCCGAACTGGCGGAGCGAAGCGAAGCCAATCCCACCGCAGGATGCCCCCCTCGTGGGGGCTTTGTCCGTTTGGCGGAAACAGACTAATTACTGTTTGGACTAAGGGGTGAGCCAAAGTAATGCGCAACCCGAGGATCGTTTGCAAACGCCGCGGCACCAAAGGCCATAGTAGTTCGGGGGAATTCCCGCATAACGTCGACACCGGTGCGGCGCAGAAAAATGTGCCATGTCTGGAATGTCTTCGGTTGCGGTGAGGCAAACACTTTCCAGGTCAACACAGCGATGTTGGCCCGGGCATGAGGGTCCCGCGCAGATTGGTATCGGATCGCCTGGACACCGCCCTCACGGGCATGATCAGCCATATCCTGACAAGGCCGATAATCGGAAGGATGTGTCCACACCTCCGCGTCCTTCACCAGGGGCGGTTTCGTCAAATCGACCACCAAATCGGCGTCGACATCGACCGCGAATGCGGAATATTCGACGGGGCGGGACGGCAAGATCATCCCCGGCGATTCCGTTACCAGCAGAACCGAGAGAAATGCCTGTTCAGCGATGGCCGTTTCGACCGCTTCGCTGGCGTAATAAACCCCCTCCGGCTGTCCGGCCCGACGAAACCGGGATCCATCCGGATAGGGTGCATATCGAAAAGGCGTGCGAAGCAACGGATCGAGATGATCGACCCCTTTCGGGAGGATCGGCTTCACAGTTTCGATTTCCTCCTCGAGGATTTGCTGTTCGAGGAGGTTGTCCGCTATGCGCAAAGTTGACTTCCGCGCCTGGCTCTCGACCACGCGCCATATTTCGCCCGCGTAGGCGACCGCCTCAGATGCGAGCGCGTCTGCTGTCCACATAGTCGGCTACATGGTTCAGTCCGGTTACCGAGAGGATGAGATCGATGGGTTTGCCTCGCAGGCTGGTGTTCTCGGATTGAAGCCAGGAGCGGGACGCCACATCGTCACTTCCCAAAATCGCATCCAGGCCGCGGAACAGGCGCAGGAACAGCAAGGCCAATTCATATTGCTTGCTGCCATAGGTCAAAAGATAAGCGCCTTTTCCCATTCGAGAAACGCTGGACTCCGAAATGCCGATCACATCAGCTAATTGGCTGTTCGTCAGGCCGAGATGCTCGGCCGCCCTCAGGCACGCCTTTGCGACGGTGGCTTCCCGTTGCGCATCGGTCGGTGCCGATGATTGTATTGGTCGCCGCATTTCCTGGTCCTAGGAAAATTTATTGCATATTCCTTGCTACAGATAGGTTGGTGGCGGCAGGTAGCCGTGTCAACAGGTATCTTCCGTGCTGGCTTGTCAGGCCGGCTGCCTCACTCGGGGCCTTCCGGCGTCCAGGACAGCGTGTTGGCGTCGACCGACCGGCAGCTCTTGGCGATGAATGTGCCGGTGAGGCGTTGCGCCAGAACCCCGTTGATGGCAAGGACGCCCTTGCGTCCCAAGAGCCAGCTGGCTTGTACGCAGGCGGCGCGGGGAATACCCCCGACTTCGACATTGCCGTTCTTGAAAACGATGGTCCCGCCGAAAACATTGCTGGCCATGGCCGTTCCCTTGACGACGGCGTCCATCTGATCGAGCAGCACACCGGTTTGCGCGGGAATGGAATCGGTTTCGTGGTCGCGTCCGAAATACCATTTCGCCATCACGATGCCGGCAACCAGGACAATCGACAACAGGACGACGGCTGTCCGCCCGGAGCGTTCCTCAGCGCCACGCTTCGCCAGTCCGTGCCTTTTCTCCGATGATGGCGGCCGGCGGGCCGGCGCGGCGGCGGTGTTGGCGTCATCATCGCCGGGAGCGACGTCCGGCTCCTTGGATTCTGCCGGCAGCGGCGGTTCATCGGGGACGTCGTTCCGGCTCGGCACCTGCAGACAGGCCCGAATTTTTGACAGCAGTGCGGGGTCGTATTGCGCGGCCTGGTCCTGCAGCCTGTTGAACGCCCGGGCGTCGGTTGTGCCGGTCTGGGTCGCGGCCTCTCCCAGGTCTTTCAGGATTTTGAGGATCCGCGCATCCATGGGGATGTCTTCGCCCGTCGGGCCGTCCTCCGGGAAACCGCTGCCGTCGAAGCCGCGATCCTGGAGATAGATCGATTCCGCCACCTTGCCCAGACGCGGGATATTGGCGATCAGATTGCGGGCCAGTTCGGGAGCCCGGGCGACGGCCGCCTGTTCATCCCCGGTCAGCGGCAGACCGCCGCGCTTTTTCTTCAGGAGCTCGGTGGGAAGGGCCATCTGCCCGACCAGGGCCAGGGAAGCGGAAACCTTCAGCTGCCAGCGCCGGGGGAAGGTGCCCTCGTCGCTCAACCGTCCGACGTAGTCGCGGATCCGCGTCGCCTGATCGGCCGTCACCGGATCATTGGCCGCCAGCAAATCGACCAGCACCTTGACGCTTCCGGCGAGCGTCCGCTCGAGAAGATCGCGTTCGGCCACAACCTGGTGATATTTGACCCGCGCCTCGTTGATGCCGCCTTCCAGGACCTCCACCGGGCACGGCTTGGTGAAGAACCGATGGACATGTCCTTCGTTGATGGCGTCGATCGCCGTCTTTTGGTCGGTATTGCCCGTCAACATCAGCAAGGTGGTTTCCGGCGCGATGTCATGGATGCGCCGCAGGGTTTGAATGCCGTCCATGTCCGGCATGCGCATGTCGCAAATGACGACGGCGAAGGGCCGGTTCTTTTCCTGGGCGGCCAACACTTCGGCGACCGCGCTTTTCCCACCCTCGGCGAGGGTGAGGTCGAATTTCTCGCCCAACTGACGTTGAAGACCCAATAACAGCAGGCGATCGTCATCGATGATAAGAATTCGGTCTTCCATGCCGAGTGCCAATGCTCCCGCAGCCCTCAAATGGGGGTGCTTTATGATACTGCCATCCGCGCCATGGCGAGGACGCCCTGGCGGCTGCGCGCGCCGCAAACGAAAAGGCCCGGATGGCAAAATGTCGCGTCGACGACGCCGGTCAGCTCCGCCAGGGTCTGGTCCCGCAGACCGCCCCATTGCCGGGGCAGCGGCTTGCGCTGGGCGAAGGAGCCGCGTTCAGGCGGCACGGCGCTGCAGGTCCAGTGATCTCCCGACGGCCGTATCACATAGAGCGCGTCAGCCAGGTTGAGGTCGAAGACCGCGTCCTCCCAAGGCAGTTTGCTGTCCAGGACCAGGATCCTCGGGTCCTCGGCGGCGGCGGCGGCGGCGGCCACGGTCGCCTCGGCCTGCACCGCGTCCCAGGCATGGAGGCTGGCTCGCGTCAGGATCGCCCCCGCCAGCTCGGCCGCCTGCAGGAATGCCGTATCCTCCCCCGCGGTTGTCTCGGCGAAGGTCGGGTTGAAGGTCTCGATCAGTGTCGAGACATGTCCCGGAGTCGGCGCCATGGCGCCGTTGTCCATCAGGTCGATGTCCCTTATCAGCCCGCAATCGACCATCGCCACGATCCTGGCGATCTCCTGCCGTCCTGCATCTGGAAGGATCCGGGAGGCCGCCGTTGCGCCGTAATCCCGCCACACCAGCCCAGCCGAGCTGTAAGGCTCGCCGGTGGCCCTGACCGGCCTGTCGCGCATATGGTGGTCGTATCGCCGGGCGTCGCGATCGTAAGAGCCGCCGACGTCGAAGACCACGTCCATGGCCGGGAAGAGGGTTAGGTCGCGAGTGCGCAAAAGGTCAAGGCGACCGCCGGTCGCGGAGCGCAGGATGGCGTAGGCGAAGACATCGTCGGCGTGGAATGTGCCGTTGTGAGTGGCGACCTTCAGCATTTCATATCCGCCCGGTTGGTCTTCCTGTCGGCAACAGTAGCTGGCTGCATAGGGCGTCGATACCCCCAAATGGGGGCAGGCGGCTAGCCAGGCGGGGTGAACTTGGGGTAGTTTGGGTCGGGACGGCTGTTCCATGCAGACCGTCAGAGGCTGTTCGGAGTGATCGATGCCGACCGTTGCCAAGCTTGCGGTAACCCTGCTGATCGGGTTGATGGTCGTCGTCGAGATTGCCGAGCATCATGCCGTCGACATCATGATCATCGGCATCGGACTGTCCGCCTGGGCGATCCATGCCCGCCTCGGTTCCCACCGCCGTCGCCTGGCCGTGCTGTCGGCGATGGTCGCGCTGACGGCCATCTGTCTGGTCGGCTCCACCTATTGGAATGATGGCCTGGTCGATTGGCTGGACGCCCTTTACGCCCTCGGCGCGGTGGTGGTGGGGTTGGGCGTGGTGGCCGCCTTGTGGGGCTTCCTGGCGCCGGTGCCGGGCGACGCCGACCCCGGCTGAGGGGGCGTCGGCTTCCTTTGACTCTCCGATCCAGGTAAGGGAAACTTTCCGTCGATATTTAATACTTCGCGAAAGACGGACGCCATGACTGTTTCCCGCCGGATCTCATTCTTTCTTCTCAGTGTCGTAGCATTGGCCATTGTTGGCGTGATGCCGGCAGCGGCCACCGAATACAAGGAGGAATACCGCCTCTCGACCGTCTTGCCCGACAGTTTCCCTTGGGGCGCCGGCGGCAAACGCTGGGCCGAGCTGATCAAGGAAAAATCCGGCGGACGCATCAACGTCAAAATGTATCCCGGGGCCAGTCTGGTGGGCGGCGACCAGACCAAGGAATTCACCGCGCTGCGCCAGGGCACCATCGATCTGGCCGTCGGCTCGACCATCAACTGGTCGCCGCAGGTCAAGGAACTGAACCTGTTCGCCCTGCCGTTCCTGATGCCCGACTACAAGGCCATCGACGCCCTGACCCATGGCGAGGTGGCCAAGGATCTGTTCGCCATCCTGGCCTCCAAGGATGTGGTGCCGCTGGCCTGGGGGGAAAACGGCTTCCGCGAGATCTCCAATTCGCATCATCCGATCCAGTCTCCCGAGGATCTCAAAGGCATGAAGATCCGCGTTGTCGGCAGCCCGCTGTTCATCGACACGATGACCGCCCTGGGCGCCAATCCAGTGCAGATGAGCTGGGCCGACGCCCAGCCGGCGATGGCCACCAGCGCCGTCGACGGCCAGGAGAACCCGCTGTCGGTGTTCGCCGCCGCCAAGCTGCATACCGTCAACCAGAAATATCTGACGCTTTGGGGCTATGTCGCCGACCCGCTGATCTTCGTCGTCGCCAAGACGGTGTGGGACGGCTGGTCGCCCGACGACCAGAAGGTGGTGCGCGACGCCGCCCTGCAGGCGGCGGCCGAGGAGGTCGCCCTGGCCCGCAAGGGAATCAGCGGCGGCAATGACGAGACGCTGAAGGCGATCGAGGCCAACGGGGTCAGCGTGGCACATCTGACGACGGCGCAGAAGGACGCCTTCCGCCAGGCCACCCGGCCGGTCTTCGAAAAATGGACGAAGACCGTGGGTGACGGCCTGGTGGCCAAGGCCGAGGCGGAAATTGCCAAACGCTGACCGTCGATGAACGATGACCGGGTCCGCATACCGCTGAAAATCGAGGAGACGCTGGCCGCCGCCAGTCTCGGGGTGATCGCCGTGATCACCCTGGCCAATGTGGTGGTCCGCTATTTCACCGACGCCTCCTTCGCCTTCACCGAGGAGGTGTCGGTCTGCCTGATGGTGATGATGACCTTTTTCGGGGCCTCCGTCGCCGTCGCCCGCGACCGTCACATGCGCATCAGTTTCCTTGCCGACCGCCTGCCGCCGTCCTGGCGGCGGCGGGCCGAGCTGTTC
Organism: Rhodospirillaceae bacterium; assembly: GCA_013349665.1. Lineage (GTDB taxonomy): Bacteria > Pseudomonadota > Alphaproteobacteria > Rhodospirillales > Magnetospirillaceae > DUZF01. The sequence continues at coordinate 29,191 of DUZF01000003.1, read as the reverse complement.
AGCACCGGCGCCGTCATCCTGATGTTCGCCATCCTGACGGTGTTCGGCGCCCAGTTCGCCTATGACGACTACCGCTTCGAGGTTTCGTCGCCGGCGCTGGGGGTGCCGCAATGGATCTATACGATCTGGCTGCCGCTGTTGTCGGCGGTGGTGACCGGCCGCGCCCTCGGCCGCGCGATGCGCCTGGCGCGGACTCCGTAGAGGTGATTTCGACCCTGCTGTTCACCGCGTTTTTCGTCATGCTGCTGGCCGGCGTGCCGATCTCGGTGGCCCTCGGCCTGGCCGGCACCGGCGCCATCTGGCTGGCCAAGCTGGGCATCCTGGCGGTGCCGACCAACGTCTATGCCGGTATCGCCAAATATCCTTTGCTGACCATCCCGATGTTCGTCTTCGCCGGCACCATCTTCGAGCGTTCGGGGGTGGCGCAGAAACTGGTGCGCTTCGCCACCGCCATCATCGGCCAGGGCCGTGGGGCGCTGGCGGTGATCGCGGTGGTGGTGGCGATGATGATGGGGGGAATCTCCGGCTCCGGCCCGGCCATCGCCGCCGCCGTCACCGGGGTCATGGCCCCCTCGATGCTGCGGGCCGGCTATCCGCCGGCCTTCACCGCCGGGGTGATTGCCGCCGCCGCCGCCACCGACATCCTGATTCCGCCGTCGGTGGCGCTGATCATCTACAGCGTCCTGGTGCCGTCGGCCCCGGCCACCGCCATGTTCGCCGCCGGCGTCATTCCCGGTACCCTGGCCGGCCTGGCGCTGATCCTGCCGACCTGGTGGATGGCGCGGCGCCACGGGTTCGGCGCGGCGCCGGATGCCGAGCCGCGGCCGCCGTTCTGGGCCAGTTTCAAGGATGCCTTCCTCGGCCTGTTCGTCAAGGTGCTGATCCTGGGCGGCCTGCGCTTCGGCTGGTTCACGCCGTCCGAGGCGGCGGTGGTGGCGGTCGCCTATGGCCTGTTTCTCGGCATCGTCGTCTACCGCACCCTGGGCCTGGGCGACATCTACCGGATGATGGTCGAATCGGCGGAGATCTCGGCCGTCATCCTGACCGTCGTGGCCCTGGCCAGCGTGTTCGGCTGGGCGATGTCGACCCTGTCCATCATCGATCCCATCGCCACCGGCATCACCCATCTGGGCTTGAACGAATACGGCGTGTTGGGGCTGCTGATCATCATGCTGATCGTCGTCGGCACCTTTCTCGACGGGGTTTCCACCTTCATCATCCTGCTGCCGCTGCTGATCCCCATCGCCCAGACCTATCACTGGGATCTGGTGTGGTTCGGGGTCATCCTGACGCTGAAGATCGCCATCGGCCAGTTCACCCCGCCGATGGCGGTCAATCTGATGGTCAGTTGCCGGATCACCGGCGCCACCATCGAATCCACCACGCCCTGGGTCGGCTGGCTGATCCTGACCATGTTTCTGACCCTGGTGGCGGTCATCGCCTGGCCGCAACTGGCGCTGTGGTTGCCGCATGTCCTCGGGTTCAATTAGGGCGCAACCAATTCTTCATTTTGAATTGTCGCCGGCAGCTGGCATCAATGGCGGAGATCAGCGGCGGGAGGGACTTTTGGACGATATCGACCTGGCGACCGAGCGTAACGAGATTTTCATCAGCGCCGCCGTACAGGCCGTGCTGGGGCGTCTGTCGGGGCCACCGTCGTCCGGCGTCTGCCGCTCCTGCTCCGAGCCCATCGAGCCGCAACGGCTCAAACTGGCGCCAAGCACCTGCCTGTGCAGCGGCTGCGCCGTCGAGGCGGAACTCAACCAGCAGCGCACGCGCCGCTGCGGCATGCGCTGAAAGTCGGCAAAAAAGCGGCGTGACGGGTGTCATCGGGTCGTCATAAATATATCATTTTGCCATATGACGAAATGACGCTAGTGTCTTCCTATGCTCGAGACCTTCGAAACCGTCGCCAAAGCCGTTGCCGACCCCAGCCGCGCCAGAATTCTGAAGCTGCTGGAAGGCGGGGAGCTCTGCGTCTGCCAGGTCACCGCGGTGTTGGACCTTTCCCCCGCCACCGTGTCCAAACATCTGGCGGCGTTGAAGACGGCCGGCCTGCTCCAGCAACGCCGGGACGGCAAGTGGATTTACTACCGCCTGGCCGAGCGCGACTTCAATGCCTATGCCCGCTCCTTCCTCGATCTGGTCAGGGCGTCCTTGCAAGACGATCCCACCGCCACGGCGGACCGCCGCGTCCTGGCGCGGGTCAGCGCGGTGCCGGTCCAGGTTCTGTGTGACCAGGGACGGGCGGCGCTGCCTGCCGATATCGCGACGGGTTCCGCCTGCTGCGCGGTCGCGCCATGAGCGGGAAAGTTTATACCCTGCTGTTTCTGTGCACCGGCAATTCGGCGCGCAGCGTGCTGGCCGAGTCCATCATAAATCGGGATTTCGGAAGCAGGTTCAGAGCGTTCAGCGCCGGCAGCCAGCCACGGGGGCTGATCGACGAGAGTGTGCTGGCACTGTTGCGGCGAACCAACTATCCGACCGACAGGCTGCGGTCCAAATCCTGGGACGAGTTTGCCCGGGTGGGGGCGCCTGAACTGGATTTCGTCTTCACCGTCTGCGACAACGCTGCCGGCGAAGTCTGCCCGGTGTGGCCGGGGCAACCGATGACCGCCCATTGGGGCGTTCCCGATCCCGCCGGATTCAAAGGTTCCGAGGCTGAAAAAGCCGCTTTCTGCGGCGATGTCATGCGGATGCTGCACAACCGCATCAGCATCTTCGCCGCTCTGCCGATCTGCTCGCTGGATCGCCTGTCGCTGCAAAAGCGGCTCGACGACATCGGCAAGACCCGTGGCTGATCTCCAAGGACCCCAGGGAATGACCGAAAAACCCATCAACGTACTCGTTTTATGCACCGGCAATTCGGCGCGCAGCGTGCTGGCCGAAGCCCTGATCAACGACCTCGGCGGCGGCCAATGGAAGGCCTACAGCGCCGGCAGCAGGCCCACCGGCAAGGTCAATCCCCTGTCGTTGGAAATCCTGAGAGAGAAGGGGCATGCCACCGAGGGGTTCCGCTCCAAGTCATGGGACGAGTTCGCCCTTCCCGACGCGCCAAAAATGGATCTGGTCATTACCGTCTGCGACAACGCCGCGGGGGAAGTCTGCCCAATCTGGCCGGGCCACCCGGCCAAGGTTCATCTGGGGTTTCCTGACCCGGCGGCGGTTGAGGGCAGCCATGATGAGCGACTGGCGGCGTTCCGCCAGGTCTATGCGATGATCGAGGCCAAGATGCGCCGGGTGATTGCGCTGGGCCCGGAGCGGGTGGGAGAAGCCTGATGTCGGTACAAGGCGAGCTGGCGGTCAAGCCGCCGATGAACCTGTTCGAGCGCTTCCTGACCCTCTGGGTGGGCTTGTGCATCGTCGCCGGCGTGGCCCTGGGTCATGCCATGCCCGGCCCGTTTCAGGCCATCGGCCGCATGGAAGTGGCGCAGGTCAATCTGCCGGTGGCGGTGCTGATCTGGCTGATGATCATCCCCATGCTGCTGAAGATCGATTTTGGGGCCTTGCATCAGGTCAAGGAGCATTGGAAGGGCATCGGCGTCACCCTGTTCATCAACTGGGCGGTCAAGCCGTTCTCGATGGCGCTGTTGGGTTGGGTGTTCATCTCCACCCTGTTTCGGCCCTATCTGCCGGCCGACCAGATCGACAGCTACATCGCCGGTCTGATCCTGCTGGCCGCGGCGCCCTGCACGGCGATGGTGTTCGTGTGGTCCAATCTGACCAATGGCGAGCCGCATTTCACTCTCAGCCAGGTGGCGGTCAACGACCTGATCATGGTCTTCGCCTTCGCCCCCATTGTCGGGCTGCTGCTCGGGCTGTCCTCGATCTCCGTGCCCTGGAATACCTTATTCCTGTCGGTGGTCCTGTACATCGTGGTACCGGTTGTCGTCGCCCAGATCTGGCGCAAGGCGCTGCTGGCAAGCGGACCGCAGGCCTTGGACAACACGCTGTCCAGGATGGGGCCGCTATCGCTGCTGGCGCTGCTGACCACCCTGGTGCTGCTGTTCGGCTTCCAGGGTGAGCAGATCATCGCCCAGCCCCTGGTCATCGCCATGCTGGCGGTGCCCATCACCATCCAGGTCTATTTCAACAGCGGCGTCGCCTATCTGCTGAACAGGAAACTGGGGGTGGCGCATTGCGTCGCCGGTCCCTCGGCCCTTATCGGGGCGTCCAACTTCTTCGAACTGGCGGTCGCCGCCGCCATCAGCCTGTTCGGCTTCCATTCCGGCGCGGCCCTGGCGACCGTCGTCGGTGTCCTCATCGAAGTGCCGGTGATGTTGTCGGTGGTTCGCATCGTCAATGCGTCCAAAGGCTGGTACGAGGCCAGACTCTAAGGCTTACCGCGGAGATCTCATGGACAAGACGGACATCAAGGACCTCGTTCGCGAACGTTATGGCCGCATAGCGGAGAAGGGTGGCAACTCGGGATGTTGCGCCCCACCGGCCTCGGCGCCGTCCTGCTGCGGCTCCAGCCCGCCGGTTCCGTCGGCGGCGGATCTGTCGCGGCGGATGGGGTATTCCGCCTCCGACCTGGGCGCCGTGCCCGAGGGTTCCAATCTGGGCCTGGGATGCGGCAATCCCCAGGGCATCGCCGCGATCCGTCCCGGAGAGGTCGTCGTCGATCTGGGCAGCGGCGCGGGTTTCGATTGCTTCCTCGCCTCGGCGCAAGTCGGCCCGACCGGTCGGGTCATCGGCGTCGACATGACCCATGAGATGCTGGCGAAGGCGCGCGCCAATGCGGCCAAGGTCGGTATCGCCAACGTCGAATTCCGTCTCGGAGAGATTGAGCATCTGCCGATCGCCGACGCCACTGTCGACGTGATCCTGTCAAACTGCGTGGTGAACCTGTCGCCGGACAAGCCGCAGGTGTTCCGAGAAGCCTTCAGGGTGCTGAAATCAGGTGGTCGGCTTGCCATCTCCGATGTCGTCAACATGGCCCCGCTACCGGCTCACCTTGCGAATGATGCCGATTTGTTATGCGGCTGCGTCACCGGCGCGGTTGCCGCAGATGACATAAAGCTGTGGCTGAAGGAAATCGGCTTTGCGGATGTGCGGGTCACCGAAAAGCCGGAAAGCCGGGACGTCATCAAGGACTGGGCACCGGGGATGGGTGTCGAGAATTTTGTGGTGTCGGCAATGATCGAAGCCCGAAAGCCCTGATCTAAAGCTGCCGGAGGAGTCCGACCTATCCCGATTTACAAATACTCGGCCCCGCTGACGCGGTTGCGCTTCTGATCGCGGACCGCGCCGATGGCCTGGTGGTGGTGAAGGACGCTAAAAATAGGCGGGGCCAGCTGTTTGATCGACAACGGCTTCGACACGCAGGCGGTCGCTCCCGCCGCCATGGCCTCGTCATGAAGAGCGGCGCCCAGGCTGGCAATGCCCTTGGGATCGGTCAGGACGATGATGGGAATATCCGGCTTGCAGCCGGCTTGACCGCTGCGAATCTGATGGACCACGTCAATTCCGGAAACGCCGTCGATCTCGTCCGCCAGGATCAGCAGGTGGACCTTGTAGGCCCGCAACAGGCTCAGGGCGGCGCGATAGTGTTCCGCCTCTGTAATGTTGTACCAGCCACCCTCGGAACCGAAGGCCACCTTGATCAGCGATCGATACGGCGCGCTTCCGTCGGCGACAACGATATGCTTTGCCTTGGCGTAGCAGCTTTGCAGATGCATTTCTCACGACCCACGCTGTTTGTCTTTTTTATATGGCGTCGTTCTTCGCAGAGACAGTGAACTTCTGAAGAAGGTTTGTTTGTGGGGCTTCCGGGACTGGACAGGGATGTGGAGGGTCGCCCCTTTGCCTGGAAAGGGTGGCGTATGCCGAAGGACCAAAGATTATCGTCACAAAACTGAAACGGGCCAAGCAGCCCTCGCTGCACTAAGAATTAGGCCTTTGCTCATTGAAAGATTGGTGGACTATGGAGATGAACCTGGAGGAGGTCGGCTCGATAAGCCGGTTCATTCTAAACGGTAAGCTTGACGCCAAGGGAGCTGAACAGATTGAATTGAGGTTCACAGCGGCGGTTTCAGGCCGAACGAAGGTAGCCATTGACCTCGCGGCGGTGGATTATATTTCCTCTATCGGTATTCGCATCCTTGTCGTCGCGGGCAAGACGGTAGCGCGGCGAGGAGGTAAGCTGGTGATGTTTTCTGCCTCGGAAACGGTCGCCAAAATCTTAATGGCCGCTGGTGTGACCGATTTCCTTCCACTTTTAGAAGATTGGGCCGCTGCCTCTCAATCATTTGCCTGAGACATGATACAGGCCCGAGCGCACTTAGATCTGATGGTCGGCGAAGATGCGACTGCAGACTTGGCCGAATGGGCTGAGATGCGCGCCGCCGAATTTGGCGCCGAGGCTGAGCCTGCTGTGATGGCACGTCTTTGCGTCGAGGAAGCGGTTACAAATATCGTCCGCCACGGCTGCAGCGGCGATCCCGATGGACACACTATCTGCGCTGAGATCTCCCGCGATGACATGAGTCTGCAGCTCACGATCATTGATGATTGCCGCCCTTTCGACCCAACGACGGTTCCCGAACACGACGGCGAGACGACTATTCTGGCCGCCAGTATAGGAGGACGTGGTATTCGTTTGATGCGACGATTGTCTCAACAGATAATATATGAGCGACGAGACGGTCGCAACCGCCTGACTATAATAATTTTACTCAATTAATGATGTAATCTGTAAAGTACAATTAGAATGTTTTTTTAGAATTAATCGTATTTCAGGCGCCAAGAACTATTAAAGAAGGAGTACTGACTGACATTGGCTGGTCTCGTGTGATCTCAGCAAAGCTCCGCCAGTGCGATCGGGTCACGAAACTGTAAAAAAAACTTAATCTTCAGCCTCGATTTGCCGTGGCAGGGTTCACCTCCAAGCGGAGCCTATTCAGCGCAGACAGTTGGGCTCAATCAGGGCTCCGGCACAAGGGGTGAGGCATGCTTGACTTCAGATTGGAAGCTGCCACTTACCATAATGTCGGCAAGCTCCAGGACCGGATCCGGCAGCAGGACGCCGGTCGCGCCAGGCCGACAACCGAGGAGACCGAAAGCGCGCCGCCAGAGCCCTCGGGCTGGTGGCGCGAGATCCGGGCGGTTTTGACAGGTTTATTGCGCGGCCAAGTTCTCTGAATCGGACCACCAACTTATTGACCGCGATATCCTCGGGACTGGCTCAAATACGGCTTTTTGCCTCTGGGTTGCGACTGTTCCCGGCACCAAGGGCGCGTTGCATCAGCACGCTGTCGGTCCACTGGCCGAATTTGAAACCGACCGACGGCAGCAACCCGACCCGGCGAAATCCGCAGGCCTCGTGCAGACGAAGCGAAGCTTCGTTGGTGGCGTCGATATAGCCGATCATCTGCAGATAGCCGGCATCGGTGCAGGCCTCGACCAAGGCCGGCAGCAGCATCCTGCCGATGCCGGCGTTCAGATAGAGCGGATGAATATAGATCGAATGTTTGAGCGTAAATCGATAGGCGGGACGCTTGCGAAAGGGGACCGCATAGGCATAGCCGGTAATGGTGCCCTGCAGATCGGCGACGATATGAGGCAGACGATGTTTACTCATATTCTTTCGCCGCCGCTTCAGGTCGCCGGCCAGCAGCGGTTCGGCGACATAATCCCCCAATTCGCCGACGCCGCGGTGAATATGCGCCCGGTAGATGGCCAACATCGCTTCGACATCGGCGTCGCCGGAGGGCCGGATCAGAATGTTTTCAGGCACGTCTGAGGGTCACCCTTCCCGCATGACATAGGTGTAAAAGCGGATGCGCCCATCGGCCTCGATCTCGCGAAAGAGCCCCTGGATTTCCGCTTCGAATCCGGGAAACAGGTTGGCGCTTCGCTCGAACATCTTAAGGTAACGCAACATCGGTTCGGCCCGGCCACCCAATCTTTCGCCGGGCACGATGGTGGCGATCCCGGGGGGATAAACGACGAAAAGGGTGGTGGCAATCCGTCCTTCGACCTCGTCAAGCGGCAGATAATCCACCTGGTTACGGGTCAACTGACGCACCGCCACATGCGGAGGCACCACCATCTCCGGCAGATGCTCCCTGGCGAACTGCGCATTCTGCAGCGCGCTGGTGCCGGCCTCGCGGTGGAAGGCGTGCATTTCGCCGCAGAGGTCGCGCAATCGCAGGCCGCTATAGCGTTTTGGCCGACGCCGTACGAATTCGGGAATGACGTCGTCGAGCAACAGATTATCGTCATGCCGGCGCTTGAAGGCGACAAGCGAGCTCAACAGGGTCCCGGCCTTGCTGGATTCGACGCCCGGCGTCAGCAGAAACAGCAGCGAGTTGAGGTCGTTCTTCTCGGGCACCACCCGGTTCTCTCGCAAATACTGAGCCACCACCGGGGCCGGAATCCCCGCCTTGGCATAGGCTCCGGTGGCCCGGTCAAAGCCGGGGGTCAGCAAGGTCAGCTTGTTGGGGTCGGTCATGGCGAAATTGCCGGCAACCTGTCCGAACCCATGCCAGCCGGCCCCCGGCACCAGTTCCCAGTAACGGCGGTTGGAGGCCAGTTCATCGGTGGGCAGGCTTTCCCAGGCCACTACCCGCGGCGCATCCGCCGGTGTGACCGACGGCAGGGTCACCACGTCGGGGACGAAGGGCTCGAAAAACCACTGCCGGTCGGGATCGGCTTCCTTCTCTTCGAACTCACGGCGGATGGCGCGGAGTTTTTTGCGCAACTCGATGCCAAGGCGGATGGTGTCGTCCCACAGCACTTCACCCTGGCGACCACGCATCATCTGGGCGCCCACATCCAGCGAGGCGAAAAGGGGGTAGAACGGCGAGGTCGAGGCGTGCAGAAGGAAGGTTTCGTTGAAGCGCCGATGTTCGATGCGACGCCGCTGGCCGCGGATATGCCGGTCTTTCACATGGATCTGCGACGCTTGGGAAAAACTTGCCAGCTGTTTATGGGTCGACTGGGTGGCGATGATCCCGGGAGAAGATTCGCCAAGGTTTTTCAAACCCATTGCAAAACAACCGGAAAACAACGGATGGAATTTCATAAAGCCGGCCCAGGCTTCATCAAACAGGATGTAATCGCAGAGATGGCCAATCTTTTCGCAGATCATCTCGGCGTTATAGATACTGCCGTCGTAGGTGCATTGTTCGATGACCGCCACCCGGAATGGACGTTCGCGCTGCCAGGCATCGGGGTCCTTGACCAGGGGATTGTCGCGGATCCGCTGGCGAATGAAGGTTTCATCCATCTCATCATAGCGAATCGGTCCGATCAGTCCGTAGGCGTTGCGGTTGGTTTCCAGGAAAATGGGAATCCCGCCCCCCAACAGCAGGGCGCCATGATGGGCGGCCTTGTGATTGTTGCGATCGAACAGCACCAGATCGTCTTCGGCCACCAGGGCCTGCAGGACGATCTTGTTTGACGCCGATGTCCCATTGAGGACGAAATAGGTTTTTTCGGCGCCGAAAATCTTGGCGGCTTCCTTTTGCGCCTGCAGGGCCGGGCCTTCATGCACCAGCAGATCGCCCAGTTCCAGCACCGAGTTGTCGAGATCGTCCCTGAACACCGCTTCGCCCAGATGCTCGACAAAGATCCGGCCGATGGGACTGCGACTATAAAAAATGCCACCGTTGTGACCGGGACAGGTCCATAGCTGGTTGCCCTCCTCGGCATAGTCGACCAGAGCGCCGAAAAACGGAGTTTTCAGGGACTCGGCGTATTGCTTGAGCCCGCTGACCAGGTTCTTGGCGATGAACTGGGGTGTTTCTTCGGCCAGGAAGACATAGCCGTCGATGAAGTCCAGCACTTCCACCGGAATGTCTTCGAAACGCTTGCGGCGCACCAGAATGACGATGGGCATTTCCAGGCCGCGTCGGCGCATCAGGTTGATCAGGGCAATGGTCTTGCCGCCGTTGCCGCCCTTGCCCCAGTCAACCAGAATCCCGCCGATGGCGGCATCGGTCTGAACGGCGATCTCGGCGTCTTCGACGCGCCGCGCCCTCACCACACCGAAGCCGAGCCGTTCGACTTCGGTGATGATCTGTTGGACCCGTGCACCCTCGAGGTCGTCGGAATCGAAGGCGGGGGCGCAAACCAAAAAGGTGAAGCGGCGGAAAAATTCCATCTGGGCGTGCTTTCTCGGCAAAAGGATCCTGATCAGGCAGGATCATTCGTCTCCGCCGCGCCGCTGCAAAGTGACATCATTGTGAAACAATTTCCGCCGATCGGCGACGGAACGGTGCACACTTACAATGCCGCCCGCAGCGGCGTGGCGTCGCCGTCCTGAAGGCCGAGCAGGAAGTCGTCGACCACCACCCGCAAGGCTTCCGATTTCCTGGCCAGGATGCCCGAGCTGTCAAGGACCTCGCCGGCGGCGGCCTTCATTTGCGAGGCTTCGTTCACCACCCAGGAAATGGAGGACGCCACCACCGCGGTGTTTTGCGCCGCCTCCTGCGCCGCATGGGCGATTTCGCGGGTCGCCGCTCCCTGCTCTTCCACCGATCCGGCGATGGTCCCGGCAACTTCGTTGACCTGCGACACTACCTTGGCGATCTTTTCCAGGGCCCCCGCGGCCTCACGGCCAACCGCCTGCACCGCGAGGATTTGCGACGAGATTTCCTCGGTGGCCTTGCCGGTCTGGTCGGCGAGTTGCTTGACCTCGTTGGCGACCACCTTGAAGCCATGGCCATGCTCGCCGGCCAGCATCGCTTCGATGGAGGCGTTCAGCGCCAGAAGGCGGGTCCGCCGGGCGATGTTCTGGATGAATGAAATGACCGTGTCGACCCGCTGGGTGACGTCGAACAGCCCATGGATGACCTCCCGCGTCTGCTGGGCGGCGCCTGTCGCCTCGTCGGCGAGGCGCGTCGCGTCGTTGACCCGGGCGGAAATCTCGCTGACCGAGAACGCCAGCTGCTCGGCGGCGGCGGCCATGGACTGGACATTGGCGGTGGCCTGGCCGGAGGAGTCGTCGACCGAGCGCATATGCGACAGCGTCTCGTTGACGAAGGAGGCCATCTCGCGGGCCGACATCTCCGATGTCCCGGCCGAGGAGGCAACCGCCTTGATGACGCTGCCGACATCTTCGTCAAATCTACCGATCATCGCTTCCAGCCTGCGTCCGCGGGACTCCCTGGCCGCCTGCTCCGCCGCCTGGGCGGCCCGAAGGGCTTCGGTCGCCACGGCGTTGTCGCGGAACACCTGGACCGCCTTGGCCATCAGGCCGATTTCATCGGCCCGCCGGGTGCCGGGAATCTCGACGGTATTTTCCCCCTTGGCGAGGCGGTGCATCACCCGTTCCATGGCCAGCACCGGCCGCGCGATGGAGCGCCCGGAAATCACGCCGATGACGACGAACATCAGCAGAGCCAGGCCGCTCACCACGGCTGTCACCCGGCCCATCTGAATCCGTGTCGCCGCCTGACGCCCGGTGGCGTCGTCCAGGCCCCGGCGAGCGGCGGCGGCAAAGGCATTGATGCGCGGCTGCAGTTGGGAGAACTGGCTCCGCAGTTCGGCCAGCGCCGCCTGCTGTCCGAGATAGGCCTTGCCGTAAAGCGCCATGTCGGCGGCGTATTTGCCGGCGATGCCGCGGAACTGCTCCCTGGTCGACGGCGCGAGTGTCGCCACGTCGATGCCGAGGTCGAATTCGGCGGCGTATTTCCGGTGACGCCCGAGAAAGGAGTTGTCCTGGTAGAGCATGAAATCCTTTTCCGCCTGGCGCATGCGGAGAAGCCTGGTTTTGAGGTCGTCGGTGTTGGGCCACATGGCCAATTCAGACTCGATCGCTCCCACCGAAGCACCAAGTTGCCCGCGCAAACCTTCCGTCTCGGACAAGCCCAGCGTCAGGGTCCGATCGGTAAGAGCGGCAAATTTGGCGGCAACGGCGTCCAGGTCACGGTCCATGTCGTCGATGTCTGCCGCATGCGAAGCCGCTGCCGACATTTTCCTGATCTCCGCCAAAGCCGCTTTGGTGGTCGCCAGATGGCCGGCGAATCCATCGATGAAGACGCCTTTGCGCTCGTCGATCAGGCCGCTGGCGTCCGCCTGCAGGGCCAGGGCGCCGACGCGGATCTCGGCGGTGATTTCGCCGATGCGCTGAAATTCGCCCTGTTCAACGATGGACGCGGAAATGCGCCGTTCCGCCACTGCGTAGACGCCGCCGACGAGGATGCCGGCGATCAGCGCCAGGCCGATCAGCAGATTGAACCGCCGCTGCACGCTGAGGTCGCGGAACCAGGGTATGTCGCCGTCCTGCCACCAGGCGCGCAACTGCCGCCAGCCGCCCGAGAGGCGTCGCGAAGCCATGGTCGAAGGCCGTGAAATACCAGCCTTGCCCGTCCAGAAAGCGGAATCGACGGCCAAACCGGCGCTGTCCACCGTTGTCATGGTACCTCCTGAAATGGCAGATCCACCGACATGTGCGATGAATGTCAGCCGGATAATGCCAAAGCAGGCTGCCAGGTTGCGTTAAACTTTCATTAACCCTATAAATTCATAATATTTTAATGAATACCCACTTTTTTATTTAAAAAAATCAAGTAATGATGATTCTATCATGGATTTGTATATGAAGATATTTTATTGATAGAAAATTACAATGATTTTTTCTTAATCGAAATATCGAAAAATATAAATTGTACTCTCACCGCGAAGTCTCTCAAAAGAGTAACAAATACATAATATTTGGCGATGGGGAGTTGGGGCAGCATGGCGTTGCTGCCCCGCTTGCGGCGGCTTCGTTGTCGTCAAAATCAAAGGTGCCGTCTTGATCAGCCTCCGGAAATCCGCATTTACCCTTTGCCTCTGTGCCGCCACATCCCTCGCCGGTACCGCCGCCGCCGAAGACATGCATCTGGTTGGCTCGGGGGCCAGTTTTCCCTTCCCGCTGTATTCCGCCTGGCTGAAGGATTTCTCCAAGCAGAACCCGGGCGTGACGGTTGATTACCAGGCCAAGGGAAGCGGCGCCGGCATCCAGGACTTCGTCAACCACACCGTCGATTTCGCCGCCAGCGACGCGGCGATGAAGGACGAGGAGATGGCCAAGGTGGCGGAAGGGACGCTGCTGCTGCCGATGACCGCCGGCGAGATCGTGCTGGCCTACAACCTGCCCGGCAAGCCGAAGGACCTGAAGCTGACCCGGGCCGCCTATACCGGGATCTTCGCCGGCACCATTACCAAGTGGAACGACCCGGCCATCACCGCCGCCAACCCCGGCGCCGCTTTGCCCGACCTGCCGATCACCGTGGTCACCCGTTCCGACGCCAGCGGCACCACCTTCGTTTTCACCCAGCATCTGGTGACCCTCAGCGAGGCCATCAGGAAGACCGTCGGCATGGGAACCACCGTTCAATGGCCGAAGACGCCGCAATTCGTCGCCGCGCCGAAAAATGACGGCGTCACCGCCACCATCAAGCAGACCCCCGGCGCCATCGGCTATATCGAATACGGCTATGCGAAACTGACCAAGGCGGATACCGCCAGCCTGGAGAACAAATCCGGTAAATTCGTCACTCCCAGTGAGGCTTCCGGCATCGCGGCCCTGGCCAGCGCCGATCCGAAAAGCGACGACCTCAGGGTGTGGATCCCCGATCCGGAAGGCGCCGACTCCTATCCCATCGCCTCTTTCACCTGGATGCTGTTCTACAAGAAGCAAGCTCCGGAAAAGGCGGCGGTCCTGCGCAAACTGGTGGAATACGGCCTCACCGAGGGCCAGAAGGGCGCCGACGCCATGGGCTATATTCCCCTTCCGGCCAATATCGCCGCCAAGGTCCGCGCCGCCGCCGCCCAGATCCAGTAACCATTAGCCCGGTGACAGAAATGGCCACAGAGAGCCGTCCCAACCCGGCCGACAGCCAAACGGTTTCGCGACCGCCGTCGGCGCTGGAGCATTTATGGGACCGGTGTTTCCAGGCCCTGACCCATGTCGCGGCCTGGGCCATCCTGGTTTTGCTGGCTTATATCCTGTGGAAGATCGGCGCCAAGGCGGCACCTGCCATCGGCAGCTACCGGTTGGGGTTTCTCACCGACTCGATCTGGGACGCCCAGGCCGGCAGGTTCGGCCTGCTGCCGGAGATCTGGGGAACCCTGTACAGTTCTCTGCTGGCGCTGATCATTGCCGGGTTTTTCGGACTTACCGTGGCCATCTTCCTGACCCAGGATTTCCTCCCGCCGCGTCTGGCGATGGTGTTCCGCACCGTCATTGAGATGCTGGCCGCCATCCCCAGCGTGGTGTTCGGTCTGTGGGGAATTTTCGTCGTCATCCCGGAGATCAGGCCCCTGGCCGAATGGCTGCATCTGCATGCCGGCTGGATGCCGATCTTCGGCACCAGCTTCAACGGTCCGGGAATGTTGCCGGCGACCATCGTGCTGGCCATCATGGTCCTGCCGACCATCACCGCCATTTCCCAGGACGCCCTGCAGGCGATCCCCTATCGCACCAAGGAAGCCGCCTACGGCCTGGGCGCCACCCGTTGGGAGGCGATCCTCAAGGTCCTGCTGCCCACCGCCGCCGGCGGCATCTTTTCCGCCCTGGTTCTGGGATTTGGCAGGGCCCTGGGGGAAACCATGGCGCTGGCCATGCTGATCGGTAACTCCAACCAGATCAGCCTCAGCCTGTTTTCTCCGGGCGATACCCTGGCCTCGCTGCTGGCGTCGCATTTTCCGGAGGCCGGACCGGTCGAGGTCGGCGCCCTGATGTATGCCGCCCTGGTGCTGCTGTTCATAACCTTGATGGTCAACGTCCTCGGCAATGCGCTGCTGGCACTGACCCAACGACGGATTTCGGGGGTATCGTGAGCACTCTGGCACCAGCCTGCGAGCCGCCAACCGTGCCGGCGAACCTCAATTTTTCTTTTGCCGATCCGCGCGAGGCGAAGAACATCATCCTTACCTGCGCCGCCTGGGTTATCGCCCTGGCGGCGGCGGTGCCGTTGCTGTCGGTTCTCTACATGCTGGTCAGTACCGGCGGCGCCCGGCTCGGCCTTGAGCTGTTTACCGAACTGCCGCCGGCCGGCTTCGAGATGGGCGGCGGTTTCGGCAATGCCATCGTCGGCACGCTGGTGATGGTCTGCCTGGCCTCGGCGATCAGCATTCCCCTGGGCATCCTGGCGGCGGTTTATCTGGTGGAAATCGCCCCCGACGGCAGGACCACCCAGGTGACCCGCTTCGTCGCCAAGGTGCTGACCGGTTTTCCGTCGATCCTCGCCGGCGTGTTCGTCTACGCGGCGGTCGTCGTCGCCATGAACAGTTATTCCGCTTTGGCCGGTGGACTGGCCCTGGCGGTGCTGATGCTGCCGACCATGGTGCTGACCTCGGCCGAGGCCATGGCCATGGTGCCGCGCAAGATCAAGGATGCGGCGCTGGGCATGGGGTGCACCCATAGCCAGATGATCATCAAGGTGGTCCTGCCGACGGCGGCGCCCGGAATCCTGACCGGTGTGATGCTGGCGGTGGCCCGCGTGTCCGGCGAATCGGCGCCGCTGCTGTTTACCGCCCTGTTCAGCAATTATTGGTTCAACAGCCTTGGCCAACCGACCGCGTCGCTGTCGATCCTCATCTATAATTTCTCCAGCATGCCCTTCGACAACCAGATCGAACTGGCCTGGACGGCCTCCCTGGTGCTGGTGCTGATCGTCCTGCTGTTCAATGTCCTGAGCCGCCTGGTCGGGCGACCCAAAGTGTGAAAAAGGAGCCCGTCATGTCCTCTCTGAATCCCGAGATCATCCTTGGTTCGGAACACGTAACCGAGGAAGACAAGGCGGTCGCCATTGATTGCAAGGTCGACAAGATCTTCTACGGATCTTTCCTTGCCGTGCGCGACAGTCATGTAAAGATCCATAAAGGGCAGATAACCGGCTTCATCGGTCCGTCCGGCTGCGGCAAGAGCACCGTGTTGCGCAGCCTGAACCGCATGAACGACATGGTGCGGGGTTTCCAGCTGCATGGCAGCGTGCGGTTCCGGGAACAGGACATCTACCATAAGAAAATCAATCCGGTGCTGGTACGCCGCCATATCGGCATGGTGTTTCAGCAACCCAACCCGTTTTCCATGAGCATTTTCGACAATGTCGCCTTCGGCCTGCGCCTTAACCGCTACAAGGGCAACCTGCCGGACAAGGTGGAAAAAGCCCTGCGCCGGGCCGCGTTGTGGGACGAGGTCAAGGACAAGCTGAAGGCCAGCGGCCTGTCGCTGTCCGGCGGCCAGCAGCAACGGTTGTGCATCGCCAGGGCCATCGCCACCGAACCCGCCGTGCTGTTGATGGATGAACCCTGTTCCGCCCTCGATCCCGTCGCCACCCGGCGCATCGAGGAACTGATGCTGGAGTTGAAGGAAAACTACACCATCGCCATGGTGACCCATAACATGCAGCAGGCCACCCGCGTGGCGGATATCACCGCCTTCTTCTCGGTCGACATTTCGCAAGGCAACCGGACAGGCTATCTGGTGGAAATGGGACCGACCCGGCAGATCTTCCATTCGCCGAAGGAAAAGCTGACCAAGGAATATATTCGCGGCGAGTTCAGCTGAAACAGATCGTTTCACCGGGACAATGCGAGCTGGGTGCGACAGGCCATGAATGTGACTGACAGTTTCGCCTTGCCCGCCATCCGCCGACCGGCGATGCCCAATCACTGGGATGTTCTGGCGTTCGTCCTGGTGATCTCGGCGGTGACCATGGTCGCCCATGCCCATCACGGCATGGTCTTACCGTTCGAGGTGGGCAAGACCCAGCTGGACATTTCCCTCGACCCCGTCAACCTGCCCGAATACGCCCTGCAGACCACCTTGCGCATGGCCATCGCCATGGTTTGTTCCATCGTCTTCAGCCTGGCCTATGCGGCGTTGGCGGCCAAGAGCCGGCTAATGGAAAAACTGCTGATCCCCGTTCTCGATATCCTGCAGTCGGTCCCCATCCTCAGCTTCCTCACCATCACCGTCACCGGCTTCATCGCCCTGTTTCCCGGCAGCCTGATGGGAGTGGAATGCGCCTCGATCTTCGCCATCTTCACCTCGCAGGCCTGGAACATCACCTTCAGCCTGTACCAGTCGTTCAAGACGGTGCCGCTGGACCTCGAGGAGGCTTCCCGCATGTTCCGGGCCTCGGCCTGGCGCAAGTTCTGGTGTCTCGAAGTGCCCTACGCCATGCCGCAGATGGTGTGGAACCTGATGATGTCGGCATCGGGCGGCTGGTTCTTCGTGGTGGCGTCCGAGGCCATCACCGTCGCGGACAGCCAGGTGACCCTTCCCGGCATCGGCTCCTATATCGCCGCCGCCATCGACGCCAAGGATATCGCCGCCGTGGGCTACGCGCTTGCCGCCATGCTGTTCGTCATCGTCGCGGTGGACCAGCTGGTAATGCGGCCGCTTTTGGTGTGGTCGGACAAGTTTCGCCCCTCGGACGATCCGGGAGAGAAGCCGCGCGAAAGCTGGTTCCTCGACATGGTGCGCGGGGCCATGCTGGTCAACTGGATCGCCGACTCCGTGAGCCTGGTGTCGGAATTCGCCGGCAAACACCTCTTTTCCCCGGCGCGCGAGGTCACCATCCGCCGGACGGTGCGCCAACCGATGAGCCCGGCCCTCGTCCGCGCCGTCAACACCGCCTGGAACCTCGCCTTGATCTCCCTGGCCGCTTACAGCCTGTGGGAAGTCAAGGCGCTGGTCACCGAAGAGGTGGACCTTGCCGAAATCCGCACGGTGTTCTTTTTTGGCTTCCTGACCGCCGCGCGGGTATTGTTCTGGATTGTCATCGCCTCGCTGGTCTGGGTGCCGATCGGGGTGATGGTCGGATTGCGGCCCAGACTGGCGCAGACCCTGCAGCCGGTGGTGCAGATCATGGCCGCCTTTCCGGCCAATCTGCTGTTTCCCATCGCAGTGATCCTGATCACCCGCTTCGGTGTCGATCCGGAATACTGGCTGTCGCCGCTGATGATCCTCGGGACGCAGTGGTACATCCTGTTCAACGTCATCGGCGGCATGTCGACCATGCCCGCCGAGTTGCAGTTCGCCGCCCAGAACTTCGGCGCCAAGGGCTTCATGTGGTGGCGCAAGGTGGCCCTGCCCTATGTGCTGCCGGCTTATGTCACCGGCGTGGTCACCGCCTCGGGTGGCTCGTGGAACGCCAGCATCGTCGCCGAGATCGTCAAATGGGGCGACACCACCCTCAGCGCCACCGGCATCGGCGCCTACATCGCCAAGGCCTCGGCCGCCGGAGACATGTCCCGGGTGGTCCTTGGCAGTGCCGTGCTCTGCGTGTTCGTCACGCTGATCAACCGTTTGCTGTGGCGCAGGCTTTATGCCTGGGCGGAAGAACGCGTCCGCCTCAACTGAGCCCCGCTGCCAGGAGAACCATGATGCTCGATATCGTCAAGTCCCCGGCCAATGCGCCGCCGCCCATGGCACTCAAGCGGGTGGTCAAAACTTACGGTGCCGGCGGAGCCAATTCGCCCGTGGTGCTGGACGGCATCGACCTGACCATTGCCGATGGCGAGATCGTTGCCATCCTTGGCCAGTCGGGATGCGGAAAATCGACGCTGCTGCGGATCATCGCCGGCCTCGTTCCCGCCTCGCATGGCGAGGTGCTTTATCGTGGACGGCCTGTCACCGAACCGATGCCGGGCATAGCCATGGTGTTCCAGAGCTTCGCGCTGTTTCCCTGGATGACCGTCCTGGAGAATGTCAGCTTTGGCCTGGAAGCGCAGGGGGTGGGCGCCTCGGAGCGACGCAAACGGGCGGTCAAGGCCATCGACCTGATCGGTCTCGACGGCTACGAGAACGCCTATCCCAAGGAACTGTCCGGCGGCATGCGCCAGCGGGTCGGTTTCGCCCGCGCCCTGGTGGTGGAACCGGACCTGTTGCTGCTGGATGAGCCGTTTTCGGCGCTGGATGTGCTCACCGCCGAGATTCTGCGCGGCGACCTGATGGATTTGTGGACGGAGCGGAAGATCTCCACCCGCGGAATCGTTTTCATTTCCCACAATATCCAGGAAGCGGTGGAAGTCTCGGACCGCATTATCGTCATGTCGCCGCATCCCGGCAGGATCAGTGCCGATTTCCGCATCGACATTCCCCATCCGCGCGACCGTGAAAGCGAGGAATTCAAGAAGATCGTCGACGACATCTATCACCAATTGGCGGTCGGCATGGCACGGGCGCCGGTGGCGGCGACGCAGGGACCGCAGGTCGGCATCTCCTTCCGGCTGCCCGCGGTCGGCGTGCAACCCATGCTGGGCCTGATCGACGCCATCAATTACCCGCCTTACGACGGTACCGCCGATCTGGCCGATCTGGCCGAAAGCGAATCGCTGGAGATGGACCGCCTGATGGCTCTGGTGCAGGGCCTGGAACTGCTCAGGTTCATCACCCTGTCCGGCATGACCGTTTCGCTGACCAGGGAGGCCTTCGGCCTTCACGAGGCGGACATCCAGGATCGCAAGCGTATCTTCCAGGACCATCTGATGAAGCATGTTCCGCTGATCCGCCACATGCACCAGATTCTCAAGGAACGCCAGGATTCAGAGGCGCCGGAGGACCGCTTCATTTCGGAGCTGCAGGACCACGTTTCCCGGACCGACGCAGTGTCGATTTTGGAGACTGCCATCAACTGGGGCCGCTTCGCCGAGTTGTTCACCTATGATTACGACAGTGGCCTGCTGGGTCTGGACAGCGGCGACGACCAAGCGGAAAAGTGATGTCCGGCGTTACTCTTCCAGCACGGCAAAGACCATCTTGTTTGGCGAGGTCTTGGAGTCCTTCTTCTTTGCCGCGATGAGTGCGCTGACTTCGTCGACAGTGCGGTCGGTGGAGCCGGCTGGAATACCCACCAGGACAGCGCTGGCCGAGAGCAACGGAAAGCATTTGATGGTTCCGTCGCGGTCCTTTGCTGAAATGCACCGGTTTTCCCGGGCAGCCTGATCATAAAAGCTTTCCGCGTCGGAAGAAAAATCCTCGACCAGTTTCCCGATCGCCTCCATGGCGGACCATTGGTCGCCGCCCCGCATGCCGATGAAAAAGTCGTCACCGCCGATATGGCCGATAAACCAGTCGCGGTTGATCGTCTCTCTGCGCATCAGATCGGCGAACAGCAAAATGGCCCGGTCACCCTGACGAAAGCCGTAGGTATCGTTGAATGGCTTAAAATTGTCGAAATCGATATAGGCCAGCACTGTCGCCTGCCCGGACGAAAAACATTCGGTGACAAAACCGGCGATCAGGTCGTTGCCCGGCAATTTGGTCAGCGGGTTCTCGTCGCGGGCGCGGGACAGGGTTCGTTCATGGATGGCACGAATGATGGAGGGGGCGCTAAGAAATCCCAGGTAATGTCCGTTTTCGGTAATGATGACGCCGTCGGCGCTCTCCGCCGTCGAAAACGATGCCAAAATCTGTTGCAGGCTGCTGGATATCTCGGCGATGGGACAATGCGACAGAAAGTTCTGCAGCGTTCGTCCGATCCCCTTATTGGCAATCAAATCTTTGCCAAAAACCGAATAGGCAAAATTCTTGAGTTTGCGCTCGACCACCACGCCAAGTGGTTGTCCCTGTTTATCGACTACCGGAATCAGTGTGCGTCCCGGCTCGTTGGCCAATCTTTCAAACACCTGGCTCATGCTCTCGGTAATCAGCACAGGCGCTATCCCATCCAACTGTTCTGCTATCCATTCCTGGTCGGTGCGTCGCCGCCGGTATTCACCCCCGATCGCCGCCAAATGGGCATAGGTGGCCTCCAGCGCCAGGGGATCGTTGACCGGCTTTTGCACAAATACGCCCTGGACCATGTCGCACCCCAACTCGCGCAGTGCCAGGTTCTCCCGCTCGGTCTGTACCCCCGTCGCGATCACCTGCATGCCCAGGGTATGAGCCGTGGCGACCATCTGGGAAAGCGCGACCCGTTTGCGCCGGTCGCTGTCGATGTCGGTGACGAAAAAAGGGGAGAGCTTGACAAAGTCGGGGTCCACCTCGTGAAGCAGCTGCTGACTGAATTTGCCGGAACCGAAGCGGTCGGCAGCGATCAGGGCCCCGTGCTTCTTGAGCGCCTTAACCCATTCCGAGGTCACGTCGACAACGGTGCCGCCGTCGACTTCCATAACCAATCGGGTGTAGTGGTCACCGATTTCCTGACGTATGGCCTTTTGAAAGGCCCGCGCCTCCGGCAACAGCCGGGAGTCGAGGGGAACGAACAGCCGCAGTTCGGCGTTCCATTCCAGGCGGGCAAGTTTGTTCACCGCTTTGCCGAGAACCGCCACCTCCACTTCGGCCAGGGCCCCGACGGTATGGCAGAAGTCAAACATATCGGCGACGGTCGGATAGCCCAGCGCCTCGTGGCCACGCAGCAGAACCTCGCAGCCGAAGCAACGACCGGTATGGATGTTGGCTATCGCCTGAAACGTTACATTTATGCCGTCGAGAATAGATTCCAGCCGGCTCGCCACTTTTGACGGCTTCATCTTCTGGTCGTTCCTATTGTCACTTAATATTCAGCTTGATGCCACATCACTAGGCTGTGTAGCCAAATAAATTGAGCGCCAAAAAAAGAGCTATCGTCACATTTTAATTGGGAAATTCGTTAATATAAAAAATATTATTATGAATATTTTATGACTTTCGCAGCGGCGTGATCCTGTGAAATTTCATTTGGGTGAGAAAGAGACTAGTTATCGTCGCCTGCAATGTTTCGACCAAGGTCGAGAGTGGCCATCAAGCCATAGTGATCGCTGGGCATGACCGTAAGCGGTTTATCCAGCACCCGGCGTGCCGACCGGACCCTGGTTGCCGAAAGGCGCTCTCGATAAAGCAGAAGATGGTCAACACAGCCGCCGCGCAGGATCCCGCGCAAGGTCGGACGCGGCGGCTCGCGGGCGGCAGTGCGCGCGTCTTCGACCACCCAACCGGCCGCCTGAGGCAGGCGGCGGAACATCGGCTCCCGCCGCTCGGCATTGAAGTCGCCGGCCATGATTACAGCCAACCACCCGTCACTCGGATCAATGGCGGCGAAGATGGTCTCCAACTGCCGCCGCCTGAGCGCATCCGCCTGCCGGAGATGGGTCAAATGCAGGTTGATCAGCAGCAGGCGCCCGGTCCCGACGTCGAGCGCCGCCATTTGGGCGATCCGTTCACCGTCGAGGGGATCGGAGGGCAGGTCCAGAGGCCGCGTCCACTGTACCGGCAGGCGACTGAGAATGGCCAGGCCCGAGGTGCTGTCGATCATCCTGTTGCCGAATTGCCGGGACTTGCGCCGCGCCGGCAGATGGTGACAGCTCATGCCGAGAAGCGAGGCCAGACGGGCGGCGGTGTCGAGGCCCAGGTCGGCGGCGGTGAACACCTCCTGCAGGCAAATGACCTGAGGATCGATGGCGGCCAGACCCTCGGCCATGGCCGCCAGTCGTAACAGGTAGTCACCGTCGCCCTTCCAGGTGTTCAGGGTCACCAGCCTGACCGTGGTCACGGCGGAGCACCGCCCAGCGCGAAGCGGACCATCTGGCGAAACAGCCGGGAACCTTCGGGTTGTTCGAACAGGCTGATCGATGCGCAGGGTTCGGCCGCCGCCAGGCCTTCCAGCAAGGGCCGAAGGACGGTGGCCACCCGTCGGCGGCTATCCTCCTCCAGCGGTCCGGTCAGCGTCATGTGGAAGCGCCATTCTTCCAACACGTAAGGATACCCCCAGGCCTCCAGCAGGAGCTCTTGCCGGGCCGTCAGGCCGGCCGCCAGGCGGCGCGCGGTTTCCGTCTCGTCGGCCGGGGCGCGGAAGGCATCGAAATGCCGTACGGCTTGCGCCGCCAGAGCCGCCAAAGGCAGGCAGGGGGAGGTCAGGCGCAGGGCCAGGAAGCGGTTCAGGCTGGCCAGTTCCAGGGGTGGCAGGATAAACGGCGACTGATTGGCGGCGAAGGTTCGGAGGGCGGCGACAAGGTCGGCGATCGAACGGCCTTCGGTCAGGCGAAACGGTGCCTTCAGGGTGGCGTGGAATCCATATCGCCTGGGCTCGGAAATGATGTCGAGAAAGCGGGCGCGATCGAAGCCCGGCGGTACGGTCGGATCGATCGGCTCGATTTCAGTGGCCCGGCGGCCGAGCCAGGCCCAGCCGAACCGCGCCAGCGCCGAGTCGTCTTCAGGGACGAAGTAGATGGCGTATCGCGCCGCGTCGCTCATGTCAGGCGCTGCGCATGAGGATGTTGCCGGCGCAATGTGCCGGTTCACCGCCGATGAAGGTGGCGACCACCTGCGGCAGGCCGGGGTCTCTGGTGTCCACCAGGATCATGTCGGCGCGCTTGCCCGGGGCGATGTCGCCGCGATCGGTGAAGCCGGCCAGGCGGGCCGGACCGGCGGAAACCAGGGACCAGGCCTGGGGGAAAGGCAGAATCTGGTCGCGGTGCAGGCGGAAGGGAGCCTGCAGCAGGGAGGGATAGTAATAGTCGGAACTCAGTACCTCGCATAATCCCTGGCCGGCCAGTTCGGCGGCGCTCATGCCGCCGAGATGGCTGCCGCCGCGCACCACATTGGGGGCGCCCATGATGATGGCGTCGCCGAGGGCGCGGGCCGTCTCGGCGGTTTCCCGCGTCTCGGGAAATTCGCACAGATGTGCCCCGAGCCGGTGATACCAGCGCCGGGTTTCCGGCGCCGCGTCGTCGTGCGAGGCCATCACCACGCCATGCGCGAGGGCAAGCCCGGCCAACCGGGTCACCGCCGACGGCACGGCATCGGCGCGATCGCCTACCGCCGTCAGCAGGGTATCGAAGGCCTCGGCCGAAAGGCGGGCGCGCTCGGCGAATTTTACCTTTTCCGAGGGCGTCTTGGCGGCGATCTCCGGATAGTGATTGTTGAAGGCCAACAGATCGACGGTTCCCTCGGCAAGCCAGCCGGCGATGGTGTCGACGGCGTCGAGATTGAAGGTCTCGAAGCGCAGATGCAGGCGCGTGTCGCATCCGAGGCGGCCTTTAAGGCCGGCCAGCGCGCCGACGAATTCCAGAGCCGCCTCGGTTCCCCGCAGACCCGGTTCCCAGGACCAGGTCAGGCCATGGAAGGCGGTGGTGATGCCATTGGCCAGCATCTGGCGGTCGGTGTCCAGCAAGGCCAGTTCGGTAGCGAAATGGACGCCGGGGCGGGGCATGAGCTGGCGTTCGAAGGCGTCACCGTGCAGATCGATAATGCCCGGCAGTATCAGCAGTCCGGCGGCGTCGATGCGCAGGCCGGACCCGGCGGCACCGACGGCGCCGATCAGCCCGTTCTCGATGGTCACGTCGTCGGCGACCAGGATGCCTTCGGGGGACAAAAAGCGGCCGTTCACGATGCTGATGGTCAAAAGCGCGTCTCCGAAGTTATTTTCGGCTGTTACCACGGGATCGACGCGAATTTCGGTGAAGATTCCTTGACGATTAGATCTAAGGGCCCGTTGGAAAATAACTGCGTCATTTCCCAACGGGCCCTTAGATCTTCAGTGGCGGCGGACGCCTCCGCGTCCGCCGAGGCTCAAGCGCCGCTCGGGCTTGGCGTTTGTTGGGAAATGAAGCGATTATTTCCCAACAAACGCTAAGGTTCGAAGACCAGTTGCACCCGGTCGCTGGCGAAGCGGGCCACGGTGAAGAACACCGGGCGGCCGTCGGTATCGACGTTGAGGCTTTCCGCCTGCAGGATCGGCCGGTTGGCCGGCTGCTGAAGCGCCCGCAGGTCCTCGGCGCGCGGCATCCGCGCGGTGACCCGGGTGTGCCGGCGCAGATAATCGGCGACGCCGCAGCGCGCCAGGGCCTTGGTGATCGAGCCGGTGTCCCGGAAGGCGTCGGCCAGGCCGGGAAAGCGGTCCTTGGGGAAGTAATGGCTGGCCAGGCTGATCGGCCTGCCGTCGGCCTCGCCCAGGATCCGCAGCATCAGCACCGGGCTGCCGCGGGGAATATCCAGTTTGGCGGCCAGATCCTCGTCGGCCGGCAAGTCTCGTTCGTCCAGCAGCCGGCCGCCCGGCTCGCGGCGCGCGGCGCTGATGTTCTCGCTGAACCGGGTGCGTCGTCGAACCCGGTAATCGATGACATGTTCCTGGACGAAGCTGCCGCGTCCCTGTTCGGTTCGAACCATGCCCATGTCCGCCAGCGCCGCCAGGGCGCGCCGCGCGGTGTGGCGGTTGACGGCAAACTGCCGGGCCAGGTCATGTTCGGTCGCCAGGCGTTCGCCGGGCTTCAGCCGGCCGGCCATGATGTCGGCTTCGAGATGGTCGGCGATCTGCCGCCACACCGCCTTGCCGCCATGGCGGTCGATGTCGTTCGTCATCAAAGTTTCATCCCATCCCCCAGGACAGTGCGCGCATGATGTCCCCGGATGATCTAGATGTCTAGACAAATTGGGCAGATGTCGATGCGTGAAGCGGCGAATGAGCAGCGGCGGCGATGGATGTCCGTTCTCGCCAAGGCGGAGGCCTCCGAGATCGAGGACGCCTGGTCACGCCTGCGCCAGGTACCGGCCTATATATTTCTGCGACGCCCGGAAACCGGCCTGGTGATGGTTCGCGCCCGCGCCGGTGGCGACGGCCGCCCGTTCAATTTCGGCGAGATGACGGTGACCCGCTGTTCGGTCCGCCTGGACGATGGGATGATCGGGCACGCCTATGTCGCCGGCCGCAATGCGCGTCATGCCGAACTGGCTGCCGCTCTCGATGCACTGTTGCAGGATGACGGCCGCGGCCGCGCCCTGCGGGTGGAGGTGATCCACCCGCTGGCGGCGGCACAGGAGCGGCGCCGGATGACCGAAGGGCGCAAGGCGGCGGCGACCAAAGTGGACTTTTTCACCGTCAAGAGGGGCGAGGACCAATGACCTTGTCTCCGGGCTTCGATCAACCGGTGGCGGACGGCCAGGCGGTCTTTCGCGGCGCGCTGGACGCCCTGGCGCGGCCCGGTTCCGTTGTCGCCTTGACCGCCTTGCCCCCCGCTCCGGCACCGCTGCTGCCGGCGGCGGCGGCCTTGGTGTTGGCCCTGGCCGATGTCGACACGCCGCTGTGGCTGGATCCGATACTGCTTTCGGAAGCTGTCCTCGGTTATTTGCGCTTTCATTGCGGTTGCCCGATCGTCGCCCAGCCTTCCCAGGCGGTCTTCGCGGTGGTGGCCGAGCCGGCGACCATGCCGCCTTTGCATTGCTTCGCCCTGGGCGACGACGAGTATCCCGACCGCTCGACCACCCTGATCCTGCAATTGCCGGCCCTGGAGGGCGGCCCGGAGGTCAGTCTGGCCGGGCCCGGCAATGCACTGGCGAGGCGGATCGCACCAGCGGGATTGCCCGCCGGCTTTTGGGCCATGGCGAGGGACAACCACGCGCTGTTTCCCCGCGGCGTCGACCTGCTGCTGGTGGCCGGCGGCAGTCTGCTCGCATTGCCGCGTTCCTCCCGGGTGGAGGGCTGAGCCATGTATGTCGCCGTCAAAGGGGGCGAACGGGCTATCGACAACGCCCATGCCTGGCTGGGCGAGACCCGGCGCGGTGACCGCCAGGTCCCCGAACTGTCCCTGGCTCAGATCGACGGGCAGCTTGCTCTGGCGGTCGATCGGGTGATGACGGAAGGCTCGGTCTACGACCGCGAGCTGGCGGCGCTGGCCATCAAGCAGGCGCAGGGCGACCAGGTGGAAGCGGTGTTCCTGCTGCGCGCTTACCGTACGACCCTGCCGCGCTTCGGCTATTCCCTGCCCATCGATACCGGCGCCATGCGGGTTCGGCGTCGTATTTCCTCAACCTTCAAGGACGTGCCGGGCGGACAGATCCTCGGGCCGACCTATGACTACACCCACCGCCTCCTGGATTTCTCCCTGGCCGCCGAGGCCCCGCCTGTGGCGGCGCCGATGGCCGAAGACCCCGTCGATGACACCCTGCCGCGGGTGATCGACGTGCTGGGCCGCGAGGGGCTGATCGAAAGCGAAGCGGCCGGCGGCGACTCGCCGGTCGGCGACCTGACCCGCGAGCCAATGGCCTTTCCGGCGGGACGTGACCTGCGTCTGCAATCCCTGGCGCGCGGTGACGAGGGCTTCCTGCTGGCGATGGCCTATTCCAGCCAGCGCGGCTATGGCCACACCCATCCTTTCGCCGGCGAGATCCGCATGGGCGAGGTGACGGTGGAATTTTTCGCCGAGGAACTGGGCTTCGCTGTCGAGCTCGGCGACATCGCCGTCACCGAAAGCCAGATGGTCAACCAGTTCAGAGGCAGTGCCGAACAGCCGCCGCAATTCACCCGCGGCTATGGTCTGGCCTTCGGCCGTTCGGAGCGCAAGGCCATGGCCATGGCCTTGGTCGACCGCGCCATGCGAGCCGGTGAATTGGGTGAGGAGGCGACGGCGCCGGCGCAGGATCCCGAATTCGTCCTCGGTCACTGCGACAATGTGGAGGCGTCGGGCTTCACCCAGCATCTCAAGCTGCCGCATTACGTTGATTTCCAGGGCGAACTGGAACTGATCCGCCGCTTGCGGCGAAAGGACGGCGAATGACCACCGCCACGGGGTATAATTTCGCCTATCTCGACGAGCAGACCAAGCGGATGATCCGCCGCGCCATCCTCAAGGCGGTGGCCATCCCCGGTTACCAGGTGCCATTCGGAAGCCGCGAGATGCCGCTTCCCTATGGTTGGGGCACCGGCGGAATCCAGGTTACCGCCTCGGTGATCGGGTCGGCGGATGTGCTGAAGGTGATCGACCAGGGGGCGGACGACACCACCAATGCCGTCAGCATCCGCCGCTTCTTCGCCCGCACCGCCGGTGTCGCCACCACCCGTCGGACCACCGAGGCGACCATCATCCAGACCCGCCATCGCATTCCCGAAACGCCGCTCCGGGAGGGCCAGATCCTCGTCTATCAGGTGCCGATCCCCGAGCCGCTGCGCTGGCTGGAGCCGCGGGAATCGGAAACCCGCAAAATGCATGCGCTGGCCGATTACGGCGTCATGCATGTCAAGCTTTACGAGGACATCGCCCGCCATGGACGCATCGCCACCTCCTATGATTACCCGGTGCTGGTGAACGACCGCTATCTGATGCGTCCGTCGCCGATCCCCAAATTCGACAATCCGAAAATGCATATGAACCCGGCATTGCAGCTGTTTGGCGCCGGGCGTGAAAAGCGCATCTACGCGGTGCCGCCCTACACCAAGGTGGTCAGCCTGGATTTCGAGGATCACCCCTTCGAGGTGCAGCGCTGGGACGACTGCTGCGCCCTGTGCGGCGCCGCCGACAGCTATCTCGACGAGGTGATCACCGATGATCGCGGCGGGCGCATCTTTGTCTGCTCGGACAGCGACTATTGCACCGGGCGTATCGGTCCATGAACGAAACGCCGCTGCTCAGGGTCACCGGTCTCAGCCGCTATTACGGCGAGCGCGTCGGTTGCCGGGACATTGATTTCGACCTGTGGCCGGGCGAGGTCATGGGGATCGTCGGCGAATCCGGCTCGGGCAAGACCACCTTGCTCGATTGCCTGTCGGGACGTCGGCCGCCCAGCGCCGGGCGGGTCGAGTTCACGCTGCGCGACGGCAGCCAGGTCGACCTGTTCGCCATGCCCGAGCCGCGACGGCGCCTGCTGATGCGCACCGACTGGGGCATCGTGCATCAGAACCCGCGCGACGGACTGCGCATGGGGGTCAGTGCCGGCGCCAATGTCGGCGAGCGGCTGATGGCTGTCGGCCGGCGCAATTACCGGCAGATCCGCGGAGCGGCGGCGGCCTGGCTGGAAAAAGTGGAGATCGAGGCCGGCCGGATCGACGACCAGCCGACAACCTATTCAGGTGGGATGCTGCAGCGCCTGCAGATCGCCCGCACTCTGGTCAGCGGGCCGCGCCTGGTGTTCATGGACGAGCCGACCGGCGGCCTCGACGTGTCGGTGCAGGCGCGACTGCTCGACCTGTTGCGCGGGCTGGTCACCGATCTCGGGCTGGCGGCGGTGGTGGTGACCCATGATCTGGCGGTGGTCCGCTTGCTGGCCCACCGGCTGATGGTGATGCGCCGCGGCGAGGTGGTGGAGGCCGGTCTCACCGACCAGGTCCTCGACGACCCCCATCACCCCTACACCCAGCTTCTGGTTTCCTCAATCCTGCAGACGTGACAGCGATGATCCATGCCGACGGCCTGTCCAAGACCTATGTGCTGCACACCCAGGGCGGCTTGCGCCTGCCGGTGCTCGAGCAGACGTCATTCGCCGCCGCCGCCGGCGAATGCGTGGCCCTGCACGGCGCCTCGGGGTCGGGAAAATCGACCCTGTTGCGCTGCCTTT
>DUZF01000002.1 GCA_013349665.1 Rhodospirillaceae bacterium | reverse complement strand
TACGAGGCCGTCGTTGATGCCTGCTGCGATGCTTGGAACGACCTGATCGCCACACCCCAACGCATCCGCTCAATCGCCTCCCGTGAGTGGGCGTCGGTCAATAGTTAAGGCCGTTGGTATCAGACTGGCGTCAAACCTTGGGCGGGACAGATCCTATAGACAGCATTTGCGCGAAAAGCTGCGGCAGAATGCCGAGGGGCTCTATCGCGACGAGCAGGCGGTGCGGGGATTCGAGGCTTTCATGGAATCGGCGGCAGCCCCATCTGCCGGCGCCGTTCAGCCAATCCTTCGATGAGGGCCGCTTCGAAGGCACGAACGACGGAACGGTCGTCATCGGCCCGCCTCGCCGCTTCCATGATGCGCCGGCGGCGGTTGGCCCACCTTGCGGGATCTTGCGACTCCCGCGCCAATCGCCGGGCGATGGCAACGTATTCATGCCGATTGCCGGCAATGGTGTCGCCCAAATCGAGATGTCGCAGCAAACCGGCGGCAAGCCTTTCCCGTAAATGCGCCCCCTCGAGGGTGACGATAGGCAGGCCGGCGCGCACGGCCTGCAAGCCGGTGGTATAGCCGGAAAAGGCGGGGCAATCGAGATAGACATCGACTACGCCGAGCAATGCCTGGAATTGTTCGGTCGGCAGCCAGTCGAGGATGTGAAAATATCTCGCGAAGTCCAGTCCGGCTTCGGAAAAACAGCGCTCGAGCCTTTCCAGCAACTGCTGCGTCCAATTTTCATATCGGGGAAAACGCACAAACCAGAACTGACAGTTTTCAACAGCTTTGGCGATGTCCAAGTATATCCCGTCATCCTCCGGGTCGAACTTGAACGGTGTCTGACAAAGAATGAACCGGACCTTCGGGTTGGGAGCGGTCAACTCGACTGGGGAGCCCGGCAGCGCAGGCATCGTACAGGCCCCCGTACCCGGTAAGAGGATAAGCTTTTCGCTGTAATGGGACGCAGCATCCGGAGGCTCCAACTTCTCTCCCGACAGAAAAAGATCAATCGTCGGTAAACCGGTGGTGATGGGATGGCCCCAACTGGCCGCCTGCAGCGGCGCCAGACGCAGAGCCGCCAATTTAAAGGTCAAGGGATCCATGCCCAATTCGGGATAAAGGATGACGTCCGGTCCCAGGTTTTTGAACAGATCCAGAGCCTGCGGCAAATTGCTGAGCCCGTCGTAAAAGCCATCGACCATGGTCCTGGCCCGTTCTGTTTCCTCGTCCTTTTCATAGCCGGTATGGACCAGTGTCACCTGGAAACGTTGGCGATCGATGTGCAGCAACAGGCCCCTGAGAATGATGTCCCAGACGGAATGGCGGCGGACATGACGGCTGACCACCGCCAGATGGATTCGGGCATTTCCGGCCAAACCGGCATTGGCCGGCCAGACGCTGGCCATCACCCGTGCGGCCAGGATGCCGAAGGATGCCAGTCTTTGCCGATGATTGCCCCTGCGGTAAGCCAGATAAAAGGGCAAACGGTTGCCCAGGGTCTCCGCCGCCTTAGCCATCGCCTGGGGGCCATCGATGGCGCTGCTCCAAATGGCCAGATCGCTGTCGAAGGCCGAAAGTGCGGCATCCGCAGCCCGTGCATCGGCCGCCACCGTCGGCAAACGGTAGAGGGCGCGAAAGAACAGCAAATCAGCGCCACCCGGCCTGAGTGACAGACAACGGTCGATCATCGTAACGGCGGAAGAGAAATGGCCTGCGTCATAGGTTGCGCCGGCATGATTTAGCCATGCATCGAAATAGGCCGGCGCCAGGCTGGCCGCCAGACGAAAGCACCGCGACCCCGAGGCAAGATGGGCGGTTTCACAAAAGAGGACGCCCAGATTGTTGTAAACATCCGAATAGTCCGGTTGCAGCCGCGACGCCCGCAGATAGGTTGTCACCGCCTCGCGCCCCCGCCCGAGATCCTTGTATACATTGCCGAGATTGTTGATGGCCTTGGCAAATCCGGGAAAGATCGCAATGCTCCGGCGGAATGTCGCGGCAGCCGCTGTCGGGCGGCCGAGATCCCGACAAGCATTGGCCAGATTATTAGCCGCTTCAACGTAATCGGGCCGGAGCAAAAGGCTGCGCCGATAAAGTCCCAAGGCAGCGGCGGGACCGCTTTCAGTATGCAGGATCGTGCCCAGATTGTTGTCCGCTTCGCCCTGCGCCGGGTCGATGACGATAGCCCGCCGGTAACAGTTCTCGGCAACCTCCGGGTGACCCGCCTCCTGACGGCTTACCGCATAATTGTTCAGCGGATTCAGGTAAGTGGGGGCCACTCGGAGGGCGAAAATAAAAGCCTTGCGATCCTTTTCCCCAGCAGCTTTCAGGCAGCCTCCCAGATTATTCAGGGCCTCGCTATGGTCAGGCTGGAGCACCACCGCAGCCCGAAAGGCGTGGATTGCTTCGGCCCGACGTTCCAGCAAGACGTCGGCATTGCCGAGGTTGTACCAGAAAGCCGCCGTCGGGCGTTGCCTCAAAGCACGGCGGAAGCATTCCACCGCTTCCACCAAACGACCGCCGGCCTGCAAAACGGTGCCACGATTGGACCAGGCCTCCGCCAGGCCTGCGTCGCAGCTCAGTGCCCGGGCAAACCACCGCAAGGCCTCCTCCGCCAGACCGCTTTGCTGTGCAAGAACGCCGATGTGATGCAAGCTTTCAGGATGATCCGGGACGCTGATCAGGATACGCCGATAATATGCTCCGGCTGACCCCGCTTGGCCGTTGTGGTGACAGGCAACAGCGGTGGCGAACAGTTCCTCGACCGTTTTCTGCCCTGGCTGCCGGCCGTTGCGCCAGGACTGCCAAATGCCATCCAGCGCGGCGCCCATGTCGCGAGCGAACCCCTCTACGTCACATAAAGGAGAAGCCAGCATGCGCTGGCGCAGCCCCCGACGCAACTCGCCGAGGCGGGCGAGGTCGGTAGCCAGAGAGCAGGCAATCTCCAAGTAGCTATCGGTATCGGCAGCCACCAGATCGGTCAATCCCAATGTCATCAGATAACCTAGCGAATGACGGCTGGCCATCGTGTCACCTGGCAAAGTGACGACCGGCAAACCCATCCACAACACTTCCAGGGTGGTGCGGCCGCCGCTATAGGGAAAACTGTCCAATCCGATGTCGGCCTCAGCCATCGTCGCCAAATGCAAGGGCGGAGTGCTTGCCCCGACCAGCAGGAGACGGGCAGGATCGATCCCCTGTTCGACAAACAGGGTCTCAAACCGCGATCTGGTCATCGCACAACTCAGGGCCGGGGCTTTGATGAGGAGCCGCGCCTGCGGCAGACGTTGAAGCAACCGGCACCACAACCGGACGACCTGCGGCGTGATTTTTTTTAATGCGTTGAATGACCCGAAGGTGACAAAGCCATTTTTCGCCGCCGGCAATTCACTCACCGGTCCGCTGGCTTCCAGCGGTTCAAAAACGGCATAACTATGCGGCAGACGGCATATCTTCTCGGTGAAAAAGGGCTCGGCGGACGGCGGCAACTGATAGATGTCGGCCAACAGATAGTCGATGGCCGGCAGAGCCGTCGTCGATGGACAGCCGAGCCAGGATATTTGGATCGGCGCCGGTTTTCGGGCGAACAGAGCCAAACGGTTATGGCCGGTGAAACCGGAAAGGTCGAACAGAATATCGATGGCATCCGCTTCGATAAGCTGCGCCGCCTCGGCGTCCGACATTGCGACAATGGATACCCAGCGGCTTGCCGCCCGGCGATATCGTTCGGTCAGGTTATCGGCAATAGCACTGGTGGCGTAGCAGGTTATCGAATATCCCAACCGGGCCAGCGCCTCGATCGCCGGGATCGCCAAAAATCCGACCGCATGGACACGAAAATCTCCGGAAACCAATCCAATGCGGGGGCGTGCCGAAGCTGGCCGGGCCCGATAACGGGCGGCGTCGACAGGGAAACAGGGAATTTGCGCGGTGAAGAATCTGTGGGCCATCGGCAGAATGGCTTCAACCTTCGGTTCCCCATGATAGAGTTGCAGGAATACCAGTTCGGCATGGGGCTGGGGATAGGCTGGGCGCACCACCAGGGAACGACGGTAAAGCGCCGCAGCTTCCTCGATCCGCCCTTGATCCTGCAGAGCCAAACCCAGGTTGTAGCAGGCTTCGGCATAGTCCGGACGGCAGGTCAGCGCCCGTTCGCCATAAACGACCGCCCTGCCGATGTCACTTTTTTCCCGCAGGATATTGGTCAGATTGTTGTAAGGCTCCGCCTGGTCAGGTGAGAGAACAAGAGCACGCTGCCCCGCCGCCAGCGCGTCGTCCAGGCGCGCCAAGTCACGCAGAATATTGCCGAGATTGGCATAGAAAAAGAATTGCCCTTCGTCCACATACAGGGAATTCGCAATCAGTCGGAGGGCCTGATGGTGCTGGCCCGACTGATAAAGGGCAACACCCAGCAAATGAATACTGTCGGCATGCCCGGGATCGTTCGCCAAGACCCGCCGATAAATGGTTATGGCACGGTCGTGGCTGCCTTCCTGATGATGCCGAAACCCGCAGCTGAACAGATCAGATAGGGCGGTCACCGGTTTGACGGGCTTGCTATCGCGGCTTTGCCGGCGCCTGCTTCCGCCTGGTTTCTTTCTGACCATGATTTTGTTTTGCCTTAACGCGCGCCCAAGTGGCCTTGTAAAGCCTTTCCAGATGGGCTGTCCAGCCTGCCGCATCGCAAAATCGGGAAGCCAATACGGCTTGACGCAGCTCCATGCGACGGCGGCGCCAGAAATGGCGGTGAGCCGCTAGCTTGAGGGCGATGGCTACGTATTCATTCGCAGACCCGGCGATCAATTCTTTAAGGTCCATCCCCCGAAGGATCGCCGCAGTCCATTGCGACACCATACGATCCGAGGGCCAGGTAACCACCGGCACCCCCATGAGCAGAGCCTGAAAACTGGTGGTTGAGCCACTGAAGGGAATGCTGTCCAAGGCGATATCAATCTCATTGTAGTGACTGAGAAACTGCTCATGCAGATCCCTGGCGCTGGCGAAATCGATACGGACGGGATCAATGCCGGGCAGGCCGCCCAGGATGCGACGGCATTGAGCGTCCGAGCCATAGCGGTCGCGGTAACGCAAAACCAGGCGGCTGTCAGGCATGGCCAACAGGATTTTCTGCCAAAGGGCCAAGACGGTCGGCGTGATTTTCGTCGGATTGCCGAAGCAGCCAAATACCGCAGATCCCTGCCGCTCCCGGTGATCCACCTGCGGCAACACGGCAGGTAAAGCCCCGAGATAAAATTGCGGCAGACGAAGGCATCGCTCGGTGAAAAATTCGCCGCTGCGGGGCGACAGCAGCCAGCGGTCACCGATGATGTAATCCATTTCCGCAATTCCGCTGGTCGCCACGTCATGCAGGCTGATCTGCACCGGCGCCACTTGGCGGGCAGCGATCTGCGGGCGGTTGCGGTCAAATCGACCGGCCAGGCAGACCAGAATGTCGGCCTTGTCGGCGCGAATACGGCTTGCCAATGCCTCATCGGTCATGCCGTTGGCATCGCACCACCGACAATCGAGGCCCCTGTATCTGTCCAACACCGCGTCCTGTTCACGGGTATCGGAATAGAGCAGGATCTCGAAGTCGTCCCGATTATGGTGACGGAGGACCGGGAGAAAGGCGTTGCCCACCGGATGATCGCAAAAATCAGAAGACAGATAGGCAATCCGCAGCCGTCCTCTTCCCGAAGGTTTCGGCCGCGTCCCGCCGACCGCCATGGCGTTCAGGGATGCACCAAAGTCCTGATGAAGCTGGCGCAAAACGACAGCGTCGAGATCGTCGCGATACATGGCGTGAGCAAGATGTGAGCGCCGGTCGTCAATCGGGTCGCCAGCCGCCCGGCCTGCCCGGTCAAGCCACAGACTGGACTGGATTGGGTGGCCCTCATCAAGCAGGGAAACGGCGAAATTCCGGTTGACCTGGGGAACCTCCGGCGCCAGCGTCAAGCTGCGGATATAGCAGTCCCTGGCTTCGTCCCACAGCCCTGCTACATGCAGTTCGACACCCAGGTCGTTGTTTGCCGCACCGAGATGAGGATCGCGACATAATGCTCGCTGAAAAGACATCCGCGCTGCAGATCGTTGGCCGGACTCCCGTTGTAAAATACCCTGGTTACCCCAACAGCCGGCATTGTCCGGCGCCAACACCAGCACCCGCCGGTAAATCGCAGCGGCTGTCGATAAACCTTCCTTGTCTTGTAACAGGTTGCCGTAATTTCCCCATGCCTCTGCGAAATCCGGATGCACTGCTATGGCGCGCCGATAAGCGCATTCAATCCTGTTGGACTTCGACCCGCCCTTCTTGGCATTGCCCAAATTGTTCCAGGCCCGGGCATAAGCCGGCTGAAAGACCAGCGCTCGTTCGCAGGCGTTAATTGCCGCCGCCAACGCGCCAGCACCCCGGCAAAGATCCGCCATGTTGAACCAGGCCTCGGCATAGTCCGGGGCGATTTGCAGGACACGGCTATAAAGTATTCTTGCGCAACTGAACCGACCTTGCTGGGCCGTCGCGACAGCCAAATTGTAAAGACCCTGCCGGTGGCCCGGCTCAAGCACCAAACTGCGCCTTTGGACAATCTCGGAAAGCGCATTGTCGCCCCGCTCCCGCAAGGCCTCGCCGAGATTGGCCCACATCACGGAAGTCCCACGGCTGACCGTGACGGCCCGCATAATTTCCTGCACCGCCTGATGATGACGGCCCTGTTGGTGCGCCACAACCCCGGTCAGATGCAGGGCGTCGGCACTATCCGGCATGACCGTGAGAATGCGGCGGTAGAGACGGTCGGCCAGTTCGACTTGACCACCGGCATGAAGGGCCGCGGCCCGCCGCAGGTCATCTTGCCGCGCCACATTCAGAGCTGCCGGGGGCAAGCGCTCGCGGTGGCGTCGCCAGACCGCTTGTAGAGCCGCAGACAGATGATCTGCAAAAGCTTCCACATCACATAACGCCGAGGACCGCATGCGGGCGCGCAGCGTTGCCCGCATAGCCGCCAACCGTGGCCGATCATTGGCCAGATCGATGGCAAACCGCCGATAGTCATCGACATCGCCGGCCACCAACTCCTCAAGGCCAAGAGAGGCCAGATAGCTCAGGGAATGACGGCTGGCGAATGTCTCTCCCGGCAGGGTGATGACCGGGAGCCCCATCCACAGGCATTCCAACGTGGTGACCCCGCCGGCATAAGGGAAGCTGTCGAGAGCTATATCGGCCCCGGCCATGGCCGCCTGATGCTCGGCCGACGTGGATCCGCCCAACAGGGTGAGACGGTGCCCCTCGATACCCCGCACGGTGAAGCGTTCCGTCAAATGGCGTCGCGTCTCGGCGCAACTGAGAGCCGGCGTTTTTATAAGCAGTCGGGCCTCCGGCAAGTCAAGCAACAGGCGGCTCCACAATGCAATCGCCTCGGGAGATAATTTTTTCAATACGTTGAAGGAACCGAAGGTGATCCAGCCTTTGGCTTCGGCGGGCAGGTCAGTTAACGACGGAGCGTCCTGTGGTGGCTCAAAGGCGACATAGCTGTCGGGCAGGCGGAGGGCATGTTCGCTGTACCAGGATTCTGCTTCCGCCGGCAGCTGATGCCGATCGGCCAGGATGTAATCCATCGCCGCAAGGCCGGTCGTTGCCGGATAGCCGGCCCAGGCAATCTGCACCGGCGCCGGCTTGCAGGCGAACAACAAAATACGGTTATGGGCGGTAAATCCGGAGAGATCGAAAAGAATGTCGATACGGTCGGCACGGATCAATGCCGCCGCCTCCTCGTCGGCAAGCCCGTCTATTTGCCGCCAGTCCGACGCCACCCTTCGGCAACGCAGCGTCAAGGCATCCTCGATGGCGTTATTGGAATAAATCACCACCTCATAGCCGCGCCGCGCCAGCGCTTCAATGGCGGGAATCACCATATAGCCGACGGCATGCCCGCGCAGATCGCCGGAAACGAAGCCCAGCCGGCAGACCTGACGATCAGGTCCAGCCTGTCCTGCGGCCAGCGGAACGGGATGTGAGGCGTGCCATCGGGCGGCTTGGGCAAAAACACCGGCAAGACTGACCCCCGGCCGATAAAGCTGGGCGAACAGCAGGTTGTAGGATGGTTCGAGATAATCCGGCTTGAGCTCAATGGCTCTTTGGAAACCGGCAATGGCCTCATCCAGACAACCCTGGTCCTGCCGGATAATCGCCAAATTGTGATGACATTCGGCAAATTCCGGTCGTATTGCCAAAGCATGCCGGCAGTGGCGCCCGGCCATGCCCAACAGACTGCTTTCACGAAGCGCATTGGCCAGGCTGGAATGAACCTCGGCAAGATCCGGGGCAACGATCAGGGCGCGGCGATGGCAAGTTACGGCAATGGCGAGGCGCCCCGTCCTGCGGCTCAAATTGCCAAGACTGGAGAGGTAGCTGGCCGCCTGGCCGCCGGCCGTTATGGCACGAAGCACCAATCCGGCGATGGAAAGACTGATGCCTAGCAGATGCAGGGCGTCGCCGTCCGCCGGGCGCCGGCAGAGGAGACGACGGAAAAGCCCGGCGGCCTCAGCCACCCGCCCTGCGCGGTAATGGTCAAGGGCGGCGGCCATGACTTGCGGCTCATCCATGGCAAGCCCGGCGCCATACCGCCCGATAAATCCGCTCGAGATGGCCTGTCCACCGGCGGGCATCGCACAGATGCGAGTTCGCCAGCTTCTGGCGCAAGGCCCGGCGGGCTTCCCGCCATTCCCTCCGCCGCTGCGCGCAATCGATCGCGATGCCCTGATACTGCTCGGCAGAAGCTGCGACCAATTGGTCGAGACCCAACCCGCGCAGGATGGATTCGCTCCAATTGGCGGCCATGCTGCCCTGAGGCCATGTCACCACTGGCACGCCCATGACCAGGGCTTGGAAAGTTGTGGTCGACCCACAAAACGGCCAGGTATCGAGGGCGACATCAATGTCGTTGTAGCGGCGGAGGAAAGTCCCGGGGTCCTGGTCGGCCTGCGCGAAATCCAACTGCTCCGCTTGTGCGCCGGCGGCCAACAGGGCCTCGCGGATCGGTTCCCGCAGCAAGCCGCAGGTATAACGGTCGCGATAATGAAGGACCAGCCGGCTGTCCGGCAATGCCTTCAGGATGCTCCCCCAGACGCCAAGGGTGGGGGCGGAGATCTTTGTCGGGTTGTTGAAACATCCAAAAACCGCAGGACCGTCCCGTCTCAACGAATCAACCTCAGGAAGGTCTTGGGGAAGATGGCCCAGATAGAATTGCGGAAGACGCAATGGGCGCTCGGTGAAAAACTCCTTGCCATGCCGGGGAAGCAGCCAGCGATCGCCGATGATATAATCCATCTCGGCGATCCCGCTGGTGGCAACATCATGCAGGCTGATCTGCACCGGGGCGGCACGCCAGGCGGCCATTTGCAGCCGGTTGCGGTCGAAACGACCGGCCAGCACCACCAGGATGTCAATGCCGTCGCCACGAATTCGTTCCGCCACCGCCCCATCGTCCAAACCATTGATGTCGGTCCACACATCCGCCTTTCCACGGAACAGATCGGTGGCATGGTCTGGACTGGCAATGTCGGCATAACAATGAATGGCAAAGTCGTGCCTATCGTGGTGACACAGTGCCGGCCAGAAGCTAGCCGCCACGGGATGGTCGCGAAAATCGGAGGACAGATAACCAATACGCAGCCTTGGCGAACGGATGGCGGCACCAAGCGGCAGGCGCCCAGCCTGTATAGAGCAGATCCGGCCAAACTCCCGATGGATCCGCCCAATCTCGGTTTTATCCAGATCATGGCGGTAAAGAATGCAGGTCAGCCAATTGCGGAAGGTTTCGATCTCTGCTGAGAGCAGCACCGCCCGCCCATAACAATCTGAGGCCTGACGCAGGCGGCGGATATGCTGCAATGCCAGAGCCAGATTGCTGAATGCACCGCGATGATCTGGCCGCAGAGCCAGGATCCTGCGGCATAAGACCAATGTGCCGGCAATCTCACCCTCGCCGAGACGCAGGCTAGCCCAATTGTTTTGGGCCTGCGGAAAATCAGCCAGCAGTGTGCAGGCGCGGCGTAACGCCGCCGCCGCCTCGACCACCCGGCCCGCCAGATGCAGGACGGCGCCAAGATTGCAGTTCGCTTCGGGCGAGGCCGGATGGAAGATCAGGGCGAGACGACATTGGCGTTCCGCCTCTCCCAATCGCCCCAGGACCTTCAAGGCATTGGCCAGATTGCTGCGGCATTCGGCATCCTGCGGCGCAAGACGCAACGCCTGTAGGAATTCGTCAACCGCCACCGACTGCCGACCAAGAGACGCCTCGACGGCCGCCAAGTTATTGTGGAATTGCGAGATTGCGTCGTCGAGCGTAATGGCCCGGCGGATGTTTGGTATCGCCAGGGCCGCGTGACCCGCCTGAAAGAGAGCCAGGCCCAGCAGATGTTGCGTCTCCGCATGCCCCGGCTGGTTCGCCAGTACTTTGCGATAGGTTGACAGGGCAAGGGTGTAACGGCCGGCCAGATGGTGGCTCAATCCCGTTTCCACAATATCCTTCACGTCGGCGTGTGACATCAGACGTCGGCGCCTCGCGAAAAATCCATTGAGCAAGGCTTTTTCTCGGCGCGATGTCTTTGCCAGACCGTTGTCAACGCTTTGTCCAAATGATCAATGAAACGTTTGGCGTCACAGAGCGGCGAGCGCAGCATGCGATCCCGCATGCCGCCACGCATCGACGCCAATTGTACGAGATTTGCCGCTAAATGAACCGCAATTGCCTGATAATCTTCGGCATCTCTGGCAACCAACTCCATCAGCTCCAGGGTCGCCAGGGCACTGAGAGAATGTCTGCTGGCGAAGGTTTCCCCCGGCAAGGTGACCACCGGTAGCCCCATCCACAAGCATTCCAAGGTAGTTTGGCCGCCGGAATAGGGAAAACTGTCTAGGGCGATATCGGCTTCGCCCATGGCGGCCATGTGCCTGGCCGGCGTTGACGCCCCCATTAGCCGCAGACGCCGGCGGGCGATGCCCTGGCCAACGAAAGCCTGCACCAGGCGGTCGGCGGCTTGGGGATGGCTGAGAGCCGGCGTTTTCAGCAGCAACAGGGCCGTCGGCAGAGCCTGCAGGATGCGGCTCCACAGCGCGACGGAGGCCGGAGATATCTTCTTCACGGCGTTGAATGAACCAAAAGTTACGAAACCGTTGGCAAGGGCCGGCAGCGGCGTCGACGGTGGCGAAAAATCGGGCGCCCGGAATAAATGATGGCTATCGGGCAGCCGAATGATCTTTTCGCTGTAGAACGCGTCGCACCCTTCGGGAAGTTGGTGGCGGTCGCCGAGGAGGTAATCCATTTCGGCAAGGCCGGTTGTGCCTGGGAAGCCTATCCACGAAAGCTGAAGGGGCGCCGGCTTTCGCGCGAAGACTGGCAGACGGTTGCCGGCACTGTAGCCGGAAAGGTCAAAGAGAATGTCGATACCATCGTCAATGATCTGCCGTATCACCTCGTCGTCGTCCTGTCCGGCAATGAGGCGCCAGGTCCCAGCGGCTTGTCGGAATCTCGACGTCACCTTGTCCTGTCGGCCGTTATTGGAATAGCAGAAGACTTCATATCCGGAGCCTCTCAGTCCTTCCAATGCCGGCAGGACAAGGAAGCCGACGGCATGGGCGCGAAAATCGCCCGAGACAAAACCCAGACGGGGGCGTTTGGAATTTCGCTCCACGGCTGTGCGATGCTCTTTTGGCGCCGATATACTGGCACCCCAGGCGACGGCCCTGGTGTGAAGCTCGGCCAAGCCGACGCCCGGCCGATACAAAGCATTAAAGATGGCGTTGGTCTTGGCCGCAAACGAATTGATGGAAATCACCTCCGCCCATTCGAACATGCGGGCGGCCTCCTCAACATTTCCCCAGTCCTGCAGGACACTGCCGACATTGTTGATACCATCGGCGGACGCCGGATGGAGAACAAGTAGCCGGCGGTAGCAATAGAGTGCCTGTTCCAGCCTTCCCTGATCCCGATAGACATTGCCAAGGTTGGTGAGAACATTGGCGTCGGAGGAGTTGGCCATCAATGCACGCCGGTATTTAACCTGAGCCGCGTCCTGGCGTCCCTTTTGCTGCAACAGAATGCCGGCGCCATGTAGGGCTTCCACATAATCCGGGCGCAGAATCAGGGCTCTCTCATATTGACGGGCGGCAACTAAAGAATGTCCACGATCGCGCCACAGAACTCCCAGGTTGTATTGGGCCTCGGCGTAGTCCGTCTGCAATTCCGCCGCCCGTCGGAATGCTCCTTCAGCCTCATCGAGACGTCCACTTCGGCGCAGCACCTCTCCCAGGTTGTTATGGTATTCGGCCTTGCTTTCCTGTAACCGGACAGCCTGATCAATGCGCCTTTCGGCAGATACCGGCAGTCCGTCGAAGTGATCGAGGATCCCCAACAGATGGTGACTGTCGGCATGGGCCGGTTCGATCGCCAGGACACGCCGGTACATCGTCCTTGCTTGGACCGCATTTCCGGCGGAAAGGTAGTACAATGCCTTGTTGAACACGTCTTGCGGAGGATCGGCCAGACGCTGCAATTCGCTGGCAACCCGCCGGATCACCGCTGGCCAGTCACCCGGTGTCTGTTGACGGAACAGGCGCAGGGTCCCGGGATACCAGGGCGTGTCCTGCCGATCACGGAGCCACCGCCAATCGGCGCGGATGGCCGGCAGCATGACCCAGCAAGGTTTGCCGAGCGCTCCAGCAAGGTGGGCGACGGCCGTGTCGACGGTGATGACCAAGTCGAGATGGCTGATGATCGCGGCGCTGTCGGCAAAGTCAAGGACGTCCCCGGAGAAAGACCGCAGAGGCTGACCAGCCGGTGGGGATGCCGCCTCATCCTCACCACGGCCTTTTTGCAGGCTGACGAAACTGACACCGGCAACCGTCCACAATGGCGCCAGCACGTCCAAACCCGGCAGCGAACGCCACTGGTCATTCTTATGCCCGGCGCTGCCTTTCCACACCAGCCCGACGGTCAGGCCGTCCGTGGGCAAACGCCGACGCCATTTCGCCAGGCGTTCGGCGGGGGGCCACAAATAGGGAAGATCTGCCGGAATGGATTCCAATGCCAGGCCGATCTGCCGCGGGATACTCATCGGAAAGGTCCAGAAATCCGGGCGGGCCAGGGTCAATGTCCCGGTTTCCGCCGGATGCAGAACATCCACCCCCGCCAGGGATGCGAACAGGGTAAACAAAGGTGGCGGGCAGCACAGTGTGATATGGACCGCCCAGCGCTTTTTCAAAAAGGCGGCGAAGCGGCAGAATTGAATTTCATCACCATAGC
The DNA here is from genome assembly GCA_013349665.1 of Rhodospirillaceae bacterium. Lineage (GTDB taxonomy): Bacteria > Pseudomonadota > Alphaproteobacteria > Rhodospirillales > Magnetospirillaceae > DUZF01. The sequence continues at coordinate 29,616 of DUZF01000002.1, read as the reverse complement.
CTTGTTCAAACCAGATCAGCAGCGATCGTCCGTCCAGCGGTTCGCCCTGCCATTCTGGAACGGGCAACTGCAAACGCTCGATGATCGGTTCTTCAAGCTCACTGCGCGCCTCGTAAAATCGCCAGCCTTCAGGCATCAGTCCGTCAGCGAGCAACAGCAGCGCGAAGTTCCAACGGGCATTGGCGTATCCGGGATCGATCGCCAGGGCGCGGCGGAAATAAGCGGCGGCCTCGACCGGTTGTCCCAAGTCGTTGAGCAATAGCGCCTGGTTGTTGGCGGCTTGGGCAAAGTCCGGTTTTAATGCCAAGGCTCGCCCGAAACAGACGCTGGCGGCGCGATGGCGATCATCGAGATGGCAAATGGCCCCCTGGCGACTGAAAGCATCTCCATGCTGCGGATCGATGACTATGGCTGCCTGAAAAGCGGTTTCCGCTGCAAGCAGGCGGCCTTCGGCGTGGCAAACCAAGGCCAGGCCATTCCAGGATGCCGCCTGATCTGAGCGCAACGAGATGGTCCGCAGGTAAGAGGTTGCCGTCTGCCGCCACTGTCCTGTCTGGCGGCTCACTTCCGCCAAAGCAAGATGGATCAACGGGTGATCCGGTGCCTCCGTTAAGGCCCGGCGTAACAGCGGCACGGCCTCCTGGTTTCGCGACTGCTCCCGCAGGAGATTCGCCAGGTTGATCAGAGCGTCGACAAACCGCGGTTCACACCTCAGAGCCGACCGATAGGACTGCCGGGCCTCATCCAACTGGCCTGAATCACGCAGCAGATTACCGAGGTTATAGTGCGCTTCGCCAAAGTCGTGGCGTACCGCCAGACACCGCCGATACAGGCGTTCGGCCAACGACTCCTGACCTTCCCGCCGAAGCAGAATGGCCATATTGAACAGAGTTTCGGCAGCGCTGGGACTGAGGGCCAAAGCGAGATGATAATGGATCGAGGCCTCTTTCAGCCGATCTTCCTCATAAAGGACGTTTGCCAGATGGCAGTGGGTCTGGGATGTCGCTGGAAAGGCGGCCAGGGCGCGCCCGAACAGGTGGACGACTGACCCTGTATGGCCGCTTCCCCGTGCCGCGAGAGCGAGCAAATTAAGACAGTTGCCATCGGCCGGATCATCGACCAGACCTCGCCGACACAGCGCAGCAGTGGCAGGAAAACGCGCATGGCGGTAAAGGCCGAAGGCGCTATCCAGAAGGCCGACAGAGGAAATAAGTGGCGAGTCTTTCAAATTTCCCAAAACTTCACCGCGCCTGGCCGCCGATGCCCATCGGTGCTCTTTTAATGTTCAGCAGGATAATAAGTCGGCCACCAGCAAGCGCAAACAATTCGTCGATGTCACCTTTTCGGTTGCCTGGCAAATGCGGTTATCGTTAAGTTGTCGGCGCCATTTGCAGAATTGGCTCTGCCATTGCGCCCGGTTAATATGAAACCGCGCCGTCAAACACACAGGATCTTCAGATGACCGCCTACCGCCGTGCGTTGGCCGCGGATCCTGCTGCCGTGGTGCAGATTGCGGCACTCGGCAAGGCCCTGCGGCACGCAGGAAACCCTGCCGATGCCGCCCTCTGGGCGAAACGGTGCTGGTTCCTGCAACCTGACGAAGCCGCGCATGGAGTCGATCTAGCCATAGTCCTGTTCGACCTTGGACAAACGGGTCGTTCGGCATCGGTCATCCGGTGCGTCCTAACTCAAGTGCCGGCTCTCATTGGCCCATGGAACAATCTGGGTAATGTTTTTCTTTGCGAAGGTAAGACCGCCTCCGCCCTGAAGATCTTTCTGCGCCTCTCCCGCGCCTTTCCCGGCGTCCCCGAAATTGCCTTCAATACCGCCAATCTGCTCAAGGACTTGGGGCAGACGACTGCGGCGGCCGGCCTTTTCAAAACAGCCCTGGTCTTTCGTCCCGATTTCCCCCAGGCATACCACACCTTGTGCCGCAAAATGCTGGATTGCGGGAATGCCAGAAGCGCCTTTACCTTCATCCGCCGTGGTTTGCTGCTCGAACCCAGCCCTAAAGCCAAGGCGCTGAGTGCGCTGACCATGACGGTGGTCGCCGACTCGGTTGCCACCAGGGACATCCGCCCGTGGTTGATGGCGGCCTTAAATGAACCTTGGATCCGCCCGGCCGATCTTTTCCCGGCCTGTATCACAGTGCTGAAGCGGGACGGCGTTCTGCTGGCAGACCAAACATGCCAGCTGACCGGCGACCCCTTGCTGTTGGCAGTGCTGCAAAATACGCCGGTGGCCGACCGGGAGTTAGAACACCGGTTGATCGGCATGCGGGCCAGCCTCCTGAACCGGGTTGCCGGCGGCGAGGTTCTCGGCGAGGGCGAACTGGAGTTCTGCTGCGCCTTGGCCCAGCAATGTTTCATCAACGAATATGTCTTTGCCATCGGCGAAGATGAAAATTGCCGACTCGCCAAACTGCGGGCCCGTCTGACGGAGCCGGCGTCAACGGTCACTCCAGCCATGCTGGCGCTGTTCGCCTGCTATCAGCCCCTCAATAGCTTACCGGATGACAATATGCTGCTCTCGCTGTCCTGGCCGGCCCCGGTCGCCGCTCTGCTGACCCAGCAAATCAGCGAGCCGCAGGAGGAGCGGAGGCTGATGGCCGGTATTCCCCTGCTTACCCCCATCGATGACGACATCTCCCGCAGGGTTCGCGCCCAGTACGAGGAAAGCCCCTACCCACGCTGGACCCGCACAACCTGCGCCGAACCCCCGGTACATCCCGAAATCGGGCTGCGCCTGCTGTTCCCGCAGGGGCCTCACGCACCAATGCCACGAAAACCAGTATTTGAAATTCTCATTGCTGGTTGCGGCACGGGCCGTCACGCCATCGAGACTGCCCTGCGATTTCGCGATGCCAAGGTAACCGCCGTGGATCTCTCCTGCCGTAGCCTGGCCTATGCCATTCGCAAGAGCCGCGAAATGGGGGTGACCAATATCGATTACGCTCAAGCCGATATTTTGCGTCTGGACCACCTGGGCCGCCATTTCGACCAAATCGAATCGGTCGGCGTCCTCCATCATCTGGGCGATCCGTCCGCCGGTTGGCGTTTGCTGCTGTCATTGTTGCGACCCGGTGGCGTCATGCGGGTCGGGCTATACAGCGAGGTGGCGCGTCGGGGGGTTATGGCCGCCCGGCAGTTCATTCAGGAGCGCGGATTTGGCACTTCGGTGGAGGAGATTCGTCAATGCCGCCAGGAATTTTTCGACCGTGAGGATGAAGAATCTCTAGCCAACATTACCCGTTCTCCCGATTTTTTTTCCATCAGCAACTGCCGCGACTTGCTGTTCCATACGGAAGAACATCGCACGACCATTCCACAACTGGCGGCTTTCATTGAAACGAACAATTTGGCATTCATCGGATTTGAGATCGATTCCTCTGTTACCGAAAAATACAGAAACCTTTTCCCGGATGATAAAACGCTGACCGACCTGGCCAGCTGGGACAAGTTCGAGTCAATGTTCCCCAATACCTTTGGGGCGACCTATCAATTCTGGGTTCAAAAGAAAAACGAGTAATTAAGGTGGATATGCCGGATGCCACCCAGATAGTGACTGCGGCGATAGAATCCCAGCAGACTGGCCACCTGACGACAGCCTGTCGACAGTACCGCCAGGTTCTGGCCAACAACCCAAGACATGTTGACGCCTTGCATCTGTTGGGTATTGCCACTCATCGGCTCGGACAGCCGGCTTTGGGGGCAAAATTGATCTGCAGAGCCATCCGCGTCTCTCCTAAGGCGGCCACCTGTTTCTATAACCTTGGTATCGTCCACAGTGATCTGGGGCGGGCCGAAGATGCCTGTACCGCCTACCGGACCAGCAGCGCATTGCAACCGGATTTCCCGGACGCTCAGGCCAATCTCGGCGCAATGCTCAAAAGTCTTGGTCATCTCGACCAGGCTCTGCGGGCTTCGGCCCGCGCCATCAGCCTGCGGCCCGATTTTGCGGAAGCCCATGCCAATCGGGGAGACTGCCTGACCGAGCGGTCCGACCCGGCCGCGGGAGCCTGCGCCTGCGCTTCTGCCGCCTGTCTAAAACCTGAACTCGCCGAAGCCTATCACAACGGCGGCAATGCCTTGACAGGGGCGGGCCAGCTTGACGCGGCGGAGAAAGCCTATGGCCGTGCCATAACGCTCCGCCCAGGCTTCGCTGAGGCTTATGCCGGCAGGGGTCTTGCGGTCAGCCGTCTGGGTCGCTCCGGCGAGGCCCTTGCAGACTACAAAACTGCCCATATTCTTCATCCCGGCCTCGCTACTCCCTATTGCAACCGGGGAAACCTTTTGAGGGATCAGGGAAATCTGGAGGACGCCCGGTCGGCTTACCAACTGGCAATCCGTATCGCTCCGGGGCAAGCTGAAGCCCATTCCAACTTGGCCGTTACCCTCAAAGGCCTGGGCCGCTATGACGAAGCAGCCTCCGCTTTAGATGAAGCTATTCGCCTCGACGCCGACTTCGCCGAGGCACGATTCAACCGTTCGCTGCTCCTGCTGCTGCAAGGCGAACTGCGGACCGGATGGCAGGAATACGAGTGGCGCTGGCGCGGCAGTTTGAAGGAATTGCCCAGCCCCGGTTTTGCCCAGCCCCGGTGGCAGGGCGAAGACATTTGCGGACGGACCTTGTTACTGCACGCCGAACAGGGGCTGGGAGACTGCTTGCAGTTTTGCCGATTCATCCCCTTGGCAAGGCGTAGCGGAGGCCGCGTCCTGCTGCAGGTGCCACCGCAACTGGTTCGCTTGCTGTCCAATCTCGAAGGCATCGACGGGGTGGTTGAAACCGGCGCACCCCTTCCGGAAATTGCTGTGCACTGTCCGCTGATGAGCTTGCCGGCGCTTTTTGGCATCACCCTCCCCGACCTCGCCCAAATACCCGTTCCGTACCTTGTGGCTGAAAAATCCATCGTCGAAGCCTGGGCCGCACGGCTGGCTGAGGACAACGCGCTGCGGGTCGGCCTGGTCTGGGCGGGCTCGCCCAACCATCGAAACGATCACAACCGTTCGATGCCGTTCGATGCCTTGGCTCCGTTGTTCAGTCAATCCGGCACCCGCTGGTACAGTCTGCAACTCGGCGAACGGCCCCGCTTCGACACCGCGATAGAGGATCTTTCCCCCTGGCTCAAGGATCTAGCCGAAACAACAGGGGCTCTCTCTCAACTGGACCTGTTGCTGACGGTGGACACGGCGGTTGCCCATTTAGCGGGAGCCATGGGCAGACCAGCCTGGGTCATGCTGCCTGCCGACCCTGACTGGCGCTGGCTCCTGGATCGTCAAGACAGCCCCTGGTATCCATCCTTGCGGCTGTTTCGCCAATCCCGTCGGCAGGACTGGACCGACGTCGTGGCAAGAATCGGCGAAGCTTTATGCGCTCTTGACATGTAGTTGACGAAGGGCCGCCTCAAGATTGCGAGTATAGCGCTCACTGTCGAACAAAACGGCCCTCAGACGGTTGTCCTGCAGGCGCTGCCGCAATTCTCTCAGCGTTTCCGGTGCCCTGGTCAACTCGAGCGCCTTGGCCTCATATTCCGCCAAGGAGTTGGTGATCAGTTCTGGCAGCCCCGTCGCCCGCAATAGACTGGCAGCCACCCTACCGGCAAAGGTCGCGCCGACACAGGTCAACACCGGCAACCCCGCCCAGAGGGCGTCGCTAGCTGTCGTATGGGCATTGTAGGGTAGCGTATCGAGAAACAGATCAGCCAGCCGGTGACGCGCCAGATGTGTAGCCAAGGGCATTTTCCCCGCGAACACCAGACGTTCCGGCGCCACACTGCGGGAAGACGCCTCGCGACGCAGGTTATCCTCCATTTCCTGACCTGCCGCCAACAGCCATAGCACGCTGTCAGGTGTCGCTCGCAACAACCGCATCCAGATGTCGAACATCTGTGGCGTCAGTTTGTAGCTGTTGTTGAAGCTGGCGAACACCGGCCCACTGTCCGGCAAACCAACTTCGGCTCGGGTCACGGCTAGTTCGCAAATTGCCCTTTGCCGGTCATTCGGCTGATAACAGTCCGGCAAGATGACCACCCGCTCGTCAAAGACGTGATGCAAGTCGGGCGGTAGAACGAACGGATCAGCGATGATGGCATCAATGAATGGCGCCCCCATTGTTCCCGGATAGGCCAGGAAATTGACCTGAACCGGAGCCGGCCGATAGGCTAAAATCTCCGTTCGGGCATATCGGGTATAACCCTTGACGTCCAGAAGAACGTCGATGCCATCCTCACGGATCAGCCGCGCTGCCTCCTCATGGGACATCCGCCGGATATCCGTAAAATGATCGAAGGCCGATTCCAGACGGCCTCGCATCGGGCTGCCGTCATCTTCAGCCCATGAATAGGCGAAAACCTCGAATTGGCGGCGGTCATGGAGTTCAAATAATTCTGCCGTCAGATAGGCGGTGGCATGTTCATAGAAGTCCGCGGACAGATAGCCCAACCGGATGCGTCCCGATCCAGGCTCGCGGGGAGGCAGAGGCTCAATGCCGTGGCATTGACGGAGTGCCCATTGGCGGGCACAGAGGCGCTGCTCCTCCATCGTGGAGCCGACGGTAAGGAAGACGAAGGGGGAAATATGGCCGTCACCCGATCTTACGGCCTCTTTCAAGGCCTCTTCGTCTTGAGAGTGACGCCGCCAGTCACATAGCTGGCGTCGCATATGGGCGGCACCGGAGAGAGCCAGGCAATTCAGAGGGTCGACATCAAGAGCCGTCTCATAGGCCGCCAGAGCTTCGGACGTCCGTCCGGTCTGCTCCAGCAGGCCGGCCAGATGAGAGAGTGCCTTTACATGGCGCGGACTGATTTCGAGCGCCTGACGGTAGCACCCTTCGGCCACCACCATATCGCCTTGCTGCATCCTTGCATTCCCCAGGCTGTTCCAAGCCTCGGTGCGTCCCGGAGCGAGGGTCACCGCCCGTTCCAGTGCGACGCTGGCCTCCGTCACTTGCCCCTGTCGTTGCAGAAGATTACCAAAATTGTTCCACACTTCGGCCATCCCCGGACACAGCGCCAGGGCGGTGCGGAAACAGAGGGTCGCTCCCCGAGAATTGTTGGCCAGCAAGACCCCCAGGTTACTCAAGGCGGCAGCTTCCGTCGGGTCGAGCCTCAAAACACGCCGCAATGCAATCTCATCTGCAAGGCAGAACAGAGCATCGGCCGAGACCGGGTCGAGAGCAAGACTGGCCCGCAGGAACGGAATGGCCCGGTCGACTGCTCCGGCGGTGATAAATCGGGCCGCCCTGGCAAAAAATAAAGCGGCTGACATCTACAATATGCCCGGCGGCACCGGCACCCCGGCCGCCTTCAGATGCTGCGCCAGTTCGGCCTTCATGCGCCCCAGGGCCGCCTCGTCCTCGCCCTCGGCACGGGCCACCAGCACCGCCTGGGTATTGGACGAGCGCAGCAGCCACCAGCCGTCGGCATGGGTGACCCGCACCCCATCGAGATCGTCGACCGCGCCGGGACCGCCCTTGAGGCGGTCGCGAACCTCGGCCACCACCTTGAACTTCACCTCGTCGGCGCAGTCAAAGCGCAGTTCGGGGGTATTGAGCAGGCGCGGCAGGCCGTCATAGCGGTCGGCCAGGCTGACTCCTTGCCAGCCGGCCACCAGCCGCAGCAGTCGGATGGCGGCATAGATGGCGTCGTCGAAGCCGAAATAGCGGTCGGCAAAAAAGATATGGCCGCTCATCTCGCCGGCCAGCGGCACCTTCAATTCGGCCATCCGCGTCTTGATCAGCGAATGCCCGGTCTTCCACATCACCGGCTTGCCGCCCAGCTGGGCGATGCGGTCGAACAGCGCCTTGCTGGCCTTGACATCGGCCATGATCGGCGCCCCCGGCTGGTTGGCCAGGACCTCCTCGGCCAGCAGCATGAGGATCTGGTCGCCCCACAGGATCCGCCCCTTGCCGTCGATGACGCCGATGCGGTCGCCGTCGCCGTCGAAGGCGATGCCGAGATCGGCGCCCTCGGCCGCCACCCGGGCAATCAGCTGCTCCAGGGTATGGGGATCGGTGGGATCGGGATGATGGGCGGGGAAATGCCCATCGATCGTCTCGTTGATCAGCACATGGCGCCCGGGCAGGGCGGCGGTCAGCCTGGTGACGATGTCGCCGGTGGCGCCATTGCCGGGATCCCACACCACCGTCAGCGGGCGGCCCGCCGGCGCTTCCGTCAGCAGCTTGGCAAGATAGGCGGCGGAGACGTCGCGGGACTCCCGGCCGCCGGCCTGCCCGGCGGTCGCCGCGGCGGCGGCGCGGACACCCAGATCCTTGATGTCGGGGCCAAAGAACGGCTTGCCGCGCAGCATCATCTTGAGGCCGTTATGGCTGGGCGGATTATGCGAGCCGGTCACCATCATGGCGCCATCGGTGGCCAGATGATGGCTGGCGAAATACAGCATCGGCGTCGGCCCCCGCCCGATATCCACCACCTGCGCCCCACCGGCGACAAGGCCGGCCATCAGCGCCGACGACAGCTGCGGACTGGACAGGCGCCCGTCATAGCCCACCGCAACCCGCCCGCCCGGGCCGACGCGCGAGGCGAAAGCCTGGCCCAGGGCATGGGCGTCCTCGGCGAACAGGGTTTCGCCGACGATGCCGCGGATGTCGTATTCGCGGAAAATCGTCGGGTGCAGGCGGGCTTTGACTCCGGTTGTCATGGCGGGCTACTCCGGTTGATCCCAATAATGGTCATCAGTCTGCATGAAGATTTCGATGGCGCGCTCGACCTCCGGGGTCAGATCCGGCTCCAGGGTCAGTCCGGGCATGGGGATTTCCTGGGCCAGAACGCCATCGACTATATTTTTTACGGCGATGCCGACTTCGTCCGTCATTTCACGGAACCGGCGTGCCTCGTCAAGATGATGGGCCAGATCGGTCATCTTGGGATCGATCAGTTCGAGGACGGCCACCAGATAGCGGGATTTCAGCTCGGCCTCAAGCTTCAGCAGGGCGATCAGCTCGTCCTGCTTGATTTCCTTGATCAGCGAGGTGATCCGCTCATGCGTGATCTTTTGGCGAAGTTCGTCGATAAGGGCGATGAACCGCGCAGAATTGGGACCCCGGCCGGGCAACCGTCAACCTTTCACCAAGAAACGGCGTAAAGGCTGGAGAGTAGGCTGAAAGACCCCGCCCGGCAACGGCCATCGACAAAGCCGCCTGCCTGCCGCAGAGTGATCCAATGCTTCAGCATTGGTGTCATTTCAGAATTGTCCTTCTGCTGCTGGCCTTGCCCTGGCCGGCCCGCGGCGAAACGCCGCCGGTCCTGGACTTCACCACCATGGCCCGGGAAGCGAAGCAGAGCGGCGACTGCGCCGTCACCTTCGATGACGGTCCCGGCCCGCATACCGGACAGCTGCTGGATATTCTGGCCAGCAAACAGGTCAAGGCGACCTTCTTCGTACTGGGCGAGCATGTGCGCCGCTTTCCCGATCTGGTCCGACGCATGGTGGCGGAAGGCCATGAGGTGGAAAACCATTCCTGGGACCATCCGGACATGCGCAAGCTTGATGAAGCGGCCCGCCAGAAGGAAATCGAGGACACCGTGGCCCTGCTGCGCTCGCTGGGCGTCGAGCCGCATTTTTTCCGCCCGCCCTATGGCGCCTACGACGCCGCACTGGTGGAGCAGGCCCGCCGGGACGGCCTGCAGCTGGTTCTGTGGACCCGCGACAGCCTGGACTGGCGCTATCATACGGTGGCCCAGTTGGAAGGCGATGTGCTGACCCGCGGCAGCGGCGCCAATGGCGTGTTCCTGTTCCACGACATCCATGACGGCACCATCGCCGCCATGCCGGTCATGCTTGACGACCTGCGCGCCAAGGGCTGCCGGTTCACCACCGTCGCCCAATGGGTCGACGATGGCAACCGCGCCATCGGCGCCCCGCCGGTGGTGTCACCGGTGACGGTGCCGGCGAAATCTCGTGGCTGGCTGAGGTTTTTTTAGGCCGATGGTGCCGTCATGGCCCGGCCTGCCGGGTTTCGTGTGCCTATGTCGACGGTTGGCTCGGCAGCGGCAGCAATCAGTGATAGGATTGCGGTTCGACGGAGATAGATATGGGCATAGCTTACGCCAGCCTAAAGTTGAGCAACCCGGTAATGCCGGACCTCGCCGCTATCGAATGTGCCGCATTGGCGGACACCGGCGCCTTGCATCTTTGCATTCCTCCGCATGTGGCAATCCAGTTGAGCCTGACCGAGCAGGAAAAGCGCGAAGTGACACTGGCCGACGGCTCCAAAAGGTTAATTCCCTACGTCGGACCGATCCGTGTTCAGTTCGGCAATCGTCAATGCTTTGTCGGTGGCATGGTCATGGGTGACGAGGTTCTTCTCGGCGCGATCCCGATGGAGGACATGGACCTTGTGGTGCGGCCGATGACCCGCGATGTCGCCGTCAATCCTGCCAGTCCCAATATCCCCTCTGCCGTTGCCAAGGCATTTCGGGGCAGATAGTCGATCTTTGCTGAGATGGCGCCTGTAATTCACATCAAGAGATTGTAGAGGTCGGCCCAACCCGGATTGGCCTCAAGGATCAGCCGTACCTTCCAGGCGCGCGGCCAATGTTTGAGGGTTTTTTCCCGCTGTATCGCCGCGCGGATGTCCTCATGGGGTTCGGCATAGACCAGCCGTTTCAAGCCATAGCGCTTGGTAAACCCGTCGACAGCCCCTTCCCGGTGCTCCCAGGTACGACGGGCCAGATCGCTGGTGACGCCGACATACAGCGTTCCATTCGGTCGATCCGTCAGGATGTAAACCCAGCCACCCGGCATGACCCGACTATGCCAAGCGACGCCGATCCTTGCAACTTTTAGATGTTGTTCTCATGGCAACGCCGGAACCGACCGCTTGACATGGCCGCACTATGCGATGCCGTCATGCCCGTGCTCGTCACGGGCATCCACGCCGTCCCGAACCGCAGACCAAGGGATGATCCCACCGCCGGCCGTGCACCACCGCGTGGATCCGCGGAATAAATCCGCGGATGACGGGACTTTATTGGAAAAACGCCTGGAATTCAGATTCCTTGCAGCGGGCACTTCCTTACCATAAAGTAAGGAATGTTTGCGCGAGAAAGGAACGACTATGGCTGTCGCTGTTTTAACATCGAAAGGACAGGTGACGATCCCGGTAAGCGTGAGAACCGCGTTGGGACTCGGCACAGGTGACCGGATTGAATTTGTTGAGACAGAAAATGGCCAGTTCGCAGTGATGGCCGCCACAAAATCGGTTAAAAGCCTGAAGGGGATCATTCCCGCGACGAGGTCGGTTTCCATTGAAGAGATGAACGCCGCGATCGCCACGCAGGGAGCCGCCGCCAGATGATTGGTCTCGATACCAATGTTTTGGTCCGATACTTTACCCAGGACGATCCAATCCAAGCCGCTCAAGCGACCGCGTTGATGGAGTCCTTCTCTCGCGAATCCACGGGGTTCATCTCTCTTGTCACAATGGTGGAACTGGTTTGGGTGCTGACCAGTTGTTATCAAACTAGCGACGATAAGTTAGGTGACGTGGTTGAAACGGTTCTGCGGGCCAAAGAGCTGGTTGTCCAAAATTCCGACGTTGTGTGGCAGTCGCTTCATGCTTTTCGCAATAATATCAAAGCCGGATTTGCCGACTGCCTGATCGAACGCAGCGCCCACGCGGCGGGGTGCGCCTATACTGTGACGTTTGATCGCGACGCGGCGATGGCGGCTGGTATGCGGCAAATTATTGCAGGGGCCGGCTAGATCGCCGGCCCGGAGAGTGCTCACACCGCCGCGTCCACCCACCACCGCCCCAGCGCCGCGTCGTCGCCGAAAAACAGATTGCGGTCGCAGCGGTCAACCCCGGCGACCCGCTGCGCCGAGTCGGCGAACGGGCCATGGCCACCGTCGCCGGCATATTGCCACAGCTGCCAGCCCCGGCCGGCCCAACCCAGGGGCAGTTCCGGCTGGTCACGGTAATCCGCCAACCACAGGTCACAGCGCGCCAGGATCGAGCCCGGGCCGATGGCACCGCCGAGGCTCTGCCCGCGCAGCGCCGCGCCGTCGGCCCAGGCGGGCTGCACATAGAGCAGCGGCAGGCGGCCGGTGGCCCACAGAACGGTAGCGACGAAATCCTCGGCCTGGCCCAGTTGCATGGAATTGGCCGGCCAGCGCTCGTTCAGTTCCAGGTCCAGGGCCAGCAGGGTGGCCGGCCCCGGCTTGGCGGCGGCGAGAAAGGCTGCCGCCTGTTCGGCGCCGGGATGCTGGCGGGTGCCGAAATGATAGGCCCCCCAAAGCAGGCCGACCGCCTCGGCCTGCTGTCGCCGCCGCGCATAGAGGGGATCGAACCAGTCGTTGCCCTCGCTGGCCTTGTGGATGACCGCCTGCACGCCGCGGCGCAACTGGGCGAAGTCGCTGACCTGATTGGCATGATTGATGTCGATGACGGTATCCAGGCCGAAATCGGCCGGAACCGTCACCGTCCGGCTGGTGGCGCGTGGACGCTGCGGCTGAGGTATCGGCGCCGCCGCGCAGGCCGCCAGAGGCAGCGCCGCCAGGCCGGCCAGACCTCGCATCAGGGTGCGGCGCGTCCACATATCGGGGCTAATTGATCGACAGATCGTACATTTCCCCACCGGTGTCCTCGCACATGCCGAGCCCCTTCAGCCTGCCTTCATTGTATGTGAAGGTGCAGTGGAGAATCGAGCCGTCGCGAGAGGAGCCGAAGAACGAACCGATGCCACCGTTGGGGGTCGACAGAGCCACGGTATCCTTCCTGTCATCTTTCCTGTCGACTTTCTTATCGCTTTTCTTGGTATCGAGAACAGACGCCCCCTTGTCGTCGATGACAGACACGCCGTGGAAATAGCTCCAGCGACCGACAAAGACATTCTTGCCGAAGGCGAATTTTACGTCGTTGCTGGCCTGTTCCACGGGAAAAGTGCTTCTTGAGGTCAAGCCGGTGGAACGCCCGACCAGGGTGACGCTCTGACCGACACAGCCGCAGGTCACAAAACTGAGCAAGAGGATGAGACTGCGAAACATGGCTGAAAATCTGCCGGTTTTTTTGCTCCGCCGAACTTAGCAAATAGTTCTTGCCGAGACATACCCCGTTTGGATACAGGGATGGATGTCTTATCGTTTTTCCCCCTCCCGCCGGATTGCCGCCTGCGGCCTCCTCGGCGCCGGGCTGGTCGTCGTTTTCCCCGTCCTGCCGGCCAATGAGAATGGCGCGCTGGCCTTGTCGCTGGCCGGCATCTCGTTATGGGCGACCGGCGCCATCCCGGAATATGTCACCGCCATCGCCTTCTTCACCTTCGCCATGCTGTTCAAGACGGCGGCGCCGGAGGTCATCTTCACCGGCTTTCAATCCACCGCCCTGTGGCTGATCTTCGGCGGCCTGGTGATCGGCGTGGCGGTCCGCAGCACCGGCCTCGGACAACGCCTGGCGCGCCGCCTGGCGCAAAGCTTCGGCAACAGTTACTGGGGGGTGATCGGCGGCGTCACCATGGTCGGCGTCGCCATGGGTTTTCTCATGCCGTCCTCCATGGGCCGCGCCATCCTGCTGATGCCCATCGCGCTTAGCCTGGCCGACGGCTTCGGCTTCGCGCCGGGCAGCAAGGGCCGCACCGGGGTGGTGCTGGCCGCCGCCTTCGGCTGCCATACCGGAACCTTCTCGATCCTGCCGGCCAATGTGCCCAATGTGGTGTTTCTCGGCGCCGCCGAATCGGCCTACCACTACACCGCCACCTATGGCAGCTACCTGCTGCTGCATTTCCCGGTGATGGGGCTGCTGAAGTCGGCCCTGCTGGTGCCGCTGATCATCTGGCTCTGTCCCGACCGGCCGCGGCCGGTGGCAGCAGCGCGGATGCCGTCCATGTCCAGGGATGAACGGCATTTGTCGATCCTGCTGGCGGTGTCGCTGGCGCTGTGGGCCACCGATGCGCTGCATCACATCAGCCCGGCCTGGATCAGCATGGCGGCAGCGCTGATCCTGCTGTTGCCGGGCATCGGCCTGGTGGGACAGAAACAATTCGGCACCGAGGTGAATTTCGGTTCGATGTTCTATGTTGGCGGCATCATGGGGCTGGGCGCGCTGGTGGACAAATCGGGCCTCGGCCACCGGCTGGCCGAACTGTTCCTCAAGGTCCTGCCGCTGGCGCCGGGGGCGGCGATTACCAATTTCGCCAGCCTGTCGGCCATCGCCACCCTGACCGGGATGCTCACCACCCTGCCCGGCGTACCGGCGGTGCTGACCCCGCTGGCCGGCCAGATGGCCCAGGCCTCGGGCCTGCCGCTGGCCAGCGTGCTGATGACCCAGGTGCTGGGCTTCTCCAATCCGGTGCTGCCTTACGAATCGGCGCCGCTGGTGGTGGCCATGCAACTGGGGGGCGAGCCGGTGCGGCCGGCGCTGGTCCTCTGCCTGCTGCTGGCGGCGGCGACCATCGTCTTCCTGCTGCCGCTGGATTTCCTGTGGTGGCGTCTGCTGGGCTGGATCTGATCCGGGGCAATCGGTGAACCCGATTGCCCCGGACTTTTCTGCCCCTCAGGCGCCGGGCGGCGGCCTCCGGCCGCCTTGGCTTGCGCGCCAATAATGGCGCGGGCGCTCAACGCGCCAACGCGAGGAAAGTCTGCAAAGGGGGACGACCATCGCGCGTTCAACCGATTGTCCCTGGATCTGATCGGATTGACGCGGTAAGGAGGACTCCTTACATTTAGAGGCATGATCACCAGCCGCATCACCAGCAAAGCGCAAACCACGATCCCCGTGCCGATCAGGGAAATTCTCGGCGTCGGGCCGGGAGACGACCTTCTTTACGAACTCGACGGTGACCGCGTGGTCCTCAGGCGGGCGGGCCGGCAGAGGACGGAGTTGGCGGCGGTCGAAGCCCTGCTGGGGGAATGGCACGACCCCGCCAATGATGTCTATGACCAGCTTTGATGCCTGGACCGTGGTGGTCGCCCCCTTTCCGTTCGTCGACAGCCCGCAGGCCAAACCCCGCCCTTGTCTGGTGCTGTCGGGCAGGTCGTTCAACGACAGCCACGGCCATAGCCTCTGCGCGATGATCACCAGACCGTTGGAGACCACCTGGCCCACTGATCTGCCGATCGGCGATCTGGCCACCGCCGGTTTACCGGCGCCGAGCGTCATTCGATGGAAGCTTTTCACCCTTCCCAACGCCATCTTCAAACGCGCCATCGGTTCCCTGGGACCCCCCGACCGGGTGGCAGCGCAGAAAGTCCTTGGCGAAATTCTGCCGGGATGATCGCGGTCGGCCTCAACACCCAGGGCCATGACTGCGGCGCCGCGCTGCTCCGCGAAACCGACGGCGAACTTCACATCACCGCCATCGCCGAGGCCCGGCTTGACCGCGTGCCGCATTCCGCCGCCTGGCCCCGGCGGGCCTTGGACTATTGCCTGGCGGCGGCGGGCCTTGGCGAGTTGAGGCAGGCCGATTGCGTCGGCACCGACGCCGATTTCGACCATCTCGACTGCCATGCCGCCAGCGCCTGGTATCTGTCGGGCTTCGAGGACGCCGCGGTGCTGGTACTGGATGCCGGGCAAGGCCTTTATCACGGCCAGGGGACGGCGCTGAAAGCCCTCGAGCGGCGCCGCGTCGCCGATACCGCCCGCTATTTCGCCAAAGTGACGGAGAAATGCGGCTTCGACGCCTTCGGTGCCGGCAAGACGATGGCGCTTTACGGCTTTGCCGAGGGTTTTGCGCGGCGGGATCCGATCGGTATCCCGGCTGAGCGCTTCGATGGCCTGCGGATCGATTACGGCGCTGCCTTCGGGCGCCTCGACGCCCTGGCGGGGTTCGATCCGGCGCTCCATCCCCAGGGACTGATCGACGAGCCTTGGGTCAACCTGGCCCGCGAAGCCCAGGAGGCGTTTTTCGAGGACGTCCTGCATCTGGCGCGGATGGCCCGGCAAAAGACCGGCAGCCGGCATCTGTGTCTGGCCGGCGGCGCCTTCCTGTCCTGCATCGCCAACCGTCGCCTGCTGGACAGCGGCCTGGTCGACGACATCTTCATCCAGCCGGCGGCTTCCGACGAAGGCATCGCCCTCGGTGCCGCCCTGCTGGCCTATTACCGGGCCGGTGGGCAACTCCGCCTGCCCCGCCTGCGGACCGCCATGTTCGGCCACCGGCCGGCGGAACCGCCGATGGCGGAGTTTGTCCGCGCCCGACAGCTGCGGGCCCATCCGGCCACCGTCCAGGAGGTGGCGGCGCTGCTGGCCGACGGCCGGGTGGTGGCGCGCTTTGCCGGCGCCTCGGAATTCGGGCCGCGGGCGCTGGGCAATCGCAGCATCCTGGCCGATCCCCGGCGCCCCGGGATGGCCCGCCACATCAACGAGCAGGTCAAGCATCGCGAAGTTTTCCGTCCCTTCGCCCCCTCGGTCCTGGCCGAAGCGGCCGGTGGCATCTTCGACCTGCCGGTGGACAGCCCGTTCATGCTGCTGGCCGCCAGGCCGCGCCCGGAATGGCGGGACAGAATTCCGGCGGTGCTGCATGTCGACGGCTCCTCCCGGCTGCAGACGGTGCACCGCCAGCAGTCCCCCGACTATTACGCGCTGATCGAGGCCTTCGGCGCCATGACCGGGGTTCCGCTGCTGCTCAACACCTCGTTCAACGATGCCGGTGAACCCATCGTCGAGAGCCGCGAGGATGCCCTGGCCAGCTTTTGCCGCACCGGCATCGACGATTTGTATCTCGATGGCTGGCTGGTCGAGAAGCCGGCGGCGGTTTAAATTTTTGCCCTTCTGCGCTTGCGTCACGAACCCCGCGTTGGCGGCCCAAGAACCTCGACGGGGCATGGATAGCGGGCAAGCATTTCATCATAGCGGCGGGTGACGGCGGCGCGCAGGGCTTCGTCCGCCCGGGCCAGGACGAAATGATTGTCGTGCCGATCCGGAAACCAAGTCGGTTCCAGCGGCAACACGGCAAGGCGATGGACGTCGATGACGAAGGCGTTGCGCATTCCCATGGCGACCGACTTTTCAGCCGAGACGGCGAGAGCCAGCCCCTCGGGAATGCGGGTGATCATTTTTGGTGAGGTTGTGGTCAGCATGACCAGGACCCGCAACCGGCCGTCCGGCAGGCGCAGAAGCGTCTGCACATAGGCGATATGGCGCATCGGGCCGGGCGATGACGGTCTCTCGGCGAAGGGAAACAGGCAGTCAACAAAATCGCCGCGACGACATGGGATGGTCATCAGCGTCGCCGGGAGAGGGCGATCACCTGGCGCAGTCGGGCGGTTTCTTCAAAATCGACACTGCCGTCGTCATGAATTGCCTCGATACCGTCGATCTCGGAATCGACCAGCGACACCACCGGCAGGGTCCCGTCGGCAGGCATCAGAGCGTCCGCCAGGACGCTTTCGACAAAATTCGCCAGCGATCGGTTTTGCCGCTCGGCTTCCCGCCTCGCCAATTCGACGATGTCGGTTTCCAGGCGCAAGGCAATCTGCGATTTCATCCGCGCTCTCCATGGTCAGTGCGGTATACATTGTCTTTCATCGCGGTATCGGTTGTCAACCATAGCTAATGAAAATCCCGTGACCCCAGGGTCAGGCTGCCGAGCAGCGGCGGCTTGACGCTGTCCGCTCATTGACGTACGCTGGTGTACGGTAAATGACGGACAATTTAACATGCTGAAATTTGAGCCGCATCGGCAAGCCGGCACCCGAACGGCCCGGCTGGAACAACGGACAACGCCGGAAACCAAGGATCTCATCGAACGCGCCGCGGCGCTGCAAGGTGTCAATGCGTCCGAGTTTGTTCTGGCCCATGCCGCCCTGGCGGCGCGCGAAACCATCAATCGGCTGGAAGCGACGGTGTTGACGCCAGCGGATCGGCAGGCTTTTCTTCAGGCGTTCGATGCCGAGCCGACCACGGATCTGGTGGCACTCCTGAGCCTGCACAAGGAATTGACTGGCGGGAAATGAGCCTCGACAAAGCCCTGTTGTCGAGGCTGACTGTGGAGCCGCTGCATCGCCAGCGGCATGACCGGGACAGCTTTTGCTGTGGTGTCGATCGCATCGACAACTTTCTCAAGATCACCGCCGGCCGGTTTGCCGCCGAAGATCATGGAAAAGTTTATGTCGCCATCGATCCCCCATCACCGATGGTGCTTGGGTTTTTTGCGCTTTCACCCCATGCCATCGATATCCGCAGTCTTCCGGAAGCCGATCGGCGGCGCATGCCACGCCAGCCCGCCGTATCGGCGATCTATCTGTCCATGGTGGGCATCGACCAGGCCGTGCAGGGATGCGGTGTCGGCACTTTTCTGATGACCGCGGCGCTCTGCAAATGCATAGACGGCGCCAACCTGATGGGAGGGCATTTCGTCGTCCTTGACGCCATCGACGAGCACGCGGCCCGTCTTTACCGACGTCTGGGTTTTATCGATCTGCCGTCCGATCCCGGACGAATGCTGTTGGCCATGCGTACGTTACGCAGGGCGATGGAGTCAGTGAAAATCCCGTGACCCCAGGGTCAGGCTGCCGAGCAGCGGCGACAGGTCGCCGATGCGTTCGGCGACCACATGGATCACCCGCTCCTGGCGCTGCAGCCGGCCGTCCACCCGCAGCAGCCGGCCGGTCAGGATGGCCTGGCGGAAACGCTCGAACAGCGGCGGCCAGACGATGATATTGGCGATGCCGGTCTCGTCCTCCAGGGTGATGAAGATCACCCCGCCGGCGGTGCCGGGACGCTGGCGGACCAGCACCAGCCCGGCCACCGACACCCGGCCCGGGCGCCGTCCGGCCAGTTGCGCGGCCGGCAGCAACTCGCCCAGGCGCGGGCGCAGCAAGGCCAGGGGGTGGGCCTTCAGCGACAGGCGCAGCGCCCGATAGTCCTCCACCACCTCTTCGCCCAGGGCCATCGGCGGCAGCGCCGCCGGCGGCTCGGTCATCGGCAGCTCGGCCAGCAGCGGCGGCAGTGTCTGAAACGCCCGCACCGCCCACAGCGCCTCCCGCCGCCGCAGGCCCATGGAACCGAAGGCGTCGGCATCGGCCAGCGCCTCCAGCGTCGCCCGTTTGACCCCGCTCTGCCGCCACAGCGCATGCGGGCTGTCATAGCCGGCGCCGCGACGCCCGACCAACTGCCCGGCCTCGGCCTCGGCGAGACCCGCCACCTGGCGCAGGCCGAGGCGCAGCGCCCGGTGCTCGCCGGCTTCCTCCAAGGTGCAGTCCCACTGGCTGGCATTGACATCCACCGGACGTACCGCCACCCCATGCTCGCGGGCATCGCGGACGATCTGCGCCGGCGCATAGAACCCCATCGGCTGGCTGTTGAGCAGGGCGCAGGCGAACACCGCCGGATGATGGCATTTGAGCCAGGCCGAGACATAGACCAGATGGGCGAAGCTGGCGGCGTGGCTTTCGGGGAAGCCGTATTCGCCGAAGCCCTCGATCTGCTGGAACACCCGTTCGGCAAAATCGCGGTCATAGCCGCGCGCCGTCATGCCGTCGATCAGCTTGTCCCTGAACGCCGCCACCTTGCCGGTATGGCGGAAGGTGGCCATGGCGCGGCGCAACTGATCGGCCTCCCCAGGGGTGAAGCCGCCGGCGACGATGGCCAGTTTCATCGCCTGTTCCTGGAACAGCGGCACCCCCAGGGTTTTGCCCAGCACCGCCTCGAGCTCGGGCGACGGATACGCCACCGGCTCGCGGCCGTCGCGGCGGCGCAGATAGGGATGCACCATGTCGCCCTGGATCGGCCCCGGGCGGACGATCGCCACCTCGATCACCAGGTCGTAGAAACAGCGCGGCCGGAGGCGCGGCAGCATGGACATCTGGGCGCGGCTTTCGACCTGGAAGACGCCCAGCGAATCACCCCGGCACAGCATGTCATAGACCGCCGCGTCCTCCCGCGGCACCCGCGCCAGATCGAGCTCGGGCCCGCCATGGTCCCGCAGCAGAACAAAGGCCTTGCGGATGCAGGTCAGCATGCCCAGCGCCAGCACGTCGACCTTCAGCAGGCCCAGGCGGTCGAGATCGTCCTTGTCCCATTCGATGACCGTGCGTCCGGCCATCGCCGCGTTGTCGATGGGCACCAGTTCATCGAGGCGGCCCCTGGTCATGACGAAACCTCCCACATGCTGTGACAGATGGCGGGGAAAACCGATCAGCTCGCCGGCCAGGGCCAGCACCCGGGCGAGATGCGGCTCCTCGGGATCGAGCCCCAGTTCGCGCACCCGCTCGGTGCCGACCGGTTGGCGGCGCGACCCCCAGCCGCTTTTGGCCAGGGCCGCCACCTTGTCTTCCGACAGGCCCAGCGCCTTGCCCACCTCGCGGATGGCCATGCGGCTGCGGTAATGGATGACGGTGGCGGTCAGCCCGGCCCGCTCGCGGCCATATCTGGCATAGATGTACTGGATCACCTCTTCGCGCCGCTCATGCTCGAAATCGACGTCGATGTCGGGCGGCTCGTTGCGTGCCGCGCTGATGAAGCGCTCGAACAGCAGGTCGAACTGGGCGGGATCGACAGCGGTGATTCCTAAGCAATAGCAGACCGCCGAATTGGCCGCCGAGCCGCGCCCCTGGCAGAGGATGCCGCGGTCGACGGCGAAACGGACGATGTCATGGACGGTGAGGAAATAAGGGGCATAGGCGAGGTCGTCGATCAGCGCCAGTTCATGCTCCAGCGCCGCCGCCACCTTGGCCGGCACGCCCTCGGGATAGCGCCTCGCCGCCCCCTCGCGGGTCAGCCGCAGCAGACGCTGTTGCGGCGTCTCGGCGCCATCCTCGGCGGGATACTCGTAGCGCAGCTGGTCAAGGTCGAAGCGGCAGCGCCCGGCGACCTCCAGCGTATGGGCCACCGCCCGCGGATAATCGGCGAACAGCCGGGCCATCTCGACCGGTGATTTCAGATGGCGCTCGGCATTGGCGGCCAGCCGCCAGCCGGCCTCGGCCACCGTGCAGCCGGCGCGGATGGCGGTCAGCACATCCTGCAGCGGACGGCGCTCGGGGGCGTGGTAATGCACGTCATTGGTGGCCAGCAGCGGCATGCCCGCCTGCTCGGCCAGTTCGGCCAGCCCGCCCAGGCGGCGCCGGTCGTCGGCGGCGAACCGCCGCTGGGCGGCGAGATAGACGGCGCCGGGAAAGCGCCGCTGCCAGGTCCTCAGCATCGCCGCGAAAGCGGCATCCGGCGTCACGGGCGGCAGCAGCAGCAGGATCTGGCCGGCGCCGAAGGCCTGCAGGTCCTCGGTGGTCAGCCGGCATTGCCCCTTGGCGGCGCGGCGCTTGCCCAGGCTCAGCAGCCGGCTGAGGCGGCCATAGGCGGCGCGGTCGGTGGGCAGGCAGAGCAGCGCCGGACCGTCCTCGAGATCAAGACGGGCCCC
Source organism: Rhodospirillaceae bacterium (assembly GCA_013349665.1). GTDB lineage: Bacteria > Pseudomonadota > Alphaproteobacteria > Rhodospirillales > Magnetospirillaceae > DUZF01. Next base: position 8,312 of record DUZF01000002.1, on the reverse strand, counting down.
GACCACCAGCCTGACCCCCAGGCGGCGGGCGGCGTCATGCGCCCGCACCACCCCGGCCAGGCTATGGCGGTCGGTGATGGCGATGGCCGACAGGCCGAGGACGGCGGCCATGGTGACCAGCTCGTCGGGATGCGAGGCGCCGCGCAAAAAGCTGAAATTGCTGGTCACCTGCAGCTCGGCATAGCCCATCAGGGAAAAACCCCATGCAGGAACCAACGTCCCGGCACCCCCTGCCGGCACAGCCAGAAACGGCGCCCCTCCTCGTCCTCCACCGCATAGTAGTCGCGGTCCGGCCGCTCATCGCCGCGCCACCATTCCGCCGACAGCCGTTCCGGCCCCTCGGCCCGCCGCAGGCGGTGCAGCCGGCCCCGGTGACGGAACAGCCGCGGCGGCCCGTCGGGCAGCGCCGCCACCGCCTCCACCGGATCGGGACGGACCAGCAGGCAGAGCGGCCGGTGTGTGCCCTCCCCCCAACCCTCTCCCGCGGGTGGAGGTGGAGGGGTTACCCGCCGCACCGCCCGTTCCGGCAGATGGCTGTGGCGCGGCGCCAGGGCATAGACCCGCTCGAAACCGAGACGATTGCCCAGGGCATCCAACAGGCGGTCCAGATCATCGCCGTCGGAGGGCGCGACAAAATCCCCCTGCCGCGGGTCCAGCGGCCCCGTCTCCACCGCCGCCAGGGCCATCGATTCGATGCCGAAGCCGGCGTCCAGCCCGGCCAGCGGTTCGGCCAGCAGGCGATACAGATGGCCTGGGTCGCGGCAGGGCCGGCCGGTGCCGATGGCCAGGCGGCCGAGGGTGGCATCGACGCGGAAGGCCGTCAGCTCGAGGCGCCTGGCCCCCAGCCGCCGGCCTTCCAGCACCGCCGTCAGGTCGTCGAGCAGCCGACGGGCGGCGGCGGCCAGATCCTCGGGCCGGGCAATCGGTTCGGCGAAAGCCAGATGGACCCGCGGCATGCAGGGTGGCCGGCAGGGCGAGATGGGCTCGTCGGCGTCGCCCAGCGCCTGGTCGAGACGACGCGCCACGGTACCGCCGAAGCGATGGGCGACGGCCGCCCGCGGCACCGCCAGAAGATCACCGATGCGTTTCAGCCCCAGCCGGACCAGCCCGGCGGCGGTGTCCGGAGCCAGGCGCAGCGCCGTCACCGGCAGCCCGGGCAAAGCGTCCCTCAGCCCGCCGGGCGGCAGGATGGTAAGGGCACCGCCGAACCGCGCCACCCCCCAGGCGGCACCCGGCGTATCGGCCAGCCCCAGGCGGGCGGTGAGGCCGAGACGCCGCAGATGATCGCGCAATGCGGCCAGCAGCGCCGCCTCGCCCCCCAGCAGATGAGCACAGCCGCTGATGTCGAGCCACAACCCGCCGCCGGGAAGGCTGTCGCTCCAGCCGTCGACCGCGACCGAGGGGGTATAGCGCAGGCAAGTCTCCGCCAGATGATCGAGCAGAAGGCGGTCGGCCACCGGATCGGCCGGCCGCAGGCAGACCCCCGGCGCCACCGCCTGGGCGTCGGCCACCGTCATCCCCGGCCGCAAGCCGGCGCGCCGCGCCGCCCGGTCGACCGCCGCCAGCAACTGCCGGCCGCCATCGCCGACCACGGTGGCCAGCGGTTCGTCAGCCGGCCCGGCCGCGACCATCCGCCGCAGCCGGTCGGTCGGCAGCCAGGGCAGCCAGACGGAGACCACGCGTCGCATCGTTCCACACCTTGGCGCTCTTAATGTTCTTGTTTTGTTCTACAACCCCTCACCACCGTGAGTCAAGAATTCGCTATTCCTCCCGGGGAACAACGGTGGTCAGACCCTCGTTCTGGCGCGCCAGGATGCCCGATTTCATCTGCCGAAAAAGATCTTCGGGCATCATGCCGTAATGGCAGGATCCCGGGCGTCCGGGGATTGACCGAAGATCGAATCCAGGCCAACTGAACCTGTTGAGTTCATCCAACCTGATCCATTGCCGCCGGCCATCGAGGCCGAGAGCCTTGACGACATCTGCCGGGACTTCGATGGAAGCACCAGGATCCTCCGGCGGCTCGTGGGTGATCGGCGCGACGATGACCCGGATATCGACGCCGTCTCCATCCTTCCGGGTGGCGACGACGATCGCCGCCGGACGGTCTTTGCGACCCTCCGAAGCCCCCTTGCGGGCCTCGTGGCTCCACAAGAACGAATAGCGGATAACCAGTCCCGGAACCGGAACCGGAACATTCATCGAGGATCAGCACCGTATTCGGCGGCCTCGATATCGGCGACAACGTCCTCTGGCAACTGGCCCACCACCAGCACTTCGCGCTCCCGCCGCTTCAGCCGTTCAAAATGATCAAGATCATGGGCGGAAAGATAGGCGCCGATGACACGGCCATGGCTGGTCACCTTGACCACCTCCCGGAACGCCTCATCCTGAAGGCGACCGAAAGAGCGCACGAACTCGCTGGCGGGAACGACGGGCAAAGTGACCTCCACAGATCATCTTTGCGCAATTTACATAATTTACGCAGAAACATCAAGATCCCTACCCTGCCCGGCGGCGACCATCCGCCGCAGGTCGGCAGCCAGGGCAGCCAGACGGAGACCACGCGTCGCATCGTTCCACTCCACCAACCATTCATCCTCGCCGGCGCCGCGTCCGCGGCAGCGCACCAGCCGCAAGCGCCAGCGCCACGAACCGACGCCGGCCCCCGCCGAGGCCGCCGGGCCGACCCGCCAGCGGGAAACCGCATTGTTCGTACCGTCGCCGGTATTGATCATCAGACCCGTGACGCCGCTGGCCCGCGCCGCCAGCTGCAGCCGCCGCGCGGCGGTCAGGTCGAGATCCCGCACCTCGCCCGCCACGCCGGCCAGGCCGGGACATTGCAAGGCGGTCTCCATCGCCCAGAGCAGCTGCGCCCGGCCGGTCGGTCGCGCCACCAGCAGCCGCGCCGGCGGCAGGCCGAGGGCGGCCAGCGCCGGGGCATAGGGCTCGCCGCCGGTGGTCACCCACAGCACCGGCCGCGCATGGTGGACCGCCAGACGTCCCAGCCAGACGACGGCGAAGCCGAGCGCCGGTTCGACCGCCCGGGTCAGCGGCTGGATCTCATGCAGCCCCCCCAGCGACACCCCGCCGCCGGGCAGGGCGGCGTCGACGGCCGGCAGCCCGAACGGCAAAACGCCGCCCACGGCCTCGCGCCCCAGACCCTCGAGGGCGGCGATGCGGGCACGTAATTGGGCAAGCGATGGGGTGGAAGGCATGGGGCGAACTCCGAGGATGTTCGCTTTTTGTTCTAATCATCCGACCAGCCGGAGTCAAGGCCGGGGAACCGTCACAACACTATCGCCTACAGCATTAAGCCGTCATACGCGGGCTTGACCCGCGTATCCACGGTGTGGTGACGAGCGACGTTGCTTGGCGGAACGTCGTGGATGGCGGTGTCAAGCACGGCCATGACGGTCTCCATCCGCTCTCATCCGTTGGGATCCGCTGAATCCGTATCAAATGACCCCGCTCTTTTCGCCTTTACCATCGGCAGGGCTTGAGGAAGGCGTCTCGCCGTCCCAAAATCAGCGCAGGAGGTCCCCGATGTTCGAACATGGCGTCTTTTGCTGGAATGAACTGAACACCCACGACCCTGACACCGCCCGGGAATTCTACGAAAAAGCCGTCGGCTGGCGGTTCGAGGCGATGCCGATGCCCGAGGGCGACTATCTGATCGCCAAGATGGGCGACAAGCCGATCGGCGGCGTCTTCGACATGCGCAATGCCGACTGCAAGGATGTGCCACCGCATTGGATGTCCTATCTGGCGGTCGACGACATCGACGCCCGCTGCGCCGCCGCCGTCGCCCTGGGGGCGAAAATCCATCGCGGACCCTGGGACATTCCCGGGGTCGGGCGGATCGCCATCGTTCAGGACGCGGTGGGGGCCATCATGGGCTGGATGACCCCGAACCCCTCCTGCGAGGCGCCGTGACCGTCGAAAAAGCTTTCCGCGCGGCGGCGGAAGTCGGCCATACCCTTTAGCACCCGCACCGGCAACGGATCGCGCCTGGGCAGCATCTTCAACGGTTCCAGGCCGGTCTGTCCGGCCCCATGCACCAGGCCCAGCAGCAAGGCGTAATAGACCAGCGCATTGCCCCAATCCTTGCGCCGCGCCGCCGTCATCATCCCGGCGGCGTCGCTCTTGAAGGCGGTCAGGCAGCCGTCGCCGTCGGTGAAGCGGCAGGCCACCCGATTGGCGTAATATTCCGACGACATCTTGTAGGCGAGATGCCAATGGGCCGGCATGGCACAGGACAGGTTATCCAGACTGTCCTGCCGGCGCACCGCCATATCCGCCACATGGGCCAGTTCATGGGCGACGGTGAAGGGGGTGCACTGCGACAGATACATGCGCATCCTCACCCGGTCGGCGCCGACCCGCCGCGGCACCACCTTGCCGTCATAGCCCGGCATCGGCGTCTTCTCGATATGGTCAAGACCGCCGATGAGGAAGCCTTCGCCGCGGAAACGCTCCAGCATGCCGTGAATGGAGTGTTCCTCAGCCGCCTCGAAACCGATCATCGGCACCATGCCGCCACCCCCTAAACAGGTTTGCCCCTCAATCGCCGGGCGCCGCCTCCGGCGGCTGGGCTTACCTCCGCTGACGCTCCGTGCGCGTTGCGCACAAACCAAAATGTCTGCCGGCGAAGCCGGCCGCGCTCAACGCGCCAAAGCCGCCCAAACTCCAACTCCTGTGGATCGCCGCCGCCCGTAGGGTGGGCGGCTAGCCTTACCCCAAGGGCAGTAGCTTCCCTATGTCCTTCGCCGTTGTCATTACCGAAAAAGAGGTAGGTGGTCAGCCGAACAGCTTGTCGATGTCGTCCTGGTTGAACAGCTTGTCGACGTCTGTCTGGGTGATGGCCACCCCTTCGCGCTGCGGCCCGTGCAGCAGGGCCTGGTCGGCGGTCGCCGCGGGCTCCTGGTCGCGCCGCAGATCCTCCATCACCTTGGACAATTCGTCCTTGCCCCACATGCGGATCATCGTACCGACCCGCTCCTCGACGAATTTCAGCGAATTGACGACACGGGTGATGCGCTGGCCGGTGAGGTCCTGGAAGGAACAGGCCTCGAACACCTGGTTAACGCGATCGGTGATCCGCTCGCAGGCCTTTTTGGTCGTCTCGTCGTCGTTCTTGCGCAATTCGACGACGATCCCGTCGATCTCCTCCATGCTTTCGAGGATGGTATTGCTGGCGGTTTCGGTGCTTTCGACGATGGCGTCCAGGGTATCGGCCATGGTGGCGAAACTGCCCTGTTCCTCTTGGTGCAGAGCCGCCAATTCGCGGCGCATAAGGTTCAAGTGGCCGAACAGACCGACAAGTTCCTTTTTCAGCCGGTCTTCTTCCTGGACAGTTATCATTCAATCACCCTCCAGGCGCATTACAGGGCCTTCAGCACAAAAAATCTAGGTGTTTCCATCCCCCCTGTTGAGGAAGGTGTTCAGCAGGGTCTGCGCCGCCGCCGTCGGCGTCGCCTGTCCCGAGGCCAGTTTGACCTCCACCTCGGCCAGCAGGGTGCCGATCGCCGGATGGGAACGGAAGCGCAGCATCAGATTCTCGGCGATCTCATTCCACATCCAGGATTGCGCCTGGGCCTCGCGCCGCGCCGCCAGTTCGCCGGCCTCGCCCATCACCTGCCGGTAACGGCCGACCGTTTCCCAGACATCGGCGATCCCCAGACTATTGACCGCCGAGCAGGACAGCACCGGCACCGACCAGTGCCGGCTGGCCGGACGCAGCAGATGCAGGGCGTTCTGGTAGTCACGGGCGGCGCGCTTGGCGGCATTGGCGAGGTCGCCGTCGGCCTTGTTGACGATAATGGCGTCGGCGATCTCGACGATGCCCTTCTTGATCCCCTGCAATTCGTCGCCGCCCCCGGGCACCAGCAACAGCAGGAACATGTCGACCATGTCGGCGACCGCCGTCTCCGACTGCCCGACCCCCACCGTCTCGACGATGATCACGTCGAATCCCGCCGCCTCGCAGGCCAGCAGCGCCTCACGGGTGCGTCGGGCGACGCCGCCCAGGGTCCCGCCCGAAGGCGATGGACGGATGAAGGCGCGCTCGTCGCGCGACAATTCCTCCATCCTGGTCTTGTCGCCGAGGATCGAACCGCCGGAGCGCGGGCTGGAGGGATCGACGGCCAGCACGGCGACCCGATGTCCGCCGCCGATGACATGCAGGCCGAACGCCTCGATGAAGGTCGACTTGCCGACCCCGGGCACCCCGGAAATACCGATCCGCACACTGGCCCCGGTATGCGGCAGCAATTGTTCCAGCATGGCCTCGGCGGTGGCCCGATGGTCGGGCCGGGTCGACTCGATGAGGGTGATGGCGCGCGCCAGGGCGCGGCGCTCCCCGGCCAGAACCCCGCGCGCCAGGGTCCGGGGATCGATGATCGTCTCGACCTTCATTCCTTTTCCCGCCCCTCGTTCAGCATCGCCTTCATGGCCACAGCCACCAGCTTGGCCCGGGTCGCGTCGTCGAGATCGGCGAGAATGACCTGCTTGGCCGCCCGCACCTTCATCGCCTGCTTGATCAGCTCGGCCCGGTCGGGGGTCGCCTGCTCGGCCCTGGCCATGGTCGTCGCCGCCGACAACAGGTCCTCGGCCGCCGGCTCGTCATCCGCCGGCGGCGATTTCGGCAGCAGTCCCTTGGCCACCGCCAGTTGATTGGCCGCCTCCCGCGCCTCCTTGGTCAGCACCAGTCCGGCCAGGGCCTTGCCGATGAATTTGAACATCCGCACACTCCGATAACTCCGATGACTTTACCGGGTTTCGGCGCGCCAACCAAGTGCCCCTCAGAAGCGTGGCAATCGGCACCACGCGCGATGGCTGTTTGCCCTTTATAGACTTTCATCGCGTTGGCGCGTTGAGCGCCCCGTAGCGCAGCGGAGGCAAGCCTAGCCGCCGGAGGCGGCGCCCGGCGACTGAGGGACAAAAATAGCCCTGGCAATCGGGTTCACCCGATTGCCAGGGACCCCTCAGAAGCGCAGTTCGTATTCGGCGTCCAGCTTGACGGTGCCGTCGGCAGCACCGCCGGTGAGGCCGAAGAGATAGCCGACATCGTATTTCACCTTGCCCGGCCCGAGGGGAAACTGCCCGACCAGTCCCGGGCCCAGGCGATGATCCTGGCGGTCGACGGTGCCCAGGTGATTGAGCCGCCCGAGATCGCCGAACACCTCCACCGCCGGAGCGATCAGGGAATCGACGCGCCAGGCCGCCTGAACCCCGTAGGACAGATCCGGACTGCCGGCGGCATGGCGTCCGACGTCATGGGCCAGGACCAGATTGGCGACGACGAAAGCTCGGCCGAAATCCTTGCGCAGGATCGGTTCCAGCTCAATCTGGTCACGGTCGCCGCGCCGGCTGGCCCAGGCATATTTGGCCATCAACCCGGCGTCGGCCCAATATTCCCCCGCCTCGGTCAACTGGAAAACATTTTCCACGCTGGTGCCGGCGTAGCTGCTGCGTCCCGTCTGGGAATCGCGCACCACATTGCCCCCCAGTTCGAGACGCCAGTAGTCGGTGAAGCCATAGCCGAGGCTGACCAGATGGCCCTGCTCGTTGTCGCGGTCATGCAGCTTGTCGCGGGCGACAAAGCCCTCATATTCCAGTTCGTATTCGCCTTCCTCGACATAGGGCTGGTCGATCTTGAAATCGGCCCGGGCCGGCGCCGGCGCCAGCAGCAGGCCGACCACCGTCGCCGTGGCCGCCGCCGCCGCCGCCCGGCGCGCCCCACCGGACCAGCGCATCAGACCGCCGATGACCACCAGGGTGACGACATAGAACAGCAGCTGGATGCCGGAAGGCCGGGCGGTATAGCCGGTCAGGCCGTGGATGACGCGGCCGGCCAGGCTCTCGTCGGACAGAAAGGCCGAGCTGTCCCACAAGGTGGCGCCAAGATCCGGCAGATAGCCGGCCTGGGCGAGGAATTTGGCCCCCTGCGCGGCCAGCCCGGCCGACAGCAGCAGGATCATTCCGCCGGTGATGGCGAACAGCCGGCGCATCGACAGGCGGACCAGTCCACGATACAGCGCATAGCCCAGCACCGCCCCGGCCACCAGGCCCATCAGGCCGCCGGCCAGCATGGTTATCGCATCGGAGCCGCCGTCGGCGATGCCGAAGAGGAACAGCACGACTTCCGAGCCCTCGCGCAACACGGCGAGACCGACCGCCAGCGCCATGGCGGTGATCGGCCGCTCACCGGCAGCCACGGCGCGGCCCACCGCGGTGATCTCGGCCACCAGCTCGGCGGCATGCCGGCCCATCCACACATTGTGCCAACCCAGCATGCCGACGGCGAGGAA
>DUZF01000001.1 GCA_013349665.1 Rhodospirillaceae bacterium | reverse complement strand
CGCCACGGCGACGGCGATCAGGGCGATGCCGTCCCCGGGCACCAGCCAGCCATTGTGCAGACGCCGCCAGACCTCGCCCTCCGCCTGGATCAGGCGTCCGCGCAGGGGGTCGGGGACATTGTTGACGGTGCCCGCCTCGCCCTGGCGCACCGCCCGCCAGCTGTCGGCCAGCGGCGGCTCGGTCGCCGCCGCCGCCGCCGTCAGCATGACGACGGCGGCCAGCAGGGCGGCGACGAAAAGGAGGCGCCTCATCCCTTCGATCCGTAGGCGGCGTCCCAGCCCGGCGCCCTGGCGCCGAAGCCGCGCGACATCACCCGCTGGCGGAAGATCGCCGACACCTTGTCGCCGTCGCCGGCCAGCAGCGCCTTGGTGGCGCACATCTCGGCGCAGAGCGGCAATTTGCCCTCGGCGATGCGGTTGCGGCCGTATTTGCGGAATTCGCTGTCCGAGTTATGGGCCTCTGGGCCGCCGGCGCAGAAGGTGCATTTGTCCATCTTGCCGCGGCCGCCGAAATTGCTGCCCTGGGGATATTGCGGGGCACCGAACGGACAGGCGAAAAAGCAATAGCCGCAGCCAATGCACATATCCTTGTTGTGCAGCACGATGCCGTCGGCGGTCTGGTAAAAGCAGTCGACCGGACAGACCGCCATGCAGGGCGCGTCCGAGCAATGCATACAGGCCACCGAGATCGAGCGCTCACCCGGCTTGCCGTCGTTGACGGTGACGACGCGGCGCCGGTTGATGCCCCAGGGCACCTCATGCTCGTTCTTGCAGGCGGTGACGCAGCCGTTGCATTCGATGCAGCGTTCGCTGTCGCAGAGGAATTTCATTCTGGCCATGATGAGTCCTCCTCACGCTTTCTCGATGCGGCACAGGGTGACCTTGGTCTCCTGCATCGCCGTCACCGCGTCATAGCCGTAGGTCTCTTTCGCCGGAGACGAACGGCGCCGTGCCCTCGGGATAGCGGTCGCGACGGCTCTGGCCCTGGAAACTGCCGCCGAAATGGAAGGGCATGAAGGCGACGCCGCGCCCCACCCGTTCGGTGATCAGCGCCTTGACCCTGACCTTGCCGCCTTCCGGGCCATGCACCCAGACATCCTGGCCGTCGCGGATGGCGGCGTTGTTGGCGTCATAGGGGTTGATTTCGCAGAACATCTCCGGCTGCAATTCGGCCAGCCAGGGATTGGAGCGGGTCTCGTCGCCGCCGCCTTCGTATTCCACCAGCCGCCCGGAGGTCAGGATGATCGGGAAGTCCCTGGAAAAGTCCTTGTCCTGGATGCTCTTGAAAAGAAACGGCAGGCGGTAGTCCTTCTTGTCCGGCCAGGTCGGATATTTCTCCACCAGGTCGCGCCGGGGCGTGTACAGCGGTTCGCGATGCAGCGGCACCGGATCGGGGAAGTTCCATGCCACCGCCCGGGCCTTGGCATTGCCGAAAGGCGCCAGGCCATGCTTGATGGCGACGCGGATCAGGCCGCCCGACAGATCGACGCTCCACGCCACGTCATCGGCCTTGGCGCCGCCGATCTTCTGGATCACCGCCAGTTCCTCCGGCGTCAGGTCGCCGTCCCAGCCAAGCTTTTTCAGCAGCCCGTAGGTCATCTGCGGATAGCCGTCCTGGATCTCCGAGCCCAGCGGATAGGCCCCTTCCGCCAGCAGATTGTCACCGTTGCGCTCGACCCCGAACAGATTGCGGAAGGCCAGGCCGCCGTCCTTTACCGGCAGGGAATTGTCATAGAGGTTGGCGGTGCCGGGATGTTTCATCTCTGGCGTCCCCCAGCACGGCCAGGGCAGGCCATAATAGTCGCCGTCGCAGGGCCCGCCCACCGCCCGCAGGGTCGTGCGGTCGAAGGTCTCCTGGTGCTTCATATGCAGCTTGAGGCGCTCGGGCGACTGGCCGCTATAGCCGATGGTCCAGCAGCCGCGGTTGATTTCGCGCAGAATGGACTCCGGCTCGGGCACCATGCCGTCGACGGTGATGTGCTTGCACAATTGCTCGGCGAAGCCGAACTTGCGGGCGAAGCGGTACATGATCTCGTGGTCGGCCTTGCTTTCGAACAAGGGCTTGATGATCGCCTCGCCCCATTGCAGCGAGCGGTTGGAGGCGGTGCGCGAACCGTCGACCTCGTACTGGGTCGCCGCCGGCAGCAGATAGATGCCGTCGGTGCGGTCCGGCAACACCGCGCTGACCGTCGGATAGGGGTCGATGACCACCATCAGGTCCAGCTTTTCCATGGCCTTCTTGAGGTCGCCCTGGCGGGTCTGGGAATTGGGCGCATGGCCCCAATAGATCATCGCCCGGATGGCGTCGGGCTGGGCGATATTGGCCTTGTCCTCGAGCACCGCGTCGAACCAGCGGGACACCGGGATGCCCTTGGTCTCCATGAAGGTCTTGTCCTTGAAGCGCGACAGCAGCCAGTCGTAGTCAAGGTCCCAGACCCGCGCCCAATGCTTCCATGCCCCTTCGACCAGGCCGTAATAGGCCGGCAGGGTGGTGACGTCGAGGCCCATGTCGGTGGCGCCCTGGACGTTGTCATGGCCGCGAAAGATGTTGGTGCCGCCGCCGGCGACGCCGATATTGCCCAGCGCCAGCTGCAGCACGCAATAGGCCCGGGTGTTGTTGTTGCCCACCGTGTGCTGGGTGCCGCCCATGCACCACACCACCGTCGCCGGCTTGTGGGTGGCCAGCATCTCGGCCACCTTCCTCACCTGCGCGGCCGGCACGCCGGTCACCCGTTCGGTTTCCTCGGGCGTCCATTTCGCGGTTTCCGCCTTGATCTGCTCCATCCCCCAGACGCGGCGGCGGATATACTCCTTGTCCTCCCAGCCATTGGCGAAGATGACATTGAGCAGGCCCCAGATCAGCGGCACGTCGGTGCCCGGACGCAGCCGCACATATTCGGTGGCATGGGCGGCGGTGCGGGTAAAGCGGGGGTCGCAGACGATCAGCGGGGCGTGGTTCTCCTCCTTGGCTTTCAGCACATGCATCATCGCCACCGGATGCGCCTCGGCGGCGTTGGAGCCGATGAAGAACATCAACTTGGAGTTATGGATGTCGTTATAGCTGTTGGTCATGGCGCCGTAGCCCCAGGTCTGGGCGACGCCGGCGACGGTGGTGGAATGGCAGATGCGGGCCTGGTGGTCGACGTTGTTGGTGCCCCACAGGGCGGCGAATTTGCGCAGCAGATAGGCCTGCTCGTTGCTGAATTTCGCCGAGCCCAGCCAATAGACCGAATCGGCGCCCGAGGATTCGCGGATCTTCAGCAGCCGGTCGCCCACCTCTTCGATCGCCTGCTCCCAGGACAGGCGCTTCCAGCGGCCGCCTTCCAGCTTCATGGGGTATTTGACCCGCTTGTCGCCATGGGCGTGCTCGCGCACCGAGGCGCCTTTGGCGCAATGGGCGCCGAGATTGAACGGGCTGTCGAAGGCCGGCGCCTGGCGCGTCCAGACGCCGTTGACCACCTCGGCCTCCACCGTGCAGCCGACCGAGCAATGGGTGCAGACCGTCTTTTTCACCTCGGCGCCGACAGCCGGCTGAGCGACGGCGGCATCGGCCGGCCTGACGGTGGCGACACGGGCGCCGGCGGCGAGACCCAGGCCGCCGACGGCAAGGCCGGAGCGGCGAAGAAAGGTGCGGCGGTCGATGACGGCGCCGGTGTTCTTTTTCAGCAGCATCTGAGACCCCCGTCGATCAGAAGGCAAAGGACCGGTAGGCCCGGCGCACATGCTCGGTTTCCCGGTAACCGCCGGTGGCGGCGTCGGCCGGCGGCGCCTCGGCCTCGGCCGCCGGGGGCAACAGCAGGACGGCGGCGCCGAGACCGAAGCCGGTCAGCAGGCTGCGGCGGGCAACGGCGGTTTTATCATCGGGCTTGCGGGTGTCGGTCATGGTGCCCTCCGGTTTGATCAGTCAAGCATGGCGAAGGCTTCCGCCTCGATGCCGGCGAACAGGCGGCCGATCCGCCCCAGCGGCCGGTACAGATGCGCCGCCGGCGCCGCTTCCAGATCGGTAAAGAAATGCTCCCACCAGGACGCCAGATGGGCGCCGAGGAAGTCCCTCTGCCGGGTCAGCGCCGCCGGGCTGCCGAAGGACCCGTCGATGAGTCCTTGCATCACCTCGCAGAGAATGCCGGCATGATCCTCGGGTTCGCCGATGCCCTCGGCCCGCGCGATGCCCAGCCGGGCGAGGTCCGCCCGCAGCAGCGCCAGCGGCTTTTCATTAAGAAATCCGGTCAGATAGGAGGATGCGTAAGGGACCACCTGGCCACGGCCGAGACCGATGAAAAGATCGTCAAATTCGGCGCTCGCCTGCTCCGGCGTCACCTCGGCGGCGACGGCGGCCAGATCGGCGACGGCCCGGCCCAGGGGGGAGGCGTCGCCAGACAGGGCGCGCAAGGCCAGCAGTTGCCGCTGATCCGGCGGGGCGGTCAGCAGCGATGCGAGAAGACCATAAATCCCGCCGCGCTGACGATCTTCGTCATCGACGCAGATGGCGTCCAAGAGCGTTCCTCCGAAAGGACATTTTATATGTCTCTTTTCACAACTCCTCTTCCGATAGTTGGGCCTCCTCCACCTTTGCGTCAATAGGTCCTTCGGATGGGTCTTCCCGCAGGACATAACCGAGGCCGTTTTTCCACGCCGAGGCGACATCCTCGGCAAGATCGGCCAGCCCATAGTCGATGTTATGCAGATCCAGCGGATCGGGTCCGGCCAGCGCCGGATCATCGGCCCACAGATGCCACCAGGGATTCTTGCTCATCATGCACCCCGTCGCCGTTTGATCATCGGCGCATCCGGCGGATGGCGGGCGGCGAAACCGATGATCCATGACTCCACCGCCTCCGGCATGGGCACCGGCTCGACCAGGTCCTCGCCGCTTTCCAGCAGGGTCTCGGCCTCGTCGGCGGCGGCGGTGACCATCACCACCCTGGCCGGGACCTCGCCGCCAGCCAATCGGACGGCGACATAAAGCCTGGGTTCGGCCCCCGCCAGGTTATAGCGGTAACTCGCCAGATCCGAGCGATGCAGGGCGACGGTCTGCCCGCCGGCGAGATAGTGTTCCCAGCCGTCGCCCTTTCTCAGCAGCCGCCAGGGCGCGCTCTCCGGCATGTCGGGGATCACCTGCAGGGGCCGCCAGGAATCGCGGCGCCACGGATTGCCGCTGTCCCGGCGCTCGATCACCACCGCCACGGCAAGGCTTTCCGACAGCGGCGCCTCGGCCGCCAGACCGCCGTCGAGCACCAGCGACAGCCGCGCCAGATCCTCGGCGGTGTTGACGTTGAAAAACGGACCGTCGACGCCGCCCGGCCAGTCGGCATGGGCGAGGCGGTAGCGGGCGGTGAAGGCGGTGATCTTGTAAAGGTTCTCCTCCACCAGGGCATGGCGCAGCGCCCCGGCCAGGGAAACCGGCCACAGGCCGAACACCGGCTGGGTCTCGCCGCCGGCGACGGCGCAGGCCAGATCGCCGGCGCCGTCGGCGACCGCCGCCAGCAGGCGTTCCACCAGATCGGACGGCACCAGCGGCGTGTCGGTGGCGAAACTGACCAGCCAGGGGATATCGGGCCGGTTGTCGCGCAGCCATTCGAGGCCGGTGAGGATGCCGGCCAGGGGACCGGCATAGCCGCCGACGGCGTCGGCCATGACGGGCAGGCCAAAGCCGGCGAAACGACCCAGGTCACCGTTGGCGTTGAGGATCAGGCAGTCGACCTGCGGCGCCGCCCGCTCGATGACGCGCTCCATCAGGCTGCGCCCGCCCACCGTCAGCAGCGACTTGTCGCCACCGCCCATGCGTCGCGACAGGCCGCCGGCAAGGAGGATCCCGGCGACTTTGTTTTTTTGGTCCCTCAGGCGCCGGGCGTCGCCTCCGGCGACTTGGCTTGCCTCCGCTGGCGCTCCGGGGCGCTCAACGCGCCACTCCTCACCCAAGGGCTCGTCGGGCTCACTCATCGAAGATCAGCCGCTGATGCCCGGCGAGGACCAGGAAGCGCTTGCCTTTGGCGCGACCGATCAGGGTCAGATTGGCCTGGCGGGCCAGGGAAACCCCCCAGGCGGTGAAGCCGGAACGCGACATCAGAATGGGGATGCCCATCTGCACCGTCTTGATCACCATCTCGCTGGTCAGCCGGCCGGTGGTGTAGAAACTTTTCCCCGCCGCCGGAATGCCGTGCAGATGCATATAGCCGGCGATCTTGTCCACCGCGTTGTGGCGGCCGACATCCTCCATATAGATCAGCGGCCGGTCCTCCTCGCACAGCACGCAGCCGTGAATGGCCCCGGTCTTCAGATACAGGCTGGGCATGGTGTTGATCTGCCGCGACAGCGACAGCAGGCAACTGGTGCGGAGCCGCGCCTCGCGATCGAGGGTGATGGTTTCGAACTTGTCGAGCACATCGCCGAACACCGTCCCCATGGCGCAGCCGGAGGTGCGGGTCTTCTTCTTCAGTTTGGCTTCGAAATCGGTGCGGCGGTCGGTGCGCACCACCACCGTCGCCGTTTCCTCGTCATGGTCGATGGCACGGATGACATCCTCGGCGGTCAGCATGTTCTGGTTGAGCAGATAGCCGACGGCCAGGCAGTCGGGATAATCGCCGATAGTCATGGCGGTGACGATTTCCTGGCCGTTGAGGTAGATCGTCAGCGCCCGCTCGTTGATGATCGGCGCCTCGACGGAATTGCCGTCCTGGTCGATGCCTTCCACTACCTCGTACAGGCGTCGATCCTCAGGGTCGGGTCGTACCTCTTTCATTTCCATGCCGCGCCTCCTAATTTCCTAGAATAAGCACGGATGGTTTTGGAACAAGGGAGAAGCGGCGAATGAAGGTGAACGGTACCCGGGTCCTGGTCTGCTCCTGCAACGGCAGCATGTCCGTCGACGCCCGCCGTCTCGCCGAGGCGCTGGAGGCCGCCGGGACGCCGGAGGTCCATACCCAGCTGTGCCGGGCCGAGGCGGAAAAGTTCCGCGCCCACCTGGCCGCCGGCGAGCCGCTGCTGGTCTGCTGCACCCAGGAGGCGCCGCGTTTCACCGAACTGGCCGGCGACGCCGCGACGCCGGCCTTCGTCGACATCCGCGACCGCGCCGGCTGGACCGACCAGGCCGGGCGGGCGGCGGCGAAGATGGCGGCGCTGATCGCCGAGGCCCTGCTGCCGCCGGCGATACCGGCCGCCGTGCCGCTGTCCTCCGACGGCGCCACCCTGGTCTATGCCGGCGACGATGTCGGCGTCGACGCCGCCCGCCGGCTGGCCGCCGACCGCCGCGTCACCTGTCTGCTGGTGCCGCCGGCGGAATTGCTGGAACCGCCGGGACGCCGTGATTTCGCCCTGCTCAAAGGACGGGTGACGGCGGCGCGCGGCCATCTCGGCGCCTTCCAGCTGACCGTCGACGGGCTGGCCGCCGCCGCCCCCTGGTCGCGCGCCGCCCTGGTCTTCGACCAACCGGCGGAAAGCGGCGAGTTGACCGCCGAGGTGATCCTCGATCTGTCGGGGCAACCGCCGCTGTTCAGCGGACGCGATGGCTATCTGCGGGCCGACCCCGGCGCGCCGGCGGCCGTCGAACGGGCCCTGGCCGAGGCGGCGCTGCTCAGGGGACAGTTCGACAAGCCCCGCTATGTCAGGATCGATCCGGGCCGCTGCGCCCATTCGCGCAACGGCCAGTTGGCCTGCACCCGCTGTCTCGACGCCTGCCCGAGTTCGGCCATCACCGCCGACGGCGACCATGTGAGCATCGACGCCCATGCCTGCTCGGGCCATGGCGCCTGTGCCAGCGTCTGCCCGACAGCCGCCATCACCTATCAGATGCCGCCAGCCCTGTCGGCCTTCGAACGCCTGCGGGTGCTGCTCGCCACCTATCGGCGGGCGGGCGGCGGCGCGGCGGAAATCCTCGTCCATGACCCCCGCCACGGCCTGGCGATGATCCAGGCGCTGGCCCGCCACGACCGCGGCCTGCCTGCCGCCGTGATCCCCTATGAGCTGAACGAAGTGACCGCCATGGGGCTGGACTTCGCCTTGACCGCGCTGGCCTATGGGGCATCGCGCCTGTCGGTGCTGCTGCCGCCCGGCGGCGGCGGCGACAGTCTGCGGCAGACCATGGCGCTGGCCGAGGAAATCGTCGACGGCCTCGGTCTCGGCGGTGGCCGGCTGTCCCTGCTCGAAGACAGCGATCCGGCCGCCCTGGGGTCTCTTCTGCGCCGCGCCTTGCCGCCGCCGCTGGCGGCCGCCGCCACCCACCGCGCCCTCGGACAGAGCCGCGAGACCCTGGTGCTGGCGCTGGAGCATCTGCACGGCCTGGCGGCGCCGCCGCCGGAAGTGCTGCCGCTGGCCGGCCCGGCGCCGTTCGGCCAGGTGTTGCTCGACGGCGGTAAATGCACCTTGTGCATGGCCTGCGTCGGGGTCTGCCCGACCGCCGCCCTGTCGGGCAATGCCGACAAGCCGCAACTGGCCTTCCATGAGGCTTCCTGCGTACAATGCCAGCTGTGCCGGGTCACCTGTCCGGAACATGCCATTCAGCTGGAGCGGCGCCTGGCCTTCGGCCCCCTGGGCAGCCGGCGCCGCATCCTCAAGGAGGAGGAGCCCTATCCCTGCATCCGCTGCGGCAAGGCGTTCGGTGTCCGCTCGATGGTCGAGCGCATGGTCGAGCGGCTGACCGGCCATCCGATGTATCGCGACCCCGGCCGTCTCGATCTGATCAGAATGTGCGACGATTGCCGGGTGATCGTCCAATGGGGCGGCGAGGCCGATCCGTCGCCGCGCCCCCGCCCGATCACCAGCGACGACTACCGCAAGGAAAACCCATGACGCTTGACGACAGCACCCGCATTGAACTTGAGGCCGCCGCCTTTCGCGGCCTGGTGGAGCATCTGCAAAAACGTACCGACGTGCAGAATATGGACATGATGTCGCTGGCCGGCTTCTGCCGTAACTGCCTCGGCAAATGGTATCTCGCCGCCGCCCGCCAGCGGGGCCTGGAGGTCAGCGAAGCCGAGGCCAAGCAGGCCGTCTACGGCATGCCCTACGAGGAGTGGAAATCCCTCTACCAGACGGAGGCGACGCCCGAGCAACAGGCCGCCTACGACCGGACCAAGCCGTTGCACGCCGTCATCAAGCTGTGACCAAAGTCCTCACCCCATGATCCATGGGGTGAGGAGGGTCCTGTCAGGCGGTTTCGGCCGGGTCGCCGGCATTGGCCAGGGCCTTGGCCAGTTCGAACACCCGCTTGCGCACCTGCGGATCGGTGATCCGGTAATAGGCGCGCACCAGTTCCAGGGTTTCGCGCTTGGTCAGGGGATCGCTCTCGGCCAGAACCGGCGGTTCCTCGGCCAGACCGGCGACCATCATCCGCGGGCTCGACTGCGAGGTGCCTTCCGACATGTCGTCGAAGAAGAACGACACCGGGACATCCAGCACCCGCGACAGGTCGAACAGTCGCGAGGCGCCGATACGATTGGCCCCCCGTTCGTATTTCTGCACCTGCTGGAAGGTGAGGCCGATCGCCTCGCCCAGCTTTTCCTGGCTCATGCCGAGCAAGGTGCGGCGAAGACGGACCCGGCCGCCGACATGGACGTCGATGGGGTTCGGCTTGCCGGAGGGCGTGCGCCCGCGCCCGGAACGCCTGACCGGGGCATCGGATTTGGAACGAGGAGAGTTGCTTGCGAGTCGGGCCATGGATATTCCCACTAAAAATCTGTTATCCACACCTAAATTGTGGATGGTGGCTGGAGTTGCAACGGTTAGTTGCCAAACGAAACCAGATTAGACATTCACCTAAATTAAATCAATACACGTATTCCTGACAAGGAATGGTCTGACCAATCGGTCAATTTCTCTTGGTCACCTTGTCCCAAACAATCGCGCATGTGGCAAACAAAAAGAGCAATAGGAAAAACGCCCAGTCTCCCCAACGCGCATACAAAGGAGGTTCCGCCAAAGAGGTAGGTAATTCACTGTCAAGGACCCCGGTCCTTCCCAATCCCAGTTCGGCGACCACCCGGCCATAGCCGTCAACCACCGCCGAAATGCCGGTATTGGCGGCCCGCACCAGGCTCAGCCCCTGTTCGATGGCCCGCAACCTGGCCGCGGCGAAATGCTGATATGGGCCGGCGCTGAGGCCGAACCATCCGTCATTGGTCACGTTCAGCAGCCACCGCGGACGATGCCCGGGGTCGACCACCTCGGCGGGAAAGATGACTTCGTAGCAGATCAGCGGCCCCACCGGCGGCAATCCGGGAAGCTCGAGGGAGGTCGGGCCGGGACCGCGGCTGAAATCCACCTCGCCGGCGGTCAGCTTGTTGGCCAGCGGCAGGATTCCCCGCAACGGCACATATTCGCCGAAGGGGACCAGATGGGCCTTGTCATAGCCGGCGACGATGGTGCCCTGGTGATCGATGGCCAGCAGGCTGTTCCAGATGCGAAACGGCTCGACGCCGCTGGGCGTGCCGCGTACCGCCCCGGCCAGCAGCAGCCCGCCCGGCGGCACCGCCTGGGCCACCAGGGCCCGGGCCTCGGCATCCTGATCAAGAAAGGACGGCGCGGCGGTTTCCGACCAGACGACATCGGTGACCGCGTCGAAGCCCGGCGACCGGGTCAGCTCGAGCTGGCGGCGCAGATGCTGAAGGCGCAGTTCCGGGCGCCATTTCAGGGTCTGCTCGATATTCGCCTGCACCAGGCGCAGACGCAGGCCGGCCACCGTCGGCAGGGCCTCGGCCGGCAGCCGCGCCCAGCCCCAGGCGAAGACGGCGGCCAGCAGCAGATGGCCCGCCGCCACCGCCGCCCGGTTTTGCCGCCAGGCGACCGCAAGGGAGGCCACCGCCACCGTCAGCAGGCCCAGGCCATAGCTGCCGGCCAGCGACACCGCCTGGGCCATCGGCAGCACCGGCAACCAGACGCTGGCCATCAGGTTCCACGGGAAACCGGTCAGCACCCAGCTGCGCAGCCATTCCATGGCGGCCCAGGCGATGGCCAGCCACAGCCCGCGGGACACCGGCGAGGCGCCCCAGCGCCAGGCCGCCCAGCCGGCGGCGCCGGTAAACATCGCCAGCAGGCCGCCGAGGCCGAAAACGGCGAAGGGAATCATCCATCCGAAGCGGACGGGGTCAACCAGCAGGGCATGGGATATCCAATAAAGCCCGAGCGAGAAATGGCCGAAGCCGAACCACCAGGCGACGGCGAAGGCGCCGGCCGCCCCGCCGGCCCCGTCCAGCAGCAGGATCAGGCCGGGAAAGGCCAGCCACAACAGCGGAACGGCATAGACCGGCGGCAGCGCCAGGGCGGCGACAAGGCCGAGGCCGAAGGCGGCGGCCCAGCGCCGGCGGCGGGATGACAGGCATCGGTCGATGAAACTAAGTGGCACGGGCGTCCCGAGCCTGTGAAAAAATAGTGGCACCGGCCGCCGTGCCGGTGTTTCGGCGAAGCCGAAATGTTTCCGCCGCTTTGCGCCAAAGACCGGCAGGGACGCCGGTCCCACTGAGAATCAAGGGTCCGGCAGGGACGCCCGTGCCACTGTTTCTTGCGCTCATTCGTCGGCGGGCGGCTTGGGAAGATTGCGCACCCTGAGCCGCTTGATGCGCCGGGGGTCGGCGTCGACCACCTCGAACTCCAGGCCCGAGGGATGCGGGATCAGTTCGCCGCGGCTGGGCACCCGGCCGGCCAGGAAGGACACCAGCCCGCCCAGGGTATCGATGTCCTCGCCCTCCTCGGCATCGAGCAGGGGTCCGACGCGGGCCTCGAATTCCTCCAGCGGCATGCGGGCATCGGCCTCGGCGACGCCGTCCGGCCGCTCGACATAATCAGGTTCGGCGTCCTGGTCATGTTCGTCTTCGATCTCGCCGACGATCTGTTCCACCAGATCCTCGATGGTCACCAGGCCGTCGATGCCGCCGAATTCGTCCACCACCAGCGCCATATGGGTGCGTTTCAGCCGCATCTCCAGCAACAGGTCGAGGATCCGCATGGACGGCGAGACGAACAGCACCTTGCGGACGATGCGCGACAGGCCGAACGGCTTGCCGGAGGCCACCAGCATCAGTACGTCCTTGATATGGACCAGACCGACGGCGTCGTCGAGATTGCCGCGATACACCGGATAGCGCGAATGCCCGGTGGCGTTGATCTGCTCGAGCAGTTCCTCCAGGCTGGTGCTGACCTCGACGCCGGTGATGTCGGCCCTCGGCACCATCACGTCATAGGCGGCGACATTGCGCAGGCGCAGCACATTGGCCAGCAGGCGGCGTTCATGCTCGTCGATGGGCACGGCGTCGTCCTCGCGCTGCTCGAACAGCTCCTCGAGGGTTTCGCGAACCGATTCGGCGGCCTTGTCGCGCTTGATGAGCCTCAGCCGGGTCAGCAGGACATGAACCAGCGATTCGTCGCCGCCGCCGTTTTCACGGGACGGCTTTCCACCATTGCCTTCGTTCATCGGGCGGTCGTGGCGCTCCTAAGGTTCGTCGGCGGCGTAGGGATCCGGAACGCCGAGCGCCCCCAGCAGGGCGCGCTCCAGGCTTTCCATCTCGGTGGCTTGGCCGTCGACTTGATGATCATATCCTAACAAATGCAGAACACCATGCACCACGAGATGCGACAGATGCTGCGCCAAGGTCTTGCCGTCGCGGACCGCTTCGGCCGCCACCGTCTCCCAGGCCAGGACCACGTCGCCCAGCAGGATCGGTCCCTCGGGCGGCGGCGACCCGCCGTCAAGGGCGGCGAAGGACAGCACATTGGTCGCCCGGTCCTGGCCGCGATAGCGGTGATTGAGATCGCGGACGGTGGCGTCATCGGCCAAGACGATGCTGACCTCCAGGCGTTCCGCCGGCAGATCGGCAACCCCAAGCGCCACCGCCGCCACCCGCAGGCACAGGTCCTCGGCCTCGGGCAGGGCCGTAGCCCAGTCGCCGGCGGCCAGACTGACGGCGATGTCGGGCCCGCTCACGGCTTCGCCGTTCGGCGCCGCTGGTCGCGGGCGTCATAGGCGCGGACGATCTGCGATACCAGCCCGTGGCGGACCACGTCGCGATCGGTGAAGCGGATGACGGCGATCTCGGTGACGCCGGCCAGGACCTCCAGCGCGTCCTCCAGACCCGAGCGCACCCCCTGCGGCAGATCGACCTGCGACAGATCGCCGGTCACCACCATCCGCGAATTCTCGCCCAGGCGGGTGAGAAACATCTTCATCTGCACCGCCGTGGTGTTCTGCGCCTCGTCAAGGATGACGAAGGAATTGGCCAGGGTCCGCCCGCGCATGAAGGCCAGCGGCGCCACCTCGATATCGCCGGCGGCCAGCTTCTTGGCCACCTGGTCGCCGGGCAGCATGTCATGCAGGGCGTCGTACAGCGGCCGCAGATAGGGATCGACCTTTTCACGCAGATCGCCGGGCAGGAAGCCCAGGCGCTCACCGGCTTCGACCGCCGGCCGCGACAGGATGATGCGGTCGATTTCGCCGCGGATCATCATCGACACCGCCTTGGCCACCGCCAGATAGGTCTTGCCGGTCCCCGCCGGGCCCAGGCCAAGCACCAGATCGCTGCCCTCCATCGCCCGCATATAGTCGGCCTGGCCCGGCGACCGGGCCTGGATATGGCGCTTGCGGGTGACGATCACCGGCACCTCGTCGGCGCCGCCGGGAACCAGGCGCAGCATGGCGTCGATTTCGCCGGCATCCACCGGCTGGCCCTTCTGCAGGCGCTGATACAGCCCGTCGAGCACCGCCGCCGCCTCGGCCGTCCGCTCTGCCGGACCGTCGATGTCGATGCGGTTGCCGCGGGCGATCAGGCTGACCCCGAGGCCGCGCTCGATGCGTTGCAGATGAACATTATGCGGGCCATAGAGCATCTGCAGCAGGGCATTGTCGTCGAATTCGCGGCTCGCCGTCATGAGGCACCCCCGTCGAGCACCGCGGCCAGCGAATTGGCGTTTGCCCGGGTCACCCGCAGCACCTGCATGGAGCCCAACAACTCGGCGGGAGCGTCGACGAACACCGACTGCATATAGGGACTGCGGCCCAGCAGCTGTCCCGGATGCCGTCCGGGACGGTCCAGCAGCACCGGGAAACGCCGACCGACGCAGGCCCTGTTGAAGGCCATCGCCTGACCGGCGACCAGCCGCTGCAGTCCGGCCAGCCGCTCCTCCTTGACCTGCTCCGGCACCTGGCCCTCCATGCCCGCCGCCGGGGTCCCGGGCCGCGGACTGTATTTGAAGGAATAGGCCTGGGCGAAGCCGATATCGTCGATCAGCGCCAGGGTGGCCTGGTAATCCCTGTCGGTTTCGCCGGGAAAACCGAGAATGAAATCCGAAGACAGGGCCAGATCGGGCCGCGCCGCCCGCAGGCGATCGACCAGGCGCCGATAGTCGTCGGCCGTGTGCCGGCGGTTCATCGCCGCCAGGATGCGGTCAGACCCCGACTGCACCGGCAGATGCAGGAACGGCATCAGGCGGGGGACCTCGCGATGGGCGGCAATCAGTTCGTCATCGACATCGCCGGGATGCGACGTGGTGTAGCGGATGGCCTGCAACCCGTCGAAGCGGTCGGCCAGCTCGCGGATCAGCCGGCCCAGCCCCCAGACCGCGCCGTCCGCTCCCCGGCCATGATAGGCGTTGACGTTCTGCCCCAGCAGCGTCAGCTCGCGCACGCCCTGGCCGATCAGAGCGGCGGCCTCGTCGAGGATGGCGCCGGCGGGGCGCGAATACTCTCCCCCCCGGGTATAGGGGACGACGCAGAAGGTGCAGAATTTGTCGCAGCCTTCCTGAACCGACAGGAAGGCGGCCGGTCCGTGGGCGGTGGGCGACGGCAGATAATCGAATTTCGGCTCGGCCGGAAATTCGGTATCCAGCACGCGGCCGCCGGCGCGGCTCGCCCGGGCCACCATTTCCGGCAGGCGGTGATAGGTCTGCGGCCCGAGGACGATGTCGACATGGGGCGCGCGGGCCATGATTTCCTGACCCTCGGCCTGCGCCACGCAGCCGGCGACGGCGATCACCATGTCGCCGCCGCGGCGCAGCTTGAGTTTCCGCAGCCGGCCCAATTCCGAGAACACTTTTTCGGCGGCATGCTCGCGGATATGGCAGGTGTTGAGGATGACCAGATCGGCATCCTCGGCCGCCGCCGCCACGGCATAGCCGAGCGGCGCCAGCACCTCGGCCATGCGCGCCGAATCATAGACGTTCATCTGGCAGCCATAGGTCTTGATGAACAGCCGTCTCATCCCGGCCCGCCCCGTCCGGTATTGGCCGCCACCACCCCGGCATTGACCACCTGATGGCAATGGTCGGCCAAGGCCCGGCGCGATCCGAAATCGGCCAGGCGGACCGGCGTGTGGAAACGCACTTCCACCGTCGTCCGCCCAAGGCCAAGCGCCGTCCACAGATGGGGCACCAGTTCCATGCCGCCGTACCAGGCGAAGAAGGGCCGCAGATGGCGTCCCATGGGCATACCGTCAAGGCGCGTATAGGCCACCGACACCGGCTGCACGGCCAGACCGCGCGGATCGGCCAGCGGCGCTTCCGCCACCGACAGCAGGGCGCTCTTGAACGGCAACACGCGGCTGCCGTCGCTGCTGGTACCCTCGGGAAACAGCACCAGGGAGTCCTTCATCACCGCCAGGCGGTTGACCATTTCGTCACGCTGGTCGAGGCTGCGCCGCGGACGGCGATCAACGAAGACGGTGCGCGCTATTCTGGCCAGGAAGCCGATACCCGGCCATTGGCCGACCTCCTTCTTGGCGACGAAATAGGCGGGCAGAAGACTGCCGAGAACGACGATATCGAAATAGGAGGCATGATTGGAGACGAACAGGGTCGGCCGCTCGGGGCTGGCGGTGCCTTTGACCACCACCTCGAAGCCGACCACGCGGACCAGTGCCCGCCAATACAGAATCGCCAGCCCCGAGCACCAGGCCTTGCGCTTGCATCCCAACGCCACGCCGTAGACCGGCAGCAAACACAGGGTCAGACCCAGCCAGCCGCCGAAGCGGATACCCGCCACCAGGGGATTGTGCACGTCCTTCATCGGTTCAAAGATTTCTCGGCGCGGTGCGGTCGTAATGGCGGAAATATTTGTCGGTGATCAGGTCGGTCTTGACGATGATGCAGACATCGGTGGTGTTGAACTGCCGATCGATCACCGCGCCGTCGCCGACGAAGCCGCCGAGCCGCAGATAGCCCTTGAGCAAAGGCGGCAGGGCGACCAGGGCGCGGCGCGTGTCCACCGCCTGCGGCGGCAGCAGGTCCATCTGGTTGTAGAGCTCGGGCAAGGCCCGCGGGCGCAGCGTCGGCGGGGCCAGATGATGGTGATAGAGATAGGACAGCGGCACCGCCAGGGCCTGGGGATCGGTCCCGGGCAGGCTGGCGCAACCGAACATCACATCAACACCGTGGGAAAAAACATAACCGGCGATCCCCCGCCACAGAAACTGCATGGTGTTCCTGGTGCGATAGGCCGCATCGACGCAGGAGCGGCCGAGTTCCAGCACTTTGCCGGGATAGGCGGCGATGGTCGACACGTCATATTCGCCGGCCGAGTAGAAACGCTGAAACTTCTCGCTTTCGCGGCGCAACAGGCGATAGGTGCCGACGACCGACCGGCCGCCCCCGCCAAGGCGTTCGTCGATGACCAGCAGATGGTCGCAGAGTTCGTCGAAATCATCGAAGTCCCGCCCGCTGGCCGCCATCGCCGGAGTCGGCCGAGCGCCCATCTCCTCATAGAAGACCCGATAACGCAACCGCTGCGCGGCCTCGATCTCGGCGTCCGAGGCCGCCAGCCTGACGGTCAGACCGACGGCTTCCGCGTCGTCCGCATCTCGGGTCTGGGCGTTCATCATTCCGCGGCTCGACGACTCCTGACGGGTGGCGAGGGTCAACTGGGCTCGTTGCCCTCGCCGGGGGGGATGGGCACGGCGTAAAGTTCAAGCCGATGGCCAACCAGCCGGTAGCCATAGCGCCGGGCGATCTCGCGCTGCAAGGCCTCGATTTCCGGATTCTGAAATTCGATGACGCGGCCGCTCTGAACGTCGATCAGATGGTCGTGATGGGAGTCCGGCGCCTCTTCATAGCGGGCGCGGCCATCGCCGAAATCATGACGTTCAAGGATGTTGGCCTCCTCGAACAGGCGGACCGTGCGGTAGACGGTGGCAATGCTGATATTGGGATCGATCGCCGTGGCGCGGCGATACACCTCTTCCACATCAGGATGATCGGCGGCTTCCGACAGCACGCGGGCGATGACCCGCCGCTGGTCGGTCATCTTCATCCCCCGATCGATGCACCGCTGTTCGATACGCGAAATCATTCCCGGGTTTTAACCGATAATTCAAACGAGTTGCAATGGCAAACGGGAAGCGCCGCCACCCCGCCAGGGGTTGCGGCGCCAACCTGTCACCGGCAAAGAATTACTGAGCGGCCCGCCGACGCTTGCGCGGCTTGGTGCCCAGACCGATTTTCTTGGCCAAAGAGCTGCGATGCTGGGCATAGTTCGGCGCCACCATCGGATAGTCGGCCGACAGACCCCAACGTTCGCGGTATTCCTCAGGAGTCATGTTATAAGCGGTCTTCAGATGACGCTTCAGCATCTTAAGTTTCTTGCCGTCCTCCAGGCAGATGATGTAGTCGGGGGTAACCGACTTCTTCACCGGCACCGCGGGCTGCGGGCGTTCGAGGACGACCGGGGCGGTGCCGACCGAGGACAGCGTCCGGTACACCTCTTGGATGAGGTTCGGCAGATCATGAACGGCAACTGAATTGTTGGCCACATGAGCCGCCACAATCTCGGTGGTCAGCGCCAGAAGTTCATTTTGATTGGATTGGTCGGTCATAGAAGTGTGGCCTCTGATTACAGGATCTTGTTACATATATAGTTTGTTCTAGAACGGACCGCAATAACCAATGTTGGTGCCCCAGAAGTTTGGTAGCCCCTGTGACTGAGAACATCAATTACTTCCTCGACATCACGGCAGAGATTTGCCCGCTCACCTTCGTCAAGACCAAGTTGGTCATTGAAAAGATGCAGTCTGGAGCAACCCTGGAGGTCCGACTTAAAGGACCGGAACCTCTGCGTAACGTTCCAAGGTCGGTCAAGGAACTGGGCCATGTCATTGTTTCTTTGCTAGCAGAACCGGGTGAGGGTCCTGATGGCATTCATCGTCTGGTTTTAAGAAAGACATAGCACCGGCATCCGATCTCCGGGAATAGCGTGCCACCCTTTGCGGCAGATGCGATATATCCCGTTTTGATAGTAATACCATCGATGACTGCTTCTCGTTCTGTGACTTAGGTCACACAAAAAAATCTTTTGCGCGTATTTCTAGTATTTTTGTCACCGTTAAAGGTGTTCTCCCGCCGACATCAGCACCTGGGCCGACTCCCACCGGCGCCGCGGTGTCTAATTATTCGGCAAAAAACTGTCGAGATTCCGTCGCTGATGACTGATCAAATGCCGTCTAGCCGGCGGCAGGAATAATATTACCTAGGTATTTTTCCAGAATCAGGGCGTCGATGCGTCCGCCATAGTAACGCGGGCGCCGCCCAACCGGCAAAAAACCACGCGCGGCATAAAGCGCCAGGCCGGCGGCATTGTCGGCCGCCACCTCGAGAAA
Organism: Rhodospirillaceae bacterium; assembly: GCA_013349665.1. Taxonomy (GTDB): domain Bacteria; phylum Pseudomonadota; class Alphaproteobacteria; order Rhodospirillales; family Magnetospirillaceae; genus DUZF01. The sequence continues at coordinate 29,719 of DUZF01000001.1, read as the reverse complement.
CATCCTCGCCGCCCCGGCCGAGGCCGCCTGCGCACAGGCGGCCGCGAGAAGGCGGCCGCCCAATCCCGATCGCCGATAGGGCGGCAACACCAGCAGGGTCAGCACCTCGGCCTCGTCGGCCGCCATGCGACACAGGATGAACCCAAGCGGCGCCTCGTCCGCCGCCAGCAGGCCGAAGGCCCCGGGCATCGCCAGCAGCCCGGCCATCGCCGCCTCGTCCCAGGGCTCGGCGAAACTGATGCGGTGCATGCCGGCGATGAGGACGGCATGCACCGGCGCCAGGGGCGACAGAGCCGGGCTCACCGCAGGGTGACGTCCGGAGGCCGCAGATACAGCGGCGTCGACGGCAAAGGCCGGCCCTCGGCAAAACGGGCGGCGGCGACGGCGGCGACGGCGGCGGCATCGACCAGTGCCGTCACCGCCAGGGATCCGGCAGGCAGATCGCCCAGACGGGCAACTCCGTCGCCGACCGCCAGCAAGGGCCCGGCCGCCAGGGCGGCCACCGCCGCCGGGACCATTGCCGCCGGTTCGGCCAGTGGCCGCAGGTCCTCGTCGAAGGGTTGGGCGAACAGCTCGGCCCGCCGGCTGTCGATGACGGCGATGATGGTCCGTCCTCGCCGCTCGGCCGGCGGCACCGCGGCGGCCAGCGCCTCACCGCTGCCGACGCCACAGACCGGCAGACCGGCAGCCAGTCCGAAACCGCGGGCGGCCGCCAGACCGATGCGCAAACCGGTGAAGCTGCCGGGGCCGACAGTGACGCCGATCAGGGCCAGTTCCGCCCAACCGAGACCGCATTCGGCCAGCAGCTCGGCGATCATCGGCAGCAGGATCTGCGCCTGACCCCGCTCGGCCAGCGCCTGGCGCCGCCCCAGCAGGCGACCGGCGGCGGTGACCGCCACCGAACAGCCCTGACCGCCGCAGTCGAAGGCCAGCACGGTTCCTGCTATACTTGCCGCCATGCCTCTGGTTCCGCTCTCAGCCACTCAGTTGTCCGTCGAGATCGCGCTGGCCTATGGCGGCGCCGACAATTTCACCGGCCGTCCGGTCTATGCCCGCCCCGCCGCCTGGCTGCACGGCGACGCCCTGGCGCCGCTCGGGCGCGCCATCGCCCTGGCGGCCGTCCAGGGCCTGAGCTTTCGCATCTTCGATGCCTTCCGCCCGCAAGAGGCGCAGTGGGTGTTGTGGGCCCATACCCCTGATCCCGAATTCCTTGCCGATCCGCGCCGCGGTTCGGCGCATTCGCGTGGCGCGGCCATCGATCTTACCCTGATGGACGGCAACGGCAACGACCTTCCCATGGGCACCGCCTATGACGCCTTCACCGCCCGCTCGCATCACGGCAATACCGCCATCAGCGCCGAGGCCCAGCGCAACCGTCACCTGCTGTTGGGGATCATGACCGCCGCCGGCTGGGACTTCTATCCCAGCGAATGGTGGCATTACCAGCTGTTCGCGGCGGACGGCTATCCCTTATTGTCGGACAGCATCCTGCCGGTGCCGATGATGAGATGAAATTTAGAGAATCTGACAGGCCTCGTCGAAATCCAGCCGCGGATTGCGCGGGTACAGTCCCGCCGGGTCGCCATAGCCGAGATTGCACAGAAAGTTCGACTTGATTCTGCCGCCGGGGAAGAATTCGGCGTCGACTTTGGCATTGTCGAAGCCGCTCATCGGTCCGCAATCGAGACCCAGGGCGCGGGCGGCGATGATCAGATAGGCCCCCTGCAGGCTGCCGTTGCGAAAGGCGGTGGTCTCGATCAGCGGCTGATTGCCGGCGAACCAGGAACGGGCGTCGACCTGCGGGAAGGTCTTGGCCAGGGTATCGGGAAAATCGAGGTCCTGGGCGATGATCGCCGTCACCGGCGCCGCCATGGTCTTGTCGACATTGCCGGGAGCCAGCGCCGGCTTGAGCCGGGCCTTGGCGTCCGCCGAGCGGACGAAGACGAACCGTCCGGGCAGGCAGTTGGCGCTGGTCGGCCCGAAACGCAGCAGGTCGTAAAGGCGCCGGATGACATCCTCGTCGACCGGGCGCGGCAGCCAGCGGGTATGGGTGCGGGCCGCGAGGAAAATCGTATCGAGCGCCGCGGCATTGAGACCCGTCATTGATCGGCCCTGGCAAGGATGGTGGCGGCCTTCATGCGGTTGAGCCGGGCCGCGTCGAAATCCTCGAGCCGGTTGTCCTGCATGATCGAACGGACGGTCTCGACATAGTCGCCGCCGCGTTCGGAATAATTGGTCAGCGCGCCGGCCAGATGCCAGCCGTCGATCTCGCCTTCGCGCTTGCGCATGCGGGCCCGCATCAGCCGCAGATCGCGATAGGCGCGATGGCTGTTGAGATTGCGCGCATAGGAGGCCACGGCCTCGGTCAGGCTGGCGAACACCCGGTAATCGCGATCGCCGCTGCCGGCCATGCCGAACTGACCGAACAGGGCGTTGCCCTGGCGGGCGATGCGCGACGTCCCCCAGCCGCTTTCCTCGATGGCCTGGGCCAGTGCCAGCGACGGCGGAATGACGTCGACCTTGACCAGCAGGGAATCGATGTCGGCGTCCGGCTGGTCATAAGCATCCGCCATGCCCAGCACCCATTGCACATCGGCGTCGGAGAGCTGACGGCCACCGGCGATGGCGTGGCGGATTTCCAGCAGGTGCTGGCGGTCCTGGCCGATCTGCTCGTTGACGAACAGCACCACCGGCAGCATCAGGCGCAGGAACAGGGTCTTGCGGCCGTCCAGGGCGTCAAGCCTGTCGATGTCGGGGGGCAGATTGGCGACCAGCACCCGCGGCACCGAAATATAGCCGCGAGCCACCGCCTCGAGGCTGTAGCCGATGCGGTCGAAAGCCGCCTGCATCAGCACCGCCTTCTTGGTTTCGCTGCTGCGGATGGCCAGGGTCGGCAGCGGCATATCGCCGTTGGCCGGCGCCGCGGCGGCAACCCGATCCGGCAGCCTGGGCAGCGGCAAGCCGCTCCAGATCGTAGCGAACAGGCCAATCACAACTAAAGCCAATAACGCTAACAAAGCCAGCGAGGCCCCGGTGTGGCGCGAGGTCCGAGTCTTATGTTGCATTCCCAAAAGCTTTCCGCACTTTCCCCAAAAACGTCCGCCCCCACTCGGGCAAGCTGTACTCCCGACGTTAACGAATCTCTACCATCGAGCGCAACACATTTATGCTGCACTGCACAAAAGGCCGGGGGAAAAAAGAAAAAGTTAGTCCACGGCTACAACGGATTGTACCTCAGGTACATAATACCGCAACATATTCTCTATGCCGTGCTTCAAAGTGGCTGTAGAGCTGGGACAGCCGGAGCATGCCCCCTGCATATGCAGGTAGACGATACCCTCTTCGAAACGCCTGAAAACGATATCGCCGCCGTCATTGGCGACCGCCGGACGGACCCGGGTGTCGAGCAGTTCGCGGATCTGGCGGACCACCTCGCTCTCCTTGCCGTCGGTGCCGCCGGCCTCGGCGCCGGCGGCCATCAGCGGCGCGCCGGACATGAAATGATCCATGATGGCGGCCAGAATCTGCGGCTTGAGAACCGGCCAGTCGACAGCGGCGGTTTTGCCGACGCTGATGAAATCCGCCCCGAAAAACACCCGGCCGACACCGTCGATGGCGAACAGGCTGACGGCCAGGGACGACCCGGCGGCGGCCGTGGCATCGGCGAAATCGGCAGTCCCCTGTCCCATGACATCGCGCCCGGGCAGAAACTTCAAAGTATTGGGATTGGGCGTGGTTTCGGTCTGAATGAACATCTCAAGGATCCCTTCTCGATTTCCTGCTAAATGGTCGACGCTGCGGAATTCGTCAAGTTTTTTACCGTTATGTAAGGTCGTCGATGGCCCGGTCCGACAGGCTGCCGGGCACGATGGTCACCGGGATTCGCAGCCGGTTGACATAGCGACCGGTCAGCGCCGACACCAGCGGACCCGGCCCTTCCGGCCCGGTTCCGGCCGCCAGGACGAGAACCGAGATCAACGGTTCCTCGTCGATCAGCGACAGCAGTTCCTCGCGCGGGACGCCCTCGCGGACATAGAGCACCGGCAACTCGCCGGCGGTCTCGTTGACCTCGGTCGCCAGGCGCTCGAGCAGGGTTTCCGCCTCCTGCCTGGCCTCTTCGGCCATCATCTTGCCGATCATGGCAAAATGCTGGACCTCCTGCGGTTCGACCACCCGCAGCAAGGCCACCCGACCGCCGGTATGCAGGGCGCGACGGCAGGCGTAGCGCAGCGCGGCGCGCATCTCCTCGCTGTCGTCGACCACCACCAGAAAGGTCCGTCCGGTCTTTTTCGGCGGATGACGCCGTTCTGCCTGTTGCACGATCAAAGCCTCCTGAAGACGACGGCCCCCAGCCAGCCGGCGAAAATCGCCAGCAGGATCGCCGAGAGTCCGTAGAGCGCCCCCCGTCGATGGGCGAAATCAAAAATTTCCGCTCCGATTCCGGTCTTGGACACGATCAGCGGCGTGGTTCGGCTGCCGATCACCTTGCCGTCCTGGATCAGATAGACCTCCACCGTATAGCTGCCGGTGGGCACATTGGCGGGAAACTCCATTTCGGTGCGGAACAGACGTCCGCCGACGAAATTCACCTCTCCCGGCTTCACCCCGTAGAGCCCGGCGCCATCCTTGAGCCGCATCAGGGCCTCGGCATATTCCCCGTCGCCGCGCGACGGATCCTTGCGGCGCACCGGGATCTCCAGATGGCCGACGCCGATGTGATAGCGCTCCTGCACCGCGGCCGGCGCCACCTCGTCCAGCGGCCGGCTGGAGGCCACCCGATAGAAGGCCGGAATGTCGGTGAATACCGCCTGGGCCCGGTTTACCCAAATGCCCATTACCCTCTCCTTGCGGCGGACCATGAGGGTTTCCGTCGGCCCCCGCACCACCACGACGACGTCGCCGCGGTGCTCGGCGGTGCCGAACAGCAGTACCGTCGCCCCGGTAAAGCCGGTGGTGATGGCGACCAGATGATCGGAAAGGTCGATCACCAGCGGTTCCTGCCGCTCGGCCGCCGCCGCCGGCCGGACCAGCACCAGCAACACCGCCAGGAGGGAGGCCAAAAAGCGGATCATCGGCGCAGTACCGTGGCCACAGCCGCCATCCGGCTACGCGCACGCAGCAGATGAAAGCCCTGGATCGCCGGATGGTTCGGCAGCAGCAGGGCGTCGGCGGCGCCCGCCTGCACCATCAGCGGTGCCGCCGTCGCCGCCGGCACCAACGAGGCCAGCATCGCCTGCCAGGCGTCCGTCAGCCCGTTCTCGGCCAGCACCGGGGCGAAATCCTCGCCCAACGCCGTCAGGACCAGCAGCAGCGCGTAGGCATGACCCTTACCGGCGTAATAGACTTTTTCGCCGCGGCGGTCGAACCAGCCGGACGATCCGGCCAGGGCGTCGTCGAGACTGGCCGCCAGTTCGTCGAGATCGGCGCCGAGGCCGTCCAACAGGACCGCCAGCGCCTCGCCGCGGCGCTCCCAGGTCGCCTTGCCGGCGGCCAGACGCTGATTGAAGGCCTCGAAGGCACGGGCGGCGTTGCGGTACTGTTTTTCGGCTGACAGGGTATTCGCCCAGGGAGCCGCCGGGTCGATCATCCATACCGTCGGCGGATATTTCAGCAGTTCGGCGGCCCTTTGCAGATCGGCATCCTGGCCACTGATAATGATGGCGAAACGACCGACCCCGGACATCACCCCCTTCTGATAGCTGGGCATGGCGGTGAGGATCGAGGCCGGCATGAAAAAGGGCTTGTTGGGGGTCCAGCCGTGAGCGTCGATTTCGCGGCGGATCAGCCCCGCCGCCTGGGCCACGGCGCGACTGCCGCCGGATTGGACGGCGCCGGCGTCGAATTTCGGGTTGTCGTCGATGACATGGGCGCGCCAGGCCCCCACCGGATAATAAAGCGCCAGGGCCAGGGCCACCCCCAGCCCCGCCAGCACAGGCAGACGACGCCGCAGCAGCGGCGACGGCAGCGGGGCTGGCGGCAGGGCGGCCAAGCCGTCAGCCGGAGGCTTTGAGAAAGCCGACGATGTCCTGCACCTCGGCCATCACCGGCGCCGACAGGGCCCGCGCACGCTGCGCGCCCTGGGCGAGAATGGCGTCGATTTCGGCAGGATCGGCCAAATAGCGCTTCATCTCGGCATTGATGGGGCCCAGTGTCGCCACCGCCAGCTCCGTCAGTTCCTTCTTGAAGGCCGAGAACTGCTGACCGGCGAAACGCGCCACCGCCTCATCGCGCCCGATATCGGCGAGTGCCGCCCAGATCCCCAGCAGATTGGCCGCCTCGGGCCGGCCCTCCAGCTCGGCCGGGCTTTCCGGCAGCGGCAGGGGGTCCGTCTTGGCCTTGCGCAGCTTGAGATCGATCATATCGGCATCATCGGTCATGTTGATCCGCGAATAATCGGATTCGTCCGACTTGCTCATCTTCTTGCTGCCGTCGCGCAGCGACATCACCCGGGTGGCGGCCCCCAGGATCAGCGGCTCGGGCAGCGGAAACACCTCGAGGCCGTAATCGGCGTTGAATTTCTGCGCGGTATCGCGGGCCAATTCGAGATGCTGCTTCTGATCCTCGCCGACCGGCACATGGGTGGCCTTGTAGACCAGGATGTCGGCACTCATCAGATTGGGATAGGCATACAACCCGACGCTGGCATTCTCGCGGTTCTTGCCGGCCTTTTCCTTGAACTGGGTCATCCGGTTCAGCCAGCCGATGCGGGCGACGCAGTTGAAGATCCAGGCCAGCTCGGCATGGTTCGGGTTCTGGCTTTGCACGAACAGCACGTTCTTCTTGGCATCCACCCCGGCGGCCAGCATCGCCGCCGCCACTTCGCGGGTATGCTGGCGCAGCTGCCCGGGTTCCTGCCAGACGGTGATGGCATGCATGTCGACCATGCAGAACAGGCATTCGTACTGATCCTGCAGCCGCACCCAATTGCGCACCGCGCCCAGATAATTGCCGAGATGAAGATTGCCGGTGGGCTGGACGCCGGAAAAGATGCGGTTCATGGAACCTGAAACTCCTGTTGATGACCGGTAAAACGCATACCACGAAGGCACGACGGAGCGAAGACCTCGTTCATGGTTTGCCGGAGGGGGGCCAGATTCAAGAGACACGGATTTATCGGATCCCAACGGATTAGAATGGATAGGGCATGCGCCGCAGGCGCAATAAATACCATCCGCTCTCATCCGTTGGGATCCGCTGAATCCGTGTCAAATTCACCGGCGTCGGCGGCAGCTTATGCCCAAAGGAATATATCGTAAAAGTTGCATCGCCATCGGCTCTATGCAAAATGCAAAAACCGGCCAGGGTAGGCCTGACCGGTCTTTTGTCGAGGCAAGAAAGATGAACCAAACATCTTCTCTGCTGCGTCGAACGGTGCATCTTTTGCGAGAGGTCGTCAAGCTCCTCATCGAGCTATGCGACCTGGTTACCCGCATTTGGGCGGTGGTTGCCGGTTGCCTTTCGCCAGTTCTTCAAGCCATGCCGACACCTCCGCATGCTCGACGCTCTGGCCCGCGTCAAGTTGCGCTTCCGCCTCAAGCAGAGCCCGTGCCTCCGCCATCAGGGCCTGCCTAGGGATACCTAATAAAGTATAGCGTTTTTTGCTAGACTTGCCTATAAATCGCTAGACAACGCAAGCCATGCGGAGGATCGGTGGACCCGTATCGCAATCCATTCGCACCTGGTGCGGGCAGTCGCCCACCGGAACTCGCCGGTCGATCAGCCATCCTTGAGATGGCAAGGATATCGTGCGGACGTGCCGTGAAGGGAAGAAATGCGCGCTCGATCATGCTGCTGGGCCTGCGCGGCGTTGGAAAGACCGTGCTGCTCAACGAGATCGGTCGGAACGCCGAGCAGGAGAGCCTGCTTGTCTCCCGGGTTGAATCTCCGGAAGGGGAAAGCCTCGCCCGCCTTATTTTTCCAGAAATGCGAAAGGTCATGAGATCGCTGTCGGGGGTGGAAGCGGCAAAGCATCTGGCATTTCGCGGTCTCAACGGGCTGCGGAACTTTGCATCGGCCTTCAAGATCGGGATCGCCGGCGTTGAGGTGGGTATGGAGACTGAGCCTGGACTGGCCGAAACAGGTGATCTCCAGTACGATCTGCCGGACCTGTTCACCCTGATCGGGAAGGCCGCCCAAGCTGCAGGGCGTGGCTGGCTGCTTCTGGTCGATGAAGTGCAATATCTGTCCGAAGCCGACCTGTCGGCATTGATCGTTGCGCTGCATCGCATCTCACAAGATGGCTTGCCCATTCTCATGGTTGGCGCTGGGCTCCCGCAAATTGCTCGTTCGGCGGGCGAGGCGAAATCATACTCAGAGCGGCTGTTTCAATTTCCAGCCGTGGGAGCGCTCGACCCGGTGTCTGCCGGGCAGGCCGTGGAAAAACCATTTCTTGAGGAAGGGGCCACCATTGCGCCGGAAGCACTACAGACCATAGTCGAGCGCACCAAGGGCTATCCCTTCTTTCTTCAAGAATGGGGCTCGGTCATATGGGACAATTCGCAAGGACCGGAAATCACTTTTGACGATGTCGACCGTTCCTATGCGGAGACGCTGGCGCGGTTGGACGAGGGGTTCTTCAAAGTGCGGATCGACCGCCTGACGAAGGCGGAGGTCCAGTTTGTCAAGACAATGGCCCAACTTGGTGACGGCCCCTACGCAATGGCAGACATTGCCAAGGCGATGGGCCGCTCTCAAAATTCCTTGGGACCGGCTCGGGCAAGCATTCTCTCAAAAGGCATGGTCTTCAGCTCTGATCACGGCTTTCTGGACTTCAGTGTACCACTTTTTGCCGAGTTCATGCGGCGCCATGGTTGAGAGCCGCCCGTCTTTGGGGGGCGGCTGATCAACGGCTGCGGCGCAGCATCGCCTTTACCTCGCCCCAGCGCGCCGCGCCCAAGGCCAATACCGCGGCGGCGTAGACGGCGGTGCCGGCGGCGATCAGCACCGCCAGGGCCCAGGGCGCCGGCGGCAGCGCCCGGTCGGCGGCCCACAGCGCCCCGGCCATGACCAGACCGGCGGCCAGGATCCTGGGGGCCCGCGAGCGCAGCCGCGCGTCGACGACGAAATAGCCGCGCCGGCGCAGGAACCAGGCCAGCAGGATGACATTCAGCCAGGCGGCCAGCGCCGTCGACAGCGCCATGCCGACATGTTTGAGCGGCCCCATCAACGCCAGATTGAACACCACATTGGCCACCATCGTCACCATCGCCACCCGCACCGGCGTCCGCGTGTCGTGCCGGGCGAAGAAGGCCGGCGTCAGCGCCTTGACCAGCACATAGGCCGGCAGGCCGAGGGCAAAGGCCTTGAGCGCCGCCGCCACCGCCAGGCTGTCCCCGGCGTTGAACGAGCCGCGCTGATAGACCACCACAACCACCGGCAGGGCGATGACCACCAGCGCCAGAGCCGCCGGCAGGGTCAGCAGCAGACCCAGTTCCATGGCCCGGTTCTGGCTGTCGACGGCGCCCGCCTCGTCGCCCGCCCGCAACTGACGCGACAGCAGCGGCAGCAGGGCGGTGCCGATGGCGATGCCGACCACCCCCAGCGGCAGCTGGTTGACGCGATCGGCATAATTGAGGTAGCTGACGGCGCCATTGGCCACCGATGAGGCGATCATCGTGTTGATCAGCAGATTGACCTGATACACCCCGGCCCCCACCGCCCCCGGCACCACGCGGCGCAACATCAGCCTGACCTCCGGGCTCAGCCGGGGGCGCACCGGACGCAGGACCATTCCGGCCGAGCGCACCGAAAACACCAGCCAGAGGAATTGCGCGATGCCGGAGGCGAAGACGCCGAAGGCCATGGCATGGCCGGGGGTCTCGGTATAAGGGACCAGCGCCACCAGCACCGCCATCGAGGTCAGGTTGAGCAGGATCGGCGTGCCGGCGGCGGCGGCGAAACGGCCCAGCGAATTGAGCACGCCGCTTTGCAGCGACACCATGGAAATGAACAGAAGATAGGGAAAGGTGATGCGCGCCATCTCGGTGGCCAGGGCCATCTTGCCGGGCACGTCGTCGAAGCCGGGAGCCAGGCCGTACATCGCCCAGGGCATGACGATTTCCATCACCGCGACGAAGGCCAGCACCGACCAGCCCAGCACCGCCAGGCATTCCTCGGCGAAGGCCCTGGCGGCGTCTCGCCCCTCGCCCTCCAGCTTGCCGGCGAACAACGGCACGAAGGCGGCGTTGAAGGCCCCTTCGGCGAACAGGCTGCGGAACAGATTGGGAAAGCGAAAGGCGACGAAAAAGGCGTCGGCCACCGTGCCGGCGCCGAGATAGCGGGCGACCAGCATCTCGCGCGCCAGGCCGGTGATGCGGCTCAGCACCGTCAGCCCGCCGATGGTGGCGATCGCCTTGCCGAGGCTCACTGGGCCGGGCTCACTGGGCGGCCGATGCCTGGCCGCCGCCCGGCGGCAGGCTTCCCGCCAGTCCGGGGTCGCGCAGCACCATGTCGAGGGCCTTGCGGATTTCCCTGACTTTACCGGTATGTTCGACCTTCAGGCCGAAGACGTTCTTGACATAGAACACGTCCACCGCCCGCTCGCCATAGGTCGAGATATGGGCCGAGGAGATCTGCAGGTTGAGCCGGGTCATCGCCGCGGTGATGTCATAGAGCAGGCCGATGCGGTCGCGGGCGTTGACTTCGATGAGGGTATGGCCGGCGCTGGCGGTGTTGTCCACCACCACCCGGGGCTGCACCTTGAATACCCGGGTGCGGCTGGCGGCCATGGCGCTGCCGCGCTTGGCCAGCTCGCGTTCGAAACGCAACCGGCCGGTCAGCGCCTGATCCAGCGACGCCGCCAGTTTGGCCAGCCGGCTGGGGGAGTCGAAGGCCTCGCCCTCGGAGTCCTGGATGACGAAGCTGTCGAGCGCCATGCCGTTGGTCATGGTGATGATCTTGGCATCGACGATATTGGCGCCGCACAACGCCATGGCGCCGGCGATCTGGGAAAACAGCCCGGCATGGTCGCCGGTGTAGATGGTGACCTCGGTGACGCCCTGGCTTTTGTCCTGGCGCCAGTCGACGGTCAACGGCGCGCGCGCCTGCTCGGCCTCGCGGATCAGCTGGGCATGGCGCAGCTGCGAGGCGGTGTCGAAGGACACCCAATAGGACGGATAGCCGCGGGCCAGATGGGCATCGATGTCGGCCGCCGGCCATAGCGGCACCAGCTGGGCGCGCAAGGCCGCCTGCGCCGCTTCGACCCGCGCGCCATAGCGTTCGGCGCCGATACCGCCGCTCATGCGGTCGAGGGCGCGGCCGAACAGTTCGCGCAGCAGACCGGCCTTCCAATTGTTCCACACATTGGGACCCACCGCCCGCACATCGGCCACCGTCAGCAGCAGCAGCAGCTTCAGCCGTTCCGGGCTTTGCACGACGGCGACGAAGCCGGCGAGGGTTTGCGGGTCGTCGATGTCGCGCTTGAAGGCGGTGCGGGTCATCAGCAGATGGTGGCGCACCAGCCAGCTGGCGGTTTCCGTCTCCTCGTCGGTCAGGCCGAGGCGTGGCCCCAGCTTCAGCGCCACCTCGGCGCCCAGCTCGGAATGGTCGCCGTTGCGCCCCTTAGCGATGTCGTGCAGGAACAAAGCCAGATAGAGCGCGCGGCGCGACTGGATGGTGCGCATCACCTCGGTCGAGGTGGGAAGTTCCTCAGCCAGCCGGCCCTGCTCGATGCGGTGCAGGATGCCGAGCGCCTGAATGGTATGCTCGTCCACCGTGTAGACATGGTACATGTCGTACTGCATCTGCGCCACCACCCGCCCGAAATCGGGGATGAAGCGGCCCAGCACACCGGCCTCGTTCATATGACGCAAGGCCATCTCGGGGTCCTTGCCCGAGGTCAGCATGTTCATGAACAGGCGATTGGGCTCGGGGTCGTTGCGCATCCGATTGTCGATGCGCTTCAGGTTCTGGGTGACCAGGGACAGCGCATGGGGATGGATATCGAGGTCGAGGCTGAGCGCGGTGGCGAAGAGGCGCACCATCTTCACCGGATCCTTTTCCAGATCGGCCTGGTCGAGGATGTCGAGACGGTTGCCCTCGACCTGGAAGCCGTCGATCTTCTTCTGGCGCAGGATCGTCGGCATGCGCAACAGAGGCTTTTTCTTGTGCGTGCTTTCCAGCAGCGCGCAGAAAATGCGGGTCAGGTCGCCGACATCCTTGGCGATCAGGAAGTAATGCTTCATGAAGCGCTCGACGCCCAGCGTGCCGCCATGGTCGGTATAGCCCATGCGCGAGGCGATTTCCTGCTGGATGTCGAAGGTCAGGCGGTCTTCCTGGCGGCCGGTCAGGTAATGCAGGTGGCAGCGCACCGTCCACAGGAAGTCCTGGGCTTTGGCGAAGCGGCTGGCGGCATCCTCGGACAGTGCGCCGAGCCCCACCAGATCCCTGACGTCGTTGATGACATAAAGATATTTGGCGATCCAGAACAGCGTATGGAGGTCGCGCAGGCCGCCCTTGCCCTCCTTGATATTGGGTTCCAGCACGTAGCGGGCCTCGCCGAGGCGGGCGTGCCGCTCGTTGCGTTCGGCCATTTTCGCCTCGACGAACAATTCGGTCGAACCGGCCACCACTTCCGAGCGGTAGCGCTTCTTCAATTCGCCGAACAGCGTCTGGTCGCCCCACAGCCACCGGGTCTCCAGCAGTGCCGTGCGGATGGTCATGTCGGCCTTGGCGTGGCGGATGCATTCATCCACCGAGCGGGTCGAATGGCCGACCTTGAGACCCAGGTCCCAGAGCAGATACAGCATGTATTCGACGACCTGCTCGGCATGCGAGGTGCGCTTGTAGGGCAGCAGGAACAGCAGATCGAGGTCCGATTGCGGCGCCAGTTCGCCGCGGCCGTAGCCGCCGACGGCGGCGATGCTCATCACCTGGCCGGTGGTGGCGACCCCGGTGGGGTATTCGTGCAGGCTGGCGAAGTCATGGACGAGACGGATCAGCTGATCCATCAGGAAGCAGTTCTCGGCGACCGCGGCGGCGCCGCGGCCGTCCTTTTCGAACCGCCGGCGCACTTCGCCATGGCCGTCCTGCAGGACCTGCTTGAAGACCTCGAGGACGCGGGCGCGGCGCTTCTGCTTGGGCAGTCCCTCACCGACCACCGCCGCCAGTTCGGCTGTGACCGCCGCCCGGTCGATGATGGCCCGCTGATTGCTGATTTTCTGTGCCATGGCCATTCACTATATCAGCAGGTTCTTGAGACGGTACAGGACATCCAGCGCATCGCGCGGACTCAACAGGTCGGGGTTGATGCCGGCCAGCTCGGCCAGCACCGGCGACGGCGGCGCGGCGGCCGGGGCGGGGCGCGGGGCGGCGGCGAACAACGGCAGGTCATCGGCCAGTTTGGCCAGGGACGACGACTGCTGGCCCTTCTCCAGGCTGTGCAGAATGGTTTCGGCGCGCCCGAGGACGGCAGCCGGCAAGCCCGCCAGCCGCGCCACATGAATGCCGTAGGAGCGGTCGGCGGCCCCCGGCCCGACCTCATGCAGGAACACCACCTCGTTTTGCCATTCCTTGACCCGCATGGCGTGGCAGGACAGCGCCGGCAGTTTGGCGGCGAGCGCCGTCAGCTCGTGGTAATGGGTGGCAAACAGGGCGCGGCAGCGGGTGACGTCATGCAGATGCTCGACCACCGCCCAGGCGATGGACAGGCCGTCGAAGGTGGCGGTGCCGCGGCCGATCTCGTCGAGGATGACCAGCGCCCGCGCGCCGGCCTGGTTGAGAATGGCCGCCGTCTCGACCATTTCCACCATGAAGGTGGAGCGGCCGCGGGCGAGGTCGTCGGCGGCGCCGACACGGCTGAACAGGCGGTCGACGATGCCGATGCGGGCCTCCTCGGCGGGGACGAAGCTGCCCATCTGGGCGAGCACCGCGATCAGCGCGTTCTGCCGTAGAAAGGTGGACTTGCCGGCCATGTTGGGTCCGGTCAGCAGCCACAGTCGGCGGCTGTCGGCAAGGTCGCAGTCATTGCCGACGAAACTTCCCTCCAGCGCCGCCTCGACCACCGGATGACGGCCGCCGGTGATGCAAAAGGCGGTGCCGTCCTCCAGCTGCGGGCGACAATAACGCCGCTCCACCGCCAGTTCGGCGAGAGCGGCGGCGACGTCGAGACGGGCCAGCCCGCCGGCCGCCCGGGCGATGGCGTCGGCGTCGCCGATCACCAAAGCGAGCAGGCGGTTGAACAGATCGAGTTCCACCGCCAGCGCCTTTTCGGCGGCGCTGCGGATGCGGTCCTCCAACTCGCCCAGTTCCACCGTGGCATAGCGCATCGCCGAGGCGACGGTCTGGCGGTGGATGAACGGCGGCCCCATGCGTTCGGCCTGCTTCGCCGGCACCTCGACATAATAGCCCAGCACATTGTTGTGGCGGACCTTCAGCGCCGCCACCCCGGCCTCCTCGGCATAGCGGGCCTGCAGCGCCGCGATGAGGCGGCGGCTTTCGTCGCGCAGGGAGCGCAGCTCGTCGAGATCGGCATCGTAGCCGGCGGCGATGAAGCCGCCGTCCTTGACGGTATTCGGCAGGTCCTCGGCCAGCGCCCGGCGCAGATGGTCGACCAGCGCGCCATGGTCGCCGAGATCGGCGGCGGCAGCGTCGACGCCGGGGGGCGGCGGCCGCAGGCAATCCTCGCCGGCCAGCCGGGTCCGCAGCGCCGGGACCTGGCCGAGGGCCTCGGCGATCGCCGCCAGATCGCGCGGTCCGCCGCGGCCCAGCGTCAGGCGGGACAGGGCCCGCTCGACATCCGGACAGCGGCCCAGCAATTGGCGGATATCGGCCCTCAGGCCATGCGGACCGGCGAAAAAGGCCACCATGTCCAGACGCCCCTCGATGGCCGCCACATCGGTCAGCGGCGCCCCCAGATGGCCGGCCAGCAGGCGTCCGCCGGCGCCGCTGACGGTGCGGTCGATCACCGCCAGCAGACTGCCGCCGCGCTGGCCGGTCAGCGTCTCGGTCAGTTCGAGATTGCGCCTGGTGGCGGCGTCGATCTCCATCACCGCCCCCTCGGCCAGGCGGCGCGGCGCCGGCAGGCGCGGCAGGCGGCCCTTCTGGGTCAGTTCGAGATAGTCGACCAGCGCTCCGGCGGCGGCCAGTTCCGCCCGTCCGAAACTGCCGAAAGCATCCAGCGCCCTGACCCCGTAAAGCGCCTCCAGGCGGCGGCGGGCGTTTTCCGAATCGAAGCGCACGGCCGGCAGCGGACAGAGCACCGCCTTCCAGTCGACCAGGCCCGGCTGGTCGAGGAGGCGTTCCGACAGCAGCAGTTCGCCCGGCATCAGGCGGGCGAGGGCGGCGCCCAGCGACCCGGGGCCCAGCGCCTGGGTCTGGAAATCGCCGGTGGACATGTCCAGCCAGGCCAGGCCGAGGCCGCCATGCACCTCGGCCAGGGCGGCCAGATAGTTGTGGCGGCGGGCGTCGAGCAGCGCCTCCTCGGTCAGGGTGCCGGGGGTGACGACACGGATCACCGCCCGCTCGACCACCGATTTGGCGCCGCGCTTCCTGGCCGCCGCCGGATCCTCGGTCTGTTCGCAGACGGCAACCTTGAAGCCCTTGCGGATCAGGCGCGACAGATAGCCCTCATGGCTGTGCACCGGCACCCCGCACATGGGAATATCCTCGCCGCCATGCTTGCCGCGCCGGGTCAGCGTGATGTCCAGCGCCGCCGCCGCCCGTTCGGCGTCGGCGAAGAACATCTCGTAGAAATCGCCCATGCGATAGAACAGCAGGCAGTCGGGATGGGCAGCCTTGATGGCGAGGTATTGCACCATCATCGGCGTCCCCTCGTCGGCCGCCGGCGGGCGGATAGTCTCTTCGCCGTAGGATGTGTCGTTCAAGATATGACGGTCCCTGTTGGAAGGCGGGAAACTTACCATGATCGGTCAGGGGGGGCTATGAAACCCGACGCGCATACGGCACAATGAGGGTCGTCTGGATAGAGGATGGCATCCGTTGAGCAGTTCTCGCACCCGCAGCGAAGTGGTCGGCATATTTTCCACCCGCCGCGATTTTGATTGCGCCGTGCAAAGCCTGCTGGCGGCCGGATTCCAGCGCAGCGACATTTCGGTCCTGGCCTCCCATGACAGCATCGACGCCGCCCAGACGGCGGTCGCCGGCTGGAAAGAACGCCTGGTCGCCCTGGTCGGCGAGCTCAAATACGAGGGTCCGCTGATCACCGCCGGGCTCATCGCCCTGGCCACCGGTCCGGTGGGCGCCGCCATCGCCGCGCTCATCGCCGCCGGGGTCGGCGGCGCCGCCGTCAAGGAATTCCTCGACGAGGTGACCGCCAAGCCGCATTCGGAGGATTTCGTCCGGGCGTTGGAGGCCGGCAGCCTGTTGCTGTGGGTCGACATCGCCGACCCGGCACGACGGCCCCAGGCGATCGACATTCTGACCGCCGCCGGCGGAGCCAATGTCCACGCCAATCAGCGATCCGCCTGACCCCGGATTTTCGCGTCCGTTATCCGTTACATGAACAAAAACAATGAAGAAGGATCCACTCATGGCCTATGACGCCGTCGAACACAATATCGCCGACCTCGAAAAAGACACCTTGCTGATGCATTCCTCCGGGCGGCCGGGCAAGATCGAGGTGAGGCCCAGCAAGCCGCTGACCACCCAGCGCGACCTGTCGCTGGCCTATTCGCCGGGCGTGGCCTTCCCCTGCCTGCATATCGCCCGCGACCCGTCACTGGCCTATGACTATACCGCCAAGGGCAATCTGGTGGCGGTGATCTCCAACGGCACCGCGGTACTCGGCCTCGGCGACCTGGGCGCCCTGGCCAGCAAGCCGGTGATGGAGGGCAAGGCCGTGCTGTTCAAGCGCTTTGCCGATATCGACGCCATCGATCTCGAGGTCGACACCCGGGATGTCGACGAATTCATCGGCGCCGTGCGCTATCTCGGTCCGAGCTTCGGCGGCATCAACCTGGAAGACATCAAGGCCCCGGAATGTTTCATCATCGAGCAGCGCCTGCGCGAACTGATGGATATTCCGGTGTTTCACGACGACCAGCACGGCACCGCCATCATCTCGGCGGCCGGCTTTCTCAACGCCCTGCACCTGACCGGGCGCGACATCAAGACCACCCGCCTGGTGGTCAACGGCGCCGGCGCCTCGGCCATCGCCTGCGTCGAACTGATCAAGGCCATGGGCCTGCCGCACAACAACGTCATCATGTGCGACACCAAGGGGGTCATCTACAAGGGCCGCACCAGCGGCATGAACCAGTGGAAATCGGCTCATGCGGTGGAGACCGAGGCCCGCACCCTGACCGAGGCCCTGGCCGGCGCCGACGCCTTCTACGGACTGTCGGCGAAAGGCGCGGTAACCCCCGAGATGGTGGCCGGCATGGCGCCCAAACCGATCATCTTCGCCATGGCCAATCCCGATCCGGAAATCACCCCCGAGGAGGTCAAGTCGGTCCGCGCCGACGCCATCGTCGCCACCGGCCGCTCGGACTATCCCAACCAGATCAATAATGTGCTGGGCTTTCCCTATATCTTCCGCGGCGCCCTCGACGTGAGGGCGCGCACCATCAACGACGCCATGAAGATCGCCGCCGCCCAGGCCATCGCCCAGATGGCCCGCCAGGACGTGCCGGACGAGGTGGATGCCGCCTATGCCGGACGGCGTTTGCGCTACGGTCCCGAATACATCATTCCGGTGCCTTTCGATCCGCGCCTGATCTCGGCCATTCCCTCGGCGGTGGCCCAGGCCGCCATGGACAGCGGCGTCGCCACCAAACCGATCACCGACATGGATGCCTACCGGCGCGAGCTCACCGGACGCCTCGACCCGACGGCGGCCTCGCTGCAGGTGATCTTCCAGGAGGTCAAGGCCAATCCACGCCGCGTGGTGTTCGCCGAAGGCGAGGAGGAAAAGACCATCCGCGCCGCCGTCGCCTTCCGCGACAACGGTTACGGCACACCGATCCTGGTCGGCCGCGAAGCCCGCATCCGCGAAATGGTCAAGGCCGCCGGCATGGAAAACGCCCTGGACGGTATCGAACTGGGGGCGCCGCTGTTCCACAAGAACAAGCAGCATTACGCGGACATGCTGTATGCGCGGATGCAGCGCAAGGGAGCGCTCAGGCGCGACGCCATCCGCTGGGTGGCCTTCGACCGCAACACCTTCGCCGCCGCCATGGTGGCGGCCGGCGATGCCGACGCCATGGTCACCGGCTTGACCCGCAACTGGTACCAGGCCTTCGACGAGGTCAAACGGATGATCGATCCGACACCCGGCGAGCTGGTGTTCGGCACCACTATCCTGGTCACCCATGGCTGCACGGTATTTATCGCCGACAGCGTGGTGCTGGAAACCCCGACCTCGCGCCAGTTGGCCGATATCGCCTGCCAGGCCGCCGCCAATGCCCGCCTGATGGGCCACGAGCCGCGGGTCGCCTTGCTGTCCTATGCCAATTTCGGCAACCCGCCGAATCTCAATTCCGAGCGGGTGCACGAGGCGGTGAACATCCTCGACCAGCGCAAGGTGGACTTCGAATATGACGGCGAAATGGCCGCCGACGTCGCCCTCGACCCCGAGTTGCTCAAGCATTATCCGTTCTGCCGCCTGACCGGACCGGCCAATATCCTCATCATGCCCGGCCTCTACTCGGCGCATATCGCTTGGAAGATGCTGCAGAAACTGGGCGGCGGCACCATCATCGGGCCGGTGCTGTCGGGGATGTCGAAGGCGGTGCAGATCGCCAGCATGGACGCCACCGCCAGCGACCTGATGAACATGGCGGTCATGGCCAGCCATGATTCCCTGCGTCTGTCCAAGAAAAAGGGCTGACCGGCCTTCGGTGCCCGGGCGACAGCGCCCGGGCACAAAGGTATTATACAAAATATAAACGTTTGGTTTACCATACTAACACCCACTTGCCTTCCTTGCCCGAGACAGGCCTTAAGAGTGGGCGGTCGCGCCGGGTTGCCCCCGGGCGGGGGAACGTAGGCGGCAATCGGGGTAAATATGGCGAAAGACGGCGTGTTCCTATCCGGGGTCGAGCGAAAGTTCGGTACCAATGAAATCATTGTCAGCAAGACCAATCCCAAGGGTCACATCATCTATGGGAACGAGGTCTTTCTGCGCTTGGCGGGTTACAGCGAGAAGGAAATGCTGGGGCAACCGCACAGCATCGTCCGCCATCCCGCCATGCCCCGCTGTGTCTTCAAACTGCTTTGGGACACCATCGAATCGGGGAAAGAGATCTTCGCCTATGTACTTAATCGGGCCAAGAACGGCGATCATTACTGGGTTCTTGCGCATGTGACGCCGACCTTCGACGAGACCGGGCGGATCGTCAGCTATCATTCCAACCGCCGCTCGCCGCGGCCCGAGGCGGTGGCCAAGGCGGACGCCCTTTACAAGGAACTTCTGGCCATCGAAAAATCCCATGCCGATCGCAAGGCGGGAATGGAGGCCGGCTTCCAGGCGGTGCTCAGCAAGTTGCAGGCGGCGGGGATTTCCTATGATGAATTTGTCTTCTCTCTCTAAAGCCTATGCGGCCTGCGGCATCGCCGCCGCCCTCAGCCTGGTCGGGATCGTCCTCATGAGCCTGCGCGGCGACCTGCTCAACGCCGCCGGCAATCTGTCGGTTGCCGTGGTGGCCCTGGCCGCCCTGTGGTTTCTCCACAAGACACGCCTGGAAATCAGCCGCGCCACCACGGTGCTGACCGAGGCGGCGGCCGGCCGCCTTGACGTCCGCATCGTCGGCATCACCGAACGGGGCGGGTTGGCGGAACTCGACCGCGGCGTCAACCGCCTGCTCGATTTGACGGAAGTCTTCACCAAGGAAGCCGACGCGGCGATGGAGAAGACCTCGGCCGGGCTCTATTTCAGGCACATCCTCACCGATGGTCTGGTGGGTGAGTTCGCTGCCCATGCAAGACTGATCAACAAAGCCTTGGCCTCCATGCAGCAACGCAGCGACAGTTTCGCCGCCGAGGCCGGCAAAATCGGCGGCACCATCAAGAACGAGAGCGAGGCGATGGCGGCGACGGCGACCGAGCTGGAGGCCACCTCGCGCCAGATGTCGGAAATCGCCGCCCGCACCAGCGCCAGCTCCTCCGAGGCGGTCCATGTGGCCGAAGACACCTCGTCCAGCGTCGACGCGGTGGCCGCGACGGCGGAGCAGGTTGCCGCCGGGATCCGCGAAGTCGCCCGGCAGGTGACGCAATCGGCGGAGAAGGCCCAGTCGGCGGTGCGGGTGGTCGCCGAGGCCAACCAGGATATTCTGAAGCTGGTGGATGCCGCCCAGCGCATCGGCGAGGTGGTCAGTCTCATCAACGCCATCGCCAGCCAGACCAATCTGCTGGCGTTGAATGCGACCATCGAGGCGGCCCGCGCCGGCGAGGCGGGAAAAGGCTTCGCCGTCGTCGCCAATGAGGTGAAGACCCTGGCCAACCAGACCGCCAAGGCGACGGACGAGATCGACGAACAGATAAGAAACATGCGGTCGATGACCGACACCGCGGTGTCGGCGATCAGGAATATCGACTCCATGGTCCGCGAGATCGATTCCTCGTCAACGGTCATATCAACATCGACCGATCAACAAAGCACGGCGGTGGCTGACATCAGCGCCTCGATACGATCCGTCGCGCAGGGTATTCAATTGGTTGCCCAGACCATCGGCGACGTCGCCGAAATGGCGGGTACGGCGACCGATGCCTCCGGCCAGGTTCTCATCGCCGCCGGCGATCTCGCCCACCGCGCCGAACAAATGAATGATCAGATCGACAGTTTCGTCGAGCGGGTCTCGCACAACGGCCGGAACTGACCGTACTAAAACCCTGTCGCAGAATCGCACAACCTCTCGTCATGCGGATGTCGGCGTCAGGCGTGCACGTTAGGCGTGCATTCTTGGCTTCTTGCCGAAAAGAGCTTATATTCAGCTGATGGCTCAGCACACCTTGACGACCATCGAACAACTTAGGGAAGACCTCGCGGCCAGCAAGGCCGACATTGAGGCGGGTCGCGTTGTGCCCGGTGAAACTGTGCTTGCCCGGATCCAGGAAGCGCTTGCCCGATACGAGGCCGAGCCGTACCCCGACGACTACCCGACGGCGACTTCTCGTCGATGATCCTCCCCTATACCTTTCGCGCCGCGTCTCATGTTGAGGCGCTGGTGACGCATTACCTCTATCAGAAGCAGCGCCCGGAGGCGGTGCGGAACCTCTATAAGACGCTCGGGCAAGCCTCGGACGCGATCATTGCGGGGACAGCTAAAGTTTTTCCTGCTCCGCGTCCTTACCCTTCGCTCAAGGAAGCGGGGACCTATTGGGTCTATTTCCCGCCCTATTGGATTGCCTTTCGCGACCGGGAGAAGCCGATTTTGTCGGCGGTTCATTACGACGCTTCGGACATGCCAAATCGCGCCTGATCGAGAACACGCCCTGTCGCAAAACGTTAGCGCCGAACAAATAAATGATCAGATCGACAATTTCGTCGGGCGGGCCTCGCAGAACGGCCGGAACTGGCCGCACTAAAACCCTGTCGCAGGAGCGCGCAACCTGTTGTCATGCGGATGTCGGCGTCAGGCGCGGGACTGTTCTTTCTCCCGCTCCATCTGCTGTCGCAGGATGTCGTTGATTTGGGTCTGATAGCCACGGCCCTTGGATTGGAACCACGACCATACATCATTGTCGATCCGCAGTGAGTGCAATGCCTTGACGGGACGGTAGAACATCCCCCGCTTGGCTTTGCTCCAATCCGTGACCACTGGCATGTCCGAGGTGTCGATCTCGCTGTCCGGCATCGCTTCCAAGGCGCGAATTTCGGCCTCAAGCTCTGGCGTCAACGGCTTCGTGTTACCGCCCTTCATATGCCCTCCTTTCGCTCGGATCTGCTTTCCGAGCGCTTATAATCCTGCCTGTGTCCGTCTCTTCGTCGCATGTGTGGACAACGAAAAGAAGAAGATGAGATGAGGCGCTAGGCTGGCACAGTGTTTGGTATCGTTGCTCATACGGATACGGGTCATCTTGTGTCAGTGCCAACGGATCGTCTAATGCACGCTTTGCAAGCTCGAAGCTGACCTTGTGATTTTTCAGGTTTTGCCGAGCCTTTTTTGAGCTCCACGTCCAGTCCGTCAACCCCTGCTCCTGTAGCTACAACAATATAGCTACATTATGGCTGCGCGTCAATCAGGGGGACATCAGAGGGGCAGCCCCGGACCGCTCTCTTATGGGTCAGGTCCGGCCGAAGGCGTGGCTGGCCGCCACGCCGAGGGCGACAACGAACCGGACGCCCGCCACGACGCGACCCCAAAGGGCGGGAAATGCGGGCTAGGAGCCTATCTCCGAAATGTCGTGGGGCTGCGCCCCCGACATTCCGGACAAATGGGAGTGGCGGCGGTGCCAGCCTAATAAAGGTGAAGTAGGATCGTCACCCCGGCCAAGCGCAGCGCGAGCCGGGGTCCATGGAAATGACGGACTTTGTCCTGGCATGGATCCCGGGTCTGCGCTGCGCTCCGCCCGGGATGACGGCGAAAAATTACCAGTTTGGGGGCTCAACTAATTGCAATTACTGATCTTTCTGGACGAAGGAATCCGCATGTGATTCCATCATTCTATGAGCAGGACCTTTCGCGATTGGAATGTTGATCAGCCGTGGCTGTTGCCGCCGGCGATCTCGCCCAGCGCGCCGAACAAATGAATGATCAGATCGACAATTTCGTCGAGCGGGTATCGCATAGCGGCCGGACCTGACCGGTTCAGACTATAGTTCGATAGGGATAAGGGTATTCAGGGGCAAATAGAGAACTCTTTCGGGCCGAACGGCACGAATCAAACGGTATTGTGTCCAATGCTCCTATTTTGTCCGCTCAGCCTATAAAGCTGCCCTTTTTATGGCTTCACCCCATGCAATGCACATTTATTATGCTGCACTGCACCATGGCATCTGACCGTCTGTTTCCTTCTCTTTAAACCGGCGGCACCGCCAAGATCCGCCCTCTTTTCCTGTAGAGGGAGGTCACTGTTGCGGAGTTTGGACACCGCCGGCAAAAGGCTCGGTATGTTCGCCGCGTTGCTGATCGTCTATTTGGTGGCGGCCAAGGCCGGTTTGCTCATTGCGTTCGTCCATGGCACGGTCTCGCCGTTTTGGCCGGCCACGGGACTCTCTATCGGCGCCCTGACGATTCTCGGGCCGCGTTGGTGTCCGGCCATCGCTCTTGGGGCTTTCCTGGTCAATTACAGCATTGGCGATCCCGTGACGGTGGCGGCGGGAATAGCCACCGGCAATAGCGCCGAGGCGATCCTTGGGGCTGTTGTACTGCGCCAACTGGGGATTACCGGCGAGATCGCGCATGTGCGTGACGCTTTGATACTGCTGGGGGTGGCACTGCTTGTCCCGACGGTGGCGGCATCCGTGGGCGTGCTCAGCCTATCCTTCGCCAAGCTGTCGGATTGGGGACATTACGCTGACGTGTGGCTCGTCTGGTGGGTCGGCGATGGGATGGGATCGCTGTTTCTGACGCCTCTGGTTCTGGCCTGGTTCGGAAGACCGGCCAGTCCCGGGAGACACGCAAGGCACATCGAGGCTGTCATCCTGCTGGTCACGGTGGCCGCGGCAACCACGATTCCGTTCGTCGGAGAAACGGCCTGGAACTGGCTGGGCCTGACCCGCATGCCGGTCATCCTGTTCATCTTTCCACCTCTGGTCTGGGCAGGGTTGCGCCTGCAGCCTCGATGGACGACATTGGCCCTCGAAGTGATGTTGGTGCTGGCGGTCTGCTATACCGCCTGGGGCGTGGGACCGTTTTCCCATGGCAGTCGCATCGGCAATCTTATCATGCTGCAAATGGTGATGGCCGTTACCGGCGGCGTCATACTCATTCTGGTTGGCGCCATTACCGAGCGCGACCGCCATGCGGATCGATTGATGCAGGCGCTCGTCCAGGCCGTGTCCGGCAAGGACGACGCCGACACCGCCAACGTCGCCAAGACCCGTTTGGTCGCCGCTGTCGGTCATGATCTGAAGCAGCCGCTGCAGGCGGCGCGATTATTCCTCGACGTTCTCAGGGGCCGGCTGCCGTCGGTGGAAAGCAATTTCACATTGGTCGATCGTACCACGAGCTGTCTCGAGGCCATGGGCGCGGCGCTGGATTCCCTGAGCGACATCACCGCGGTGCAATGTCACGCTGTTAACCCCGAGGTCCGGAGCTTTCCGGTGGAGATGGTGTTGGCACAACTTGCCGATGAATGCCGTCTCAGCTGTTTTCAACACGGTCTTGAGTTCCGCTACGTTCGGTCCTCGCTGTCGGTGCAGACTGATGCCCAGCTGCTCGCCCGCCTCCTGCGCAATCTGCTGTCTAACGCCGTACGCTATACCGTTCGCGGGCGGGTGTTATTCGGCTGTCGCCGGACCACGGGTGGCGTTCGGATCGAGGTTTGGGACACCGGACCAGGGATCCCACCGGAGGACTTTGAGACAATTTTCCTAGCCTTCCATCGCGGCGCCACCGCGCAGCAAAATAGTGCAACGGGCGGAGGCGGCGGGCTGGGTTTGGGTCTGGCGACGGTCAAGGAACTGGCCACTCTTTTGGGATTGCATGTGGCGGTCGCCTCCCGAGACGGTCGGGGCTCGATGTTCTCCGTGTTCGTCCCTGCGCCTCCCACCAAAACAACACCTCGGCTAAGCTTGTAACCGAGGGTCGGGGCACCTATTTTTCCTGCGAATGCCGACAGGCGAGGGGATGCTGATGAGCTGGCAGCCCGCTGAAAATCCGATCTTTTCTGCATCGTCCGATACCGTCGAACTTGTGCTCCTGCCCCGGAGCCACGACCTCGGCGGGTTCGAGGTTCGCCGTGCGCTGCCGGCAGGCCAGCGGCAGATGGTCGGCCCGTTCATCTTCTTCGACCAGGCGGGTCCCGGGGAATTCCTGGCGGGGCGAGGGCTCGACGTTCGCCCGCACCCGCATATCGGCCTGGCAACCGTCACCTACCTGTTCGAGGGCCAAATCCTTCATCGCGACAGCCTGGGCTCGCGGCAGGCCATCCTCCCCGGTGACGTCAACTGGATGACCGCCGGTCGCGGCATTACCCATTCGGAGCGCACGGATCAAGACTTGCGCGGCCACGCCAACCGCCTGTCCGGGATTCAGGCCTGGGTTGCGCTGCCGCAGGCGGTCGAGGAAACGGCCCCCGGCTTCGCCCACCATCCGGGGGCCAGCCTGCCGCTGGTCGCCGAAGGCGGTCTGTGGCTGCGCCTGATCGCCGGTACGGGGTGGGGACTGACCTCGCCCGTTGAGGTGTTTTCCTCGCTGTTCTACGCCGATGCTGTTCTCGCTCCCGGCGCTGCCGTGCCTCTGCCCGATGGAAAGGAACACGAAGAACGCGCCGCCTACGTGGTGGAGGGCGAGGTCGAAATATCGGGCAACCGGTTCGCGTCAGGCCGAATGCTGGTCTTTCGCAGCTGCGACCGTTTGGCGCTGCGCGCCGGGCCGCAAGGGGCGCGACTGATGCTGTTGGGAGGCGCCGCCATGGTTGGCCCCCACCACATCTTCTGGAACTTCGTTTCCTCCAGCCGCGAACGCATCGAGCAGGCCAAGGCAGATTGGAGGGCCGGCCGCTTCGCCAAGGTGGTGGGCGACGAGGTTGAGTTCATTCCATTGCCGGACAGCGTTTGACCCTTATCCGAACCCGGAGACTCCAATGTCCGAACAAGTCCGCCGAGACGTGGGTGCTGGGCTCCCCGTCGCAGGCATTTACGAAATAGCCCGTCAGTCGCAATTGTGGCAGGTTCGGGAGGTGTTGCGTCTATGTGGGTGGCTGAAATGCGCTGGGAAGCCTCGCGTTTCGGCCGTCGCTGTCGCGGTCACGCCAGTACAGTCAGGCCATGCTTCGCCGAACCATGGAAGCCGACTGGATCAAAAGGACCTTGGGGGCCGTCGGCGATCTCGCCCAGCGCGCCGAACAAATGAATGATCAGATCGACAATTTCGTCGGGCGGGCCTCGCAGAACGGCCGGAACTGGCCGCCATGCCCCGCCCCGCGCCGGAGACGGCGGGGGGCGGGAGCGATATCGTCCAAGGCGGCGGCCAGGCGGTCCAGCACCGGGCGCCAGTCGCCGGGGGCCGGTTGGCGGAACAGTCGCATGCTGGCATACCAGGGACTGTCCTCGCCGTCCCTCAACCACCGCCAGTCCGCGACATAGGGCAACAGCAGCCAGGTCGGCCGGCCCAGGGCCCCGGCCAGATGGGCGACGGCGGTATCGACGCTGACCACCAGATCGAGCGCCGACACCAGCGCCGCGGTATCGGCGAAATCGGCCAGGGGATGCCGGACCAGCCACGGCACCGCGGAGATCAGGCGATAATCGCCGTCGCGCAGATCCCTTTGCAGCACATGCCAGGTGGCGCCGCCCCTGACCAGCAGCGGCAGCAACTGCTCCAGCGGCAGAGAGCGCCGGTGATCGCTGCGGTTGCCCGGATTGCCGGCCCAGCAGACGCCGATCTGCGGTCGCTCCGCCGACAGTCGGCGCCGCCACTGATGAACCAGGGCGGGCGCCACCGCCAGATAGGGTGGCCCATCCGGTATGGTGTCCGCTGTGGTGCGGAAAATTCCCGGCAGGCTCAGCAATGGGCAATGGGCATCGACGGACGGCAACGGTTCCCCCTGGGCGATGACCTCCACCGCCCCTGGCCAACCGGTCAATAGGGCCTTCAGCGGCGGCGGCACCTCGAGTACCAGACGGGCGCCGGACGCCGCCGCCGTCATCGGCAGGTAACGGCAGAACTGCAGGGCATCGCCGTAACCCTGTTCGGCATGCAGCAGGATGGTGCGCCCGGGAAGCGGTCCGCCGTCCCATCGCGGCACCGCGAAGCGCCGCGGCGCCAGATCAGGACTGCCGCCATGCCACCGCCATTCATATTCGGCCCAACCGCCGGCATAGTCGCCAATCCGCAGGCGGCACAGGCCTTCATTGACATGGGCGCCGGCGTAACCGGGCAGAATGGTCCTGGCACGACGATAGCGGCGGATGGCGATCTCGTCCTCGCCGAGGGCGTCATCAACCGTGCCGAGATTGAAATGGGCCTCGGCGAGGGCCGGATCGAAGGCCAGGGCGGCGCGCCAGAGGATCATCGCCCGGCGAGGCTCGGCGGCGACCGCCGCCATCGTTCCCAGGTTGCAGTAGACCGCCGGGTAATCCGCCTTGAGCATCAGCACGCGGGCAAAGCCGCGACGGTCGTCGTCAAAGGTGGCAAGGACGAACAGGGCCTCGGCGAAATCCGGCCGGCCGACCAGGGCGCGATGGTAACAGGCGGTCGCCGCCGCCAGCCAGCCCTGGTCGCGCAGCGCATTGCCGAGCCAATACAGCGGCAGCGGATCGTCGGGGCGGCGCAGCAGGACCCGGCGGTAAGCTGCGGCGGCGCTGCCCAGACGCCCGGCCCGGTGATGGTCGAGGGCAAGATTGAACAGCGACGCTCCGTCCACCGCTGCAAGGCCGCGCCGCGCCCCGTCGAGACGGCCTTGCAGATCATCGAAGGCGGTGCCGGAGAACCCCAGCCGGCGGCTTTGCCGAAGCTCCCGGCCGGCCGCCGCCGTCAGGCCGCCGTCCAGCAAGGCCTGGATATGCGACAGCCGGAATTGGGCGATGCCGGGGGCCGCCAGGACAGCCGCCCGCAGATAGGGCAAGGCCTGCTGCGGCAGACCACGCTGGGCGGCCATGATGCCGAGGTTGTGGTTGGCATCCGGCTGGGCCGGACACCTTCGCAGGATGGCCCGATAAATGTCTTCGGCCTCGCGCCAGCGGCCGTCCGCCTGCATGGCCGAGGACGCCGCCAGGGCCTGATCAATGGAATTGTCCGTCGCCCACCTCCGCGACAAAATAATCGATGGAACTTTGCGCGGAATGCTTGGCCGCCGTCGATCCGACGCCCGCAATAGATCGCTAGGGCGGAAGGCATAATGACACCGCATGACATCCATCGGCAGTCGGTGTATCAGTCGTCGATGCTCGCCGATCCCGTCCATATCGGCCGCCGCTTGCTGCCGGTGGTCGCCGTTCTCTCCCTGCCGACCGTCGTCGTCCTCCTGGTGCTGGCGACGCAAGGCTGGCTGGACGTCGGCCCGGCGCTGGCCGGCTGCGCCGTTACCGTCTCGCTGCTGGCCGTCGCCCTGCGCCCGACATTGCGCGAACTAGCCGAGATCGCACGCTATGCCCGCGTCCTCGGGCGCGGTGAGCCGCCACCGCAGCCGCAGCCGATCACCGGCACCGGCAGCGACATGATGGTGGCGCTGCGCCAGGTGGTGCGGGCCTGGCACGACCAGAGAGACGAACTTTCGGCGGCGTTGAAGTTTCACGAGGCGCTGTTCGACGACCTGCCCAGCCCGATCTTTCTGATCGATGCCCAGCGACGGGTGGTCCGCTGCAACCGGGCGGCCGAGGAGATCTTCGGCCGGCAGCCGCCGGGCCGCGATCTTACCGGCTCGCTCAGGGTGCCCGACCTGTTGGAAACCCTCGACCGGGTCCTCGCCGAAGGCTCCGGCGACGAGGTCGAATTCAGCCAGCCGAGCCCCGACGACCGGCAATTCCGGGCGATGATCCGCCGTCTCGCCAGCCCCGGCGCCGACGGTACCGTGGCGATCCTGGCGCTGCACGACATCAGCGCCATGAAACGTATCGAGCAGATGCGCGCCGATTTCGTCGCCAATGCCAGCCATGAATTGCGCACGCCGCTGGCCGCCCTGCTGGGATTTATCGAGACCCTGCGGGGTCCCGCCCGCGACGACGCCGAGGCGCGCGACCGCTTTCTGGCAATCATGCAGGAGCAGGGCGAACGGATGTCCCGCCTGATCGCCGACCTGCTGACCCTGTCGCGCATCGAGCTGCAGGAATATGCCCGTCCCGAAGGCCATGCCGACATCGCAGCGGTGCTCAAACGGGTCGTCTCCTCCCAGCAACTGGCTGCCGTTCAACGCCGGATGGAGCTGGTCCTCGACATTGCCGAGCCGCTGCCGCCGCTCTACGGGCAGGAGGAGGATCTCGAACAGATTTTCCAGAACCTGGTGGACAACGCGCTGAAATACGGTCGCGACGGCACATCGGTGACCATCTCGGCCAGGCCGGCCGAGCCGCAATCCCTCGACGGCCGGCCGATGGTGGCCGTCGCCGTCATCGACCAGGGCGAGGGGATCGCCCGACAGCATCTGCCGCGTCTGACCGAACGGTTTTTCCGCGTCGACACGGCGCGGTCGCGGCGCCTCGGCGGCACCGGCCTGGGCCTGGCCATCGTCAAGCATCTGGTCAACCGCCATCGTGGCCAGCTGTCGATCGACAGTCGTGAAGGGGTGGGCAGCAGCTTCACCGTCAGCCTGCCGGCGAAGATCAATTAAAACTTCCCCGACTCGAGGACGTAGACATCGGGGTTTTCCGTCCGCTCGGCATAGGTGACGCGCAACAGGCTGAGGGCGCCCGCCACTTTCTTCTCCGGCGACGGGGTCAGAAAATTGACCAGCACCGCATGGCCGTTGCGGTCGATGCCGCGGAACACCACCCGGCTGCCGTCGACCAATACGCCGTCGGTGGCGGATTTGCCGTCCTGAAACTGCAGATGGTCGAAATAATTGCGCAGCGTCAGCGCCGCCTCGGGCAGACCATCGGGCTTTTCCGCCGCCCACAGGACGCTGACCTGGATCAGTTTCTGCGAGCGGAACCCGAAGATGTAGGAGACCACGGCGGGCGGCGTGTCAGGCAGCAGATGCTCCACCGTCACCGTCAGCACCG